>JBEKAS010000091.1:0-14470 GCA_050015795.1 Occallatibacter sp. | reverse complement strand
TGCGCAAGCCGGTGCTCATCAAGCGCGGCATGAGCGCCACGCTCGAAGAGCTCCTGATGGCCGCCGAGTACGTGATGAGCGAGGGCAACTACGAGGTGATTTTGTGCGAGCGCGGCGTGCGCACGTTTTCAGATCATGCCCGCAACACGCTCGACCTCAGCATTGTGCCCGCCTTGCAGCACGTGAGTCATTTGCCGATCCTCGTCGATCCCAGCCACGGCACCGGCCGCCGCGACAGCGTTCTGCCCATGGCGCGGGCCGGGATTGCTGCCGGAGCCGACGGCCTGATCGTCGAGGTGCACAATCATCCCGAGATCGCGGTTTCCGATGGCCCACAATCGCTGTATCCCGAGCAGTTCCGCACCATGATGAACGAGATCGAACGGATTGCGCCCATCGTCGGCCGCAACCTGCCGCGAAGCGTGAACGCTTCCGCTGTGGCAGCGAGTGGAAAGTGAAAAGTGATCGGCAAGAACCCGTACCGCCGGTATCTAGGCCGGGGCCCCCGACAAACTCGCTTTTGGCTTGCTGGGGTGGGAGACCGGTTGCCATGCGTGCGTCCACGCCCACACACGCCTCATTCACACTCACACTCACACTCACACTCGCTCTCTTCCTCACCGGCTGCCGGCCCCACGATTTTCCGCAGTATCCGCCCAACTACCGCGAATACGCCTATGTGACCAATGGCGGCAGCGACACGGTGACCGTGCTCGACGTGGTCGATGTCCGCGTGGACCGCGAGCTCGCCGTGGGACAGCATCCGGTGGCCGTGGCCGCAAGCCCCACGCGCAACGAAATCTACGTAGTGAACGCAGGCGCCGCCGGGGCCAACGGCTCCATTTCCGTCATCGATGCCGAGCACAACACGGTGGTGGCGACCATTGCCGTACACCTCCAACCGCTTTCGATCGATCTGGACGCGGATGGCGCGCGCGCCTATGTCGCGAACTCTGGCTCCAATTCAATCTCTGTCGTCGATCTGAAGACGCGGCGCGAACTTGCGCAGTTTGGCGCCGGCGAGGTGCCGGTGGCGGCGCGGCTCGCCGCCGATGGCAAGACGCTGGTGATCGCCAACCAGCAGGGCAACTCCGTCACGCTGATGGATCCCGCGGACGGCCACGTGCGCGCTGTGTTTGGGGACTGCCCCGGAGCGGCCAGCCCCGTGATTCTGCCGGATTCTTCAAAGGCATTTGTCGCGTGCTCCAGCGGCCATCAGGTGATGGTGATTGCACTGGCAAATTCCAAAGCCCGTCCCAATCAGCCGGACCAACTGGAAGCGCTGATGGATGTGGGCCGCGGACCCATAGATCTCGCGCTGAAGCCCGATGGCGGCGAGATCTTCGTGTCGAATTCCCTTTCCAACTCGGTCAGCGAGATCTACAACACCACCGACGAGGTGGGCGACACCTACATGATCGGCGCCGATCCGGTCTGCGGCCTGGTTTCGCGCGACAACGCTCTGCTGTATGTGGCCAACCAGCGCTCGCAGGAAGTCACCGTTTATTCCATTGGCGACGGCAAGCGCCTAGCCCCGTCGCTGCACGTGGGCGACGGACCGGCCGCCATGGCCTTCTCCGCTGCCGGCCATTTGCTCTTCGTGGTGGACCGCCGCTCGGGCGACGTGGCCGTGGTGCGCACCGCGAGCCAATCGTTATTCACCCTGCTCCCCGCAGGCCGCGACCCCAACGCCATCGTCGACAAGGCGTTCAAGGCGGGACAGTAGCGCCGGTCCCCTGACCGGCTGTAGTGCGGGTCTCCAGACCCGCACACTTCAAAGACCGCAAGGAGATTTGCATCGGGGCGCGACGTCAGTCGTGCCGCAGCCTACGCATTCTCCAGTTTGTTTCGCGCTCTAGCTCTCCAGACGCCATACGCCACCACTCCCAGCCAGAAAATGTTGATCGCCGTGATGACAGCGCGTGCAAAAAGTTCCTTTCTTCCAGGGTTGTCATCAGGACTTCCAAGTTCAGGTAATACGAGTCCCCTAAGAACCGCTGCTATCAGAGCCGCGATGCAGATCACGAACAGCGCGGCGCGATGGTTCTTTCGTGGGTACCGTGCCGTTTCCGGCTGCATGGGAGCCGTCCTGCGAAACCAGTGCCAAAACCAGAGCAGGAGCACAGCGGCGCCAAGAACCGTACTGCCGTGTTGGAGCACTCGCAGATACTCCATCGGTCCGTACACAGGCAACTGAACCATTCGGTGCAGGAAACGCCAATGGCGGTAGGGCCAGAAATTCGGGTGCGTGAACGAATCCCACAGAATATGGGTCGCTACTCCGATGAGGATCGACAGCAGCACCAGCGCAAACTGCGCGATGTTCCTGACCGGCAGAGCAGCCGGGCCAAGCCGAATCCGCCGCCGCACGCTCTCGGGCAGCCATGAATAGAGCGGCTCCTTTGCATAAACGTGGAACAGCCACAGCGCAATGAACGACACGGGCAAATCAAAGAGAAAAACCCCGGCTAAGGTGTGACCGAATCCTCCCTCAGGCGCGAAGTGAATGAAGTACTCAAAATCGGGCGCCATGCAGCCAATCACCAACGCAGACGGAACCAGGCGCGTGCGCAGAAATGGAATCGCGGCAGCAGGGTGGGACAAGGTGAATGGCATTCATACCATTATCAGGGCCGATGGCCCGGCGCCCAATACACCAAGGGCGGCCCGGTTCTCAGGAAGCAAACTCACCGCGATCCGGGTGCCCCGGAACCTGTCCTGAGTGTAGTCGAAGGATCTCGATTTTGAGATGCGGGAAAGCACACAGCACGTGCGCAGATAAGCGCACGCCGACAGCGGTTCCAGAATTGCTGTACGCAGAAGCCTGGACGCCAAGTGGCGTTTTCCTCAAGAAAACGCCACCTTTGACTGAGCCCAGCGGGGCACGGGAATTCTGGAACCGCTCTAGGATTGGGAGCAGGGACGCCGCCGACCAGATCGCGCACGCGAGGGCTTGACGCGAGTGCGGCAATGCCGCATAATCCTCAGGTGAGCGTTCCCATGCTGACGGTCGTTGAAACCAGCGCCTTTGCCCGCAGGGCAGAGAAGCTGCTTTGAGCCGAGGAGCATGAGGATCTGATTTTCTACCTTGCCCTTCATCCGCAATCGGGAGATGAGATTGTGGGCACCGGGGGAGTGCGCAAGGTGCGATTCGCGGCGCGGGGCAAAGGGAAATCCGGTGGAGTGCGGGTGATTTACTACTTCTTCGACGAGGAGAATCCGCTCTGCGCCATCTTTCTCTACGGCAAGGATGAACAGGCAAACCTTACGCCGAAACAAAAGCGAGAGGTTAAGGCGTTTGCTGCGACGCTGAAGGCGGCAGCAAAGGTGCGCAGGATTAAACCATGAAAAGGATCAACCCATGAAGCGGAAGAATGTTGCCGACGAACTTGTCGCGGCCATGCGCGAGGCGGCCGCGATCGCCAAGGGCGAGGCGAAGCCCGCGGCTATTCACAAGTTTCCGCTTCCGCTTGAAGTGGATGTGCGTGCGGTGCGGGCGGCCACCGGCCTCAGCCGCGCGGAGTTTGCGCGCCGCTTCGCTCTCGACCCCCGCGCCTTGCAGGATTGGGAGCAGGGACGCCGCCGTCCGGATCGCGCAGCGCGAGCTTATCTCACGGTGATTGCCCGGCATCCAGAGGCGGTGGTGGAGGCGCTGGCTAGCTGAGTCGTTAAATCCCGAGCCTCAAAATCGAGATAATGGGGCACGCTCATCGCGGTGAGTTTGCTTCCCTAAGACCCGGGCCACCCGCCAGGTCTTCCGAGGGGCGTACAATTCCCGGTGACGCAACTTTGTGCAGATCCTCGGGTAGGATCAGGACGTGTCCCTCACACTTTACAAAACCGCTTCGCCAGAGACCTCCGCCGAATACCCTGAGTTCTACGAATTGACCTTGAAGACAGTGCGGGCACGGGGAAAGGCGGAGGACTATTTGATCATTACCCACGGTTGGTGGGATGAGAAGGATAAGGAGCCTAAGGAAGAAAGGCAGGTCCTCAACACTGCGGGGAGTGACGCCTTTCCCAACTATGCTGATGCTTTTCAGCAGTTTAAACATTACAAACAGCGCTATGCCAACGATGGATTTGTTCACGCTTTCAGCAGGGACATGCTAACCGGCAAAGAAGTATACGAATTCATCGGGCCGTCGTAGCGGCTGGTGCGCCGAGTACTGTTACGGCCCTTTGCTTGGCCGCAATTCTCCGTGTCATGAATGAGATGCGGTACTCCGGATAGGGTGGATGTGAGCAGATCTTCCGGTCGCGGGAAGGAGAACTAACGTGGACGATATTTGGAAGGTCGTCGGGACTATCTGTCGCTACGTTCTGGCTGTTCTCGCTTGCTGGTGGTTTTTCTGGTTTCTTGCATTGATTGGACAGCCAGCTGAGCGGTCTCAAGAGCTAGCCGGGGTAGCGTTTGGTAAGGCAGTCATCTGTGGTGCAGCAGCGGCCATCTGGTTTTATAGGGCGAGAAAAGCTAAGCAAGCCCAAAAACTCATTGAATATACAGCCAAGACTCGAGAGGCCGCCGCGCCAGTTCAGGCAGATGTATCCCCGCCTCCCGTCCCAACGGAGCAAAAACAATCGATTCCGCTCCCCGAATCACAGCGAGATTCCCATCCGTCAGCGATCGAACAACCGCTGCAGCCAGCGGAGCCCCTCCCAGCATATTTCTGGCTTTCCGTTGGTGCGGCCTTTGCCGTAGTTATAGGAGCGGGGATTTGGGCCTATTCCTCCAGGAACGACGAACAGACCACTTCCAATCCAACCGGTGAATCGAGGTCGACAAATACCACTGGCCAGGGTCAGGCCCCCGCCCCTGCTGGGCAGAAGCCCGTAGATCTTTCTGACCTTTTTGGCCCAAATGCGAACGGCAGTGGCGGCAATAGCAACGTTGCTTCAGCGTGCCCCCCATCGCTTCCGTCGGGTGTTAATTCAAAACCCTTGCTGCGCGACCAAGTTTCAAATCTTGTTGGGTGGGAGGGGTCGCTTTATTCATGGGAGGAGTACGACGATAACGCGAGGGCATTTCTTAAATGGAAAGCTCTGTTCGGATACAAGAACAACACCAACAGTTGCATAACCTCCGCCGTTGTAGAGGTAGATCTTGATCACAACGGGATCGTATCGAGGGAACGGCACAGCGTTGTGTTCGATCCGATCCTTGGTCTTCGGGAGAGTCGGGCTGTTGACGCTAGACTTAACATCAGAACGTCTGAGGGCAGCGAGGACGTCGCTCTCACAGGTTGGCGCGTAGTCGGCGTCGCTGGCTTTTCTTCCGGCCCGCCTCCGGCCTACGATGCGAATGGGTTTGAGATTGTAAAGGACCCAAGCGATCCTTTCGTCGCTTACGGCGGCCACGAAATCAGAGCTACAAATCCGAAGAGCTAGACTCCTGCGAAGGTCAAAATCCCTGCCGACGTAGCCGTAGGTCTGCTGCTGCAGAAGACTCAACCCATTTATCCGCCCATCGCCAGGGCTGCTCGCGTTTCCGGAACGGTGGTGCTTCAGGCCACTATCTCGAAGGCAGGAACTGTCGAAGAGCTTAGAGTCGTCAGCGGACCACCGATGCTGCAACGGGCTGCGCTGGACGCCGTGAAGACTTGGCGATACAAGCCTTACACGGTCAACAATGAACCAGTGGAAGTGGAAACCACAGTGAATTTAATCTTCACCTTGAGCGGCTGATTTAGCGGGTGGCACGGGCCTCAGGAAGCAGACTCACCGCGAAATGGGGTGCCGCGCGGCCCCGGTTTTGGGCAAAAATATACTTGGCGCATCATGGCTGAGGCTTCTCGACGCACCGCCAGCGGAATTTGGTGGTGTCCTTTTAGTGGGTTGCTGGCTTCACGACAAGGAAAACCAGACCCAACAGAGGGTACACAACAACGCGGCGGTAAGAAGAGACACCTTAAACCACCTAACAAAGGACATCCAACACTCACTCCCCTCGAAAAAGTCTTGGAGTGGCAGAACTGCTGCAAGGCCCGTCAACGTCAGAGCGCATTTCAGGAGGAGCGAAGTTCCGCTTCCGGGCGCGGTGGGGCGCAAATAGAGAAAGCTAAGGGCAACCAGCAAGTAGTAGGCCTTGGTGTTCAGATCGCCAAGGCGCCTCTTCACGTTTTTAAGCGGAGTCAATTCGGGCTGATTTGCCGTATCTGTCACGTCTGTCTCCCTTCAACACTTCGATTGGGAGTATAGCGCCTTCAAATAGAAAAACCCGCCTGCCAGGGCGGGTCTCCGGTTCGCCCATCCACAAGCGAATCTTCGGCGGGTGGCCCGGCTATTCGGCAAGCAAAATCACCACGAAACGGGGTGCCCCGCAGTCCCGATTTTGGGACCCGGGAGGGCGCTGCCCTCACGCCGCCGCAAGCCCGCAACGCGGGCGAAATACGGTAGCCCCAGTCGTAAGACTAGGGATATCGGAGCGGCTGCGCGCCTCAGCCCGCCGGGGACCCTCTGGGTGCGGGCGTAAGAACTATTGACCTATATACCGCTCGTCGAGCTCCACGCCGTGGTTCCTGAGCAGCTTCAGAAATTCCTCCTGAAACCAAATGCGCCGGTGATGCTGTTCCTGGTCCTTTAGTCCCGAGTCCCTGAGTCCCTGAGTCCCTAGTCCCTTAGTCCCGAGTCCCTGAGTCCCTAGTCCCTGTCTCTCCGACACCTGACCCCTGCGCGCAGCGCACCAGAAAGCGCTTTCTGGCATGCAAAACATGCCAAAAGTGCGCTAAAAACACGCTTTTTAGCGCGTCTATCGCCCGTTATACCCCTCTTTTGGGAAATTCTCTGTGAACCTTTGCCCTTATTTGGTCAATTTCACGGTTACACTCACCCCTTAAATGGCCAATTTCACGGTATTTGTCTCAAAGAATCGCGACCTCCCGAGCGAACATTTGCGGGGCGCGTCGCACCACTTAAGCGAACATTTGGCCGGGTAAACGCACCTGATAAACGAACATCTGTCCTGATTCTGCTGGACTTAACGAAACACCCCACCCCGAACGCAAAAACGCTACCAAGTCTCCGGCGCGTCGGGCGGCGCAGGCGCGGGCGGGACTTTGGGGCCCAGCAGAACGCCGTCGTCGAGCGAGGCTGCGACGAGCCGATCGCCGGCCACGCGGATGAGGGCGATCTGGTAGCCGGTCCGCCACCAGACCCAGGTCATGGTTCTGGGGTCGATGGCATAGACTTCATCGCTGGTGCGCGAGCTGACGAGGACTCGCTTGGAAGCCGGGTCGTAGCTGAGATCGTCGACGTCGTTAAACGGAAGACGATGGATCCACATCCAGGTTTTGCCCAGGTTGCGCGTGAAGTAGACGCCCTCGCGCGCGCCCAGCCAGAGAGTGCCGTCGGGCAAGAAGACGACGCGGTGAATGTGCGTGAGCATGGTGGGCATGCCCATGGGGAACCAGGACTGGCCGGCATCGTTGGAGATGACCACACTGTCGTCGCGCGCCGCGACCATGTCGTTGCCGTGCGCGGTGACGGAGAGATAGTCGCCGAAGCCCATCACCGGGCCGCCCTGCCACGTGGCGCCCTGATCGTGGCTGGTGAGCAGCCCGTAGTTGGCGGCCGCCACCCACACGTCGCCGGAGACGTCGAGCGCGTTGACGAGGCTCTCGAACTGAATGACAGGCGCCTTGACTTGCTTCTCGAGGTTGACCTTGGTGCCACGATGGATTTCTGTTGAGGTCTTGAGCAGCGTGTTGGCGATGACGTTGCGCGGCTGCCAGGTCAATGCGGCCGTCGGTGCGTCGCCCGCGGCGCTCGCCGGCGTGCCGGATCCATTTGCCGGGGCCGCATCGCCGGGAGCGGAGGCCGGCGCGGCATTGCTTGCGGAAGCGGGAGGGTCGCCGCTGCCTAGAACAAAGATGCCGTGGCTGGTTCCGGCCACAATGGCTCCATCTTTGGTTTCGGCGAGTGCAAACACGTCGCGCCCATCGAGCCCCGCGCCCAACTGCTCCCAGTGCGCGCCGGCATCGACGGAACGAAAGACGCCGCCGAATTGTTTGTCGTTGACTATGCCGGCATAGAGGACGGCGGTGGCGTCATTGTTGTGGTTGTCGACGAGCAGGGCCGCGATCTTGCGCTCGGAGATGCCCTGGTTCGACGGCGCAAAGGTGACGCCCGCGTCGTCGCTCACCAGCACGCCGCCGCGATCGGTGGCCAGGAGCACGCGACTGGAGTTGCCGGGATCGACATAGACGTCGTTGACGACGACGTCGGAGTCCGTCACGAGCGTGAAGGTTTTGCCGCCGTTGACGGTTTTGTAGAGGCCCTCGGTGGTTCCGGCGTAGACGATCTGGCGGTTCTCAGGATCCTGCATGAGAACGCGGGTGCGCCGCGCCTCGGTGGGGATGCCCTGAATCTTGTGGAAGAGGGTGCCGGCGTTATCGCTTTTGTAGATTCCGCTGCAGGCGCTCAGGTACACGATGTGCGGTTGATCGGGATCGACGATGATGGAGAAAACGTCAGAGTCCTCGATGATTCCCTGCTTGATATTGTTCCAGGTCTGGCCGCCATCGGTGGTCTTCCAGGGCAGGTGCCAGGTTCCCGCGTAGACGATGCCGGGGTCTGCGGGATCGACGGCCAGAGAGTCAATCTCGTGGATCTCGTGACTGCCGGGCGGGCTGATCTGCGTCCACGTGGCTCCGGAATCGCTGGAGCGGTAGACACCCTGGAGGGTTCCTGCAAGGAGAATGTGGGGATCGGAGGGCGCCTGGACCAGGGCCTTTACGTGCTGGCCTTTGAAGAACGCGGTTTCATGCCAGGTGCGGCCGGCATCGTGGCTGATCCACAAGCCGCCGTCGTCAGTGTTCTTCCACGCTCCCACGTAGAGAGTCGAGGGGTTGGCGGAATCGACCACAATGCTGTCGAGGACGAAACCGTCGCCGCGGTCGAGCTTGGCCAGGCGATGCCAGGTTGCACCTTCATCCAACGATTCGTAGAGCCAGCTGTTGGTGGTGCCGAGATAAAGATGACGGGGCTCGCCGGGCACGGAGGCAAAGGCGCGCGCATCGCCTCCATCAGGACCGACGACGGCGAATGCGGCTTGGGCATGCAAAGCCGGAAGGCACAACAGGCACAGAAAAAGAGAAACGAGCTGGACCGGAATGCCAAGCTGGCGCAACTTCAGACGTAAAGACCGCAAGCGGTTCATCAAGACAGAGAGCTCCCGAGGTTCTCTATCCAGAATAGACAAAAACAGGGGGCGATAGCGAAACCGGGCGGGCGTGGCAGGTGTAGATGCGCATAATTCGCCAAGAGTGCAAGAAGCGCGGGAGGGCGGTGGTGCGGGGTTTTCGGGGGCTATGGGAGCTGGGCATTCAGGGCTCGCGATTTCGTCGTCGCTCTCTGATCGGTGCGGGCGTGGACGCCCGCACTACAGCCGGTCAGGAGACCGGCGGTACGAAGGGCCCCTAGCCGACATTGAGGGTCTTGAGGAGGCTGCGCGGCTCGCGCTGGATCTTCTCCTGGAGAAGATTAATCGCGTAGATGAGCTGCTCGGGACGTGGCGGACAGCCGGGAACATAGACGTCGACGGGCACGACCTGATTGACGCCCTGCACCAGGGCATAGTTGTTGAAGACGCCGCCCGAAGTGGCGCAGGCGCCCATGGAAATGACCCATTTGGGCTCGGGCATCTGGTCGTAAAGGCGGCGGAGAACGGGAGCCATCTTTTGCGAGACGCGCCCGGCCACGATCATCAGGTCAGACTGGCGCGGAGAGGGCCGGAACACCTCGGCGCCGAAGCGGGCGATGTCGAAGCGCGACGCGCCCATGGACATCATTTCAATGGCGCAGCAGGCCAGCCCGAAGGTCATGGGCCACACGGAGTTCTTGCGCACCCAATTGACTGCGAAATCGAGCGAAGTGAGAAAGACGCCTTCCGGCGGCTCATAGCCGTAGTAGGCTTCTCTTACTTTGAGGCGATTTTTTGCGCTGCTATCGAGCGCTCCGAACAGATAGCGGTCACGCTCTACGGGGGACGCCATGGGTCCAGTATAGCGTGCGTCTTGCCGTACGGCGATGGGGTGGTCGGAGTGAGAAGAGTGAAACAAGTGAAAGGAGTAAAAGCGTGAATCGGGTTGCGGGTGCGAAGGAGTCAAATCATTGGCGAAGCCTTTGCTCCCGAGATTCTGCGGCTGGGGCATGAGATTCATAAGGAAACAATCAGGCTTTACGGCAAAACCAGAGTTGGTGTGTCGTGTTGATTTTCTTGAAGGTCGCTGCTCTCTGATGGTCGCACCGACTTGGCGGTTGTGGCTTCAGGATACAGTCACTCTGGTTTTGCGATAGGCAAAACTTGCGTTATTTGTGCACCTTTATGAGAATGATATGCAAGTTCAGTCCAGACTTCTGATTTCACCTTTCCGGTGGCGGCCCACGTGTTTGAGTCCACCTGAAGGTCGAACCGTGTGTCCGGCCCAACATGGCGGCGGACATGCGGCAACGAAACCCGCGCCTCGTGCGCACAAACGGTCTTTGGAGTGGAAACTTCATGTGCCACAAATGGTTCAAAATGTTGATTTTCCTTGCACTGTTTGGGATTCCAGCGTGGACTTTGGCGCAGGCGACCGCAACCACCGCGGCCGCGGATGCACCCGCGACGCAAAGCCAGATCGCCGCACTGCAGCAGGCCGTTCAAGATGCGCGGTCGGCCGGCGATAACGCGTGGATGCTGGTTTCGGCGGCGCTGGTTTTGCTGATGACGGGTCCGGGCCTGGCGCTCTTCTATGGCGGGCTGGTGCGCAAGAAGAACATTCTTGGCACCATGATGCAGAGTTTCGCCATGATGGGCCTGGTGACCATTCTGTGGGCGATTGTGGGCTATTCGCTGGCCTTCGGTCACGGAAACGCCTTCATTGGGGGATTCGAACATCTGTTTTTGCGGGGCGTATCGCTCAACCCGAATCCCGACTATGCCCCCACGATTCCCGAGCAGACGTTCATGGTGTACCAGTTGATGTTCGCCATCATCACCCCGGCTCTGATTACGGGCGCATTTGCCGAGCGCGTGAAATTCAGTTCCATGGCCGTGCTTCTGTGTCTCTGGTCTCTCGTGGTCTATTGCCCCATGGCGCATATGATCTGGGGCACGGGGGGACTGCTGAACTCTAATACGCACGGCGTACGCTGGCCGGTCTTCGACTTCGCGGGCGGCACGGTGGTGCACATTACCAGCGGCGTTTCGGCGCTGGTTTGCGCGCTCTACCTGGGCAAGCGCGCCGGCTACCCCGAGACCAACATGGCGCCACACTCGATGGTGCTGAGTTTCATCGGCGCGTGCCTGCTGTGGGTGGGCTGGTTCGGCTTCAATGCCGGCAGCGCTTTGTCGGCAGGTCCGCTGGCCACCAGCGCCTTCATCAACACGCAATTTGCCGCTGCCGCCGCGGCCCTGACATGGGTCTTGGCAGAGTGGCTGCAAAACGGTAAACCCACCGCATTGGGCGCAATCTCGGGCGCCGTTGCCGGGCTGGCGACGATTACCCAGGCCTCGGGATTCGTGCAGCCCATGGCCGCGCTGGCCATCGGAGCCATCGCCGGACTGGTTTGCGGTTTCATGGTCGTGAGGATGAAGAAGGTGCTCGGTTACGACGACTCGCTCGACGCGTTCGGGGTGCACGGAATGGGCGGCACGATGGGCGCCCTGCTGACTGGCATCTTCGCTGCGGGCGCCATCAATGCGGTGTTTGGCAAGGACGCAAGTGGGATGCCGCGCGCCACCGGCGCCATCGACGGAAACTGGCATCAGATCGCCAACCAGGCGGTTGGCGCCGGCATCGGCTGGTTGCTGGCCATCGCCGGCACGCTCGTGTTACTGTTCCTGGTCGATCGGGTGATGGGCCTGCGCCTGTCGCCTACCGATGAATCCGCCGGCCTGGATCTCTCCCAGCATGGCGAGGAAGGCTACGAATTCAACGCTTGATGCGAGAAACCGGCCGCGCCAGAGAGACAGGTGCGGCCGCGCAAGATGAAGGATGAGGGATCCGCATATGTTCAAGATTGAAGCTATTATCCAACCGGTGAAACTGGACGCGGTGAAGGAGGCCCTGCTTGAGGCCGGCATCGAAGGCATCACAATTCTGGAAGCCCGGGGCCACGGCCGCCAAAAGGGGCACACCGAGTTTTATCGCGGGCGCGAGTACACCATCGATCTCATTCCCAAGACCAAGCTGGAAATCGTTACCGCCGACGCATTGAAGGACAAGGTGGTGAACGCGATCCTGAGCGCCGCGCGCACCGGCCGCATTGGCGACGGCAAGATCTTTATCAGCCGTATCGACGAGGCGATTCGCATCCGTAACGACGAGCGCGGCGAAAATGCCCTCTAGGATCTGTTAGCACTTAGGGTGGCGAGCGTTGCGAGGGCGTCCGATTCTCTCCGTGTGGATGGAGAAGTCTGGAACGCGCAGGTCATCTGCGCGCGGCCACCGGCGATGCCCTTGAATCCATGGCGAATCTACTCGGGCTTGGTTGATTTGCGCCGCGTCAGGCGGGGCATGCATAGAACTTATAAGGAAGCCATAGCCTTTTCCAATTCTTCATGGAATCCTTATACGGCACATGGAATAGTGAGGCCAATAACACTTCTTTCAGAGGGGCGGGCGCAAGGTGCGCCTGGCTGGTTTCATCGCAATACCTGCTCCGGCGGCTCAAGCTGACACAACCTCGTGTCGCCGGCGCATTCTCCTATATGTGAACCGAAACGGCGGCCGGAAATCCGCCGCAGCGCAAGGCGCCTTGGCGCGCCCTTGCTCAACGGGAGTTGAAAATCTCATGTCGTGCCGCACGATCAGATTGTTGATTGCCTCGCTTTCTCTTCTGGTATTCGGATTCCCTTCACTGGCTCTCGCACAAACCGCGGCGTCCGCCGACACGCAGGCGCGCATCGCCGCGCTCGAACAGGCTCTTAAGAGCAACCAGGCTGCAACCGCCAGTGCGCAATCGGCCGGCGACAATGCGTGGATGCTGACCTCGGCGGCGCTGGTTCTGCTGATGACGGGGCCGGGCCTCGCGCTCTTTTACGGCGGCCTGGTGCGCAAGAAGAACATTCTCGCCACCATGATGCAGAGTTTCGCCATGATGGGCCTGGTGAGCATTCTGTGGGCCCTGGTGGGCTACTCGCTGGCCTTCGGCCACGGAAATGTGTTCGTGGGCGGGTTTGAGCATCTTTTTCTGCGCGGGGTCACGCTAACTCCCAATCCCGATTATGCCGCCACCATTCCCGAGCAGACGTACATGATCTACCAGCTGATGTTCGCCATCATCACGCCGGCGCTGATCACGGGAGCGTTTGCGGAGCGCATGAAATTCAGCTCGATGGCGGTGTTTCTCTCGCTGTGGTCGCTGCTCGTCTACTGCCCGATGGCGCACATGGTGTGGGGCGTGGGCGGACTGCTGAACGCCACGGGCGGCCACATTCCCAGCCTGGACTTTGCCGGCGGAACGGTGGTGCATGTCACCAGCGGCGTCTCGGCACTGATTTGCGCGCTTTACCTGGGCAAACGTATCGGCTACCCGCACACGGCCATGCCGCCGCACTCCATGGTGCTTAGCTTCGTTGGCGCGTGCCTGCTGTGGGTGGGCTGGTTCGGCTTTAACGCCGGCAGTGCGCTGGCAGCCAGCCCGCTGGCCACAAGCGCCTTTGTGAACACGCACTTCGCCACGGCGGCCGCGGCACTCGGATGGACGATTTTTGAGTGGTTTCACAATGGCAAGCCGACGGCCCTGGGCGCCATTTCCGGCGCGGTTGCCGGACTGGTGGCCATTACGCCGGCCTCGGGCTTTGTGCAGCCCATGTCGGCGCTGCTTATCGGCCTTGCGGCAGGATTTGTCTGCTCGTTCATGGTGTTCGGGGCGAAGTCGTTCTTCGGCTACGACGACTCGCTGGACGCGTTCGGTGTGCACGGAGCGGGTGGAACCCTGGGCGCATTGCTGACAGGCGTGTTTGCCGCCAGCGTCATCAATCCGATCTATGGAAAGGACGCAGCGGGAAACAACATTCCCACAGGCGCCATCGACGGGCATTGGGGCCAGATCCTCAACCAGCTCACGGGCGTGGGTGTGGCGTGGGGCATTTCCATTGTGGGCACGTTGATTCTGCTCTTCGTTGTAGATAAGATCATGGGACTGCGCGTGACTCCCGAGCAGGAAGTGACCGGCCTGGATCTCTCGCAGCACGGGGAAGAGGGCTACGATTTCAATAGCTAGCTACTAGCTTCTAGCCTTTTCGTGCTGGATTGAGTGCTTTTCGTTCCGGCAAGAGGAAGCTGGAAGCTAGGGGCTGGAAGCTAGAAGCTGTCTTCGGGAAACACGGGCGGCAAACAACCCGCCCCACCTGTTACGCTATCGAACGAGGAATTTCTGCATATGTTGAAGATTGAAGCCGTATTACAACCCTCCACGCTGGATGCGGTGAAGGATGCGCTGCTGGAAGCCGGCATTGAAGGCATGACCATTCTTGAGGCCC
>JBEKAS010000090.1:0-14731 GCA_050015795.1 Occallatibacter sp. | reverse complement strand
GGTCTCGATGAAATGCCGGCGGATGTTTTCCTGCTCCGCGCCACCGACCCAGGGCTCTTGATCGCCTGTGCCTTTCTCGGTGTGATCGCGATCAATCGGCTGGAAGGCGCCGACCTCTATCCATCGGGTGAGTAACTCCGGCGAAGGCGTCCCGGCGAATCCGCCAACATCAGCGCCGCTGAATGCAAAGCCGCTGAGCCCAAGGTTTTCAAGCATGGGCGTGGTCATGCGCAGATGGTTCCAACTGCTGCTGTTATCGCCCGACCAAGTGGCGGCATACCGCTGTCCGCCTGCATAGGTTGCTCGCGTAAGAACGAAGGGACGGCTGTCAGGACTGAGCGCGCGCAGGCCCTCATAGGTGGCTCGCGAGTTCTCCATCCCATAAACGTTGTGAATTTCGGCGTGGGTTGCGTCGCGCGGAGCAAAACCCGGCTCGTCGATGCGGTGCACCACGTTCAAAGGCATGGTGAACGTGGACGAATTGAAGATCGATGGCTCATTCATATCGTTCCAGAAGCCGTCGGCGCCATTGCGGACAAATGCGCGGTAAAGCGTTCCCCACCATGCGCGCGTCTGCTGGCGCGTGAAATCGGGAAATATGCTGGGTCCTGGCCACACAACTCCGCTATAGATCGATCCGTCGGCATTCTTGACAAAGTTATCGCCTGCGATTCCCGTGTCGTACGGCGGATAGCTGGGCTCAGGGTAATTGGCAATGTGCAAGTCCGTAATCATCACCAGGTGAAAGTTTTCTGCCTTCAGCTGCGCGATCATGCCCGGAAGATCGGGAAAGGCCGATCGATCCACGGTAAATGGGCGATTCTTTTCTTGATAATCAATGTCGAGATAAATGGCGTCTGATGGAATCCGGTCTGCGCGCAGATGATTGGCGATTGCAAGCACGCGCGATTGGGGAGTGTAACTATAGCGGGATTGTTGAAACCCAAATGACCATAGCGGCGGCAGCGGCGGCTTTCCAGTCAGCCATGCGTACGTTTCCACAACCTGTTTTGGATCCGGCCCATAGAAAAAGTAATAATCCACCGGCCCCGCTACAGCGCCGAATGCATACGCGCCGGGCGATTCCTTGCCGAAATCGAAGCTCGAGCGCCAGGTGTTATCGAGCAGCACGCCGATCGCGTGACCGGCGCGATACGCCATGAAATAGGGAATGCTCTTGTAGAGCGGATCTGTTGATTCCTGGAACCGGTACGCGTCGGTGTTCCAGAGCGTGAACGCTTCGTTGCGCCGGTCCAATGGCCCGGTTTTGTCGCCGAGACCGAAGTAATGTTCGTCATCCGGCATCACTTTATAAATGCGGAATGCGTCGCCATCGTAGCGGATGGGGCGTGCGTCCTCTTGAAGAATCTCTCCCGCCAAATTGCGAATGGTGATTTCAAGTGTTTGTCGATCGATCGCAACCGCCAGCGCACCTGTGCGGAATCCGAATTGATCTCCTCCGTCTTGTCTCGTTACCGGCAGGGACGCGTGGCGCGCATCGGACAGCACTGCCCAGGATGCATCCTCTGGGGGAGTGTCTCCCCGCCAGATGCGTACGCGCAAAACGCCGTCGCGCAACGCCGTGATCTCCTCGTGGAGCACTGCGGAGCTCGCGATCATGCCATTGGGCAGCGCCTTCACAATGGAGTTTGGGGTGGCTGGCCCTTGCGCGGGCTGTGCCCAGAGTGTTGCGGCCAGGAAACTTAGAATGATTGCGAGATAAAAACGCTTGGTGCGCATCGTGACTCCCGGAAATTAACCGTTTAGGAATAATGTTTCTGGAAACTGCGGGTACGATTCGCGATTTACGGTGCGGACGCCTGGGCGGAGGATCGCTCGAGCGGTGTCAGATCAGGGTCCTCGATACGCTTGACGCCTCGCGCTTCTCGTTGCTTCTTTATCGTCTCCATTCGCTGGAGCGCGATCTGTGCGTTTTTGGTATCGCCGAGCTGGCGATAGAGACGCGCAAGCAGGTATTGCACGGAGCCGTCTTCGTCGCTCGAGGCACCCAGCTCCAGTTCTGCAATGGCTTCTTTTGTTCTTCCGGTTTCGGCATACGCCTTGCCGATGAGCGCATGAATGCGAGGAAGCATCTGCGGTTTGGCACTTAGGCTTTTCTGGAGATATGGCTCGGCCTCAGCGTACTCGCGCTGGTTGAGCAATGCCTGGCCCATGATGAGGTTCAGTTCAGGATCGTCGGGCGTACGGGACAACGCGTTCTGAGCGAGGGTCATGGCGCCTTTGGGGTTGTAATTGCTGAGATAAGCCGACGCGAGACCGAGCATCGCAGCGGGATCGGATGGAGCGAGCGAAAGAGCCTTCTGGTACTCGGCCTGCGCGTCGTCGTATCGCTCGAGCTGCTCATAGATGTCGCCGAGGAGAACGTGACTCCGAGGAGATTCGGGGTCGATTTGCTGGAAGCGAGCCAGCGATTGGAATGCCAGCCGTTCATTCGCCTGAATGGACCAATAGAGCGCTTCGAGCGAATGCGGATCGAGAGCGCGGAGGGCGGTTGCGGCGCGCGCCGCGCTTTCGTTGTTGCCGGCAAGAAACGAGCAAGCCGCCAACAAGCGGAGTTTGACGGCGGTTGACGGAGCGGGACTCGACTGCAAGGTGCGGGCGCACGCTGCGAACTCACCAGCAGCGTAGTATTCCTCGGCGGTGCGATGTGGGGTTGAAGAAGATTTGTCGATTCCCGGCTGAATGGAGCATTCATCGGGCGAGTTGAACGCGGCGAGGAGCGCACGGCGGAGATCGGCGGGTAGAGTTCCGCTGGCCTCCCCGGTCAAATTTGTAACGAACGCGGATTCCTTATCGGGCGGCAGCCCCTGGAGAATGGCGGCCGCGTTGCACGCGAAGAAGCCGTGATCGCGGGCCCACAATTCCTTGATCAAATTGGCTGCCTGTTGACTGTCGCCACGATCCAGCGCGATGCGCGCCTGGCCGAGAAGCGCCAGACCGCACTCGGGGTGACGCGTGCGCTCGTCAGCAAAGGCGGAGATTGCGCTGTCTTCGTCGTGTTCGCGGATGAGTGCGAAGCCAAGTTCGGAACGGATGCAAGGCGGCTGGGGTTGAGCATCCAGCAACGTTTTGTAGAGGCTGGCCGCTTCGCCAAAGCGGGCCTGCTTCATGAGGGATTCGGCATAAAGTGCCCCGGCAAAGGGAGACTGCTTGTTCTCTTCGGAGATGGTGCGCGCGTCGGACTCAACTTGGTCGAGTTGAGCGATGCCGAGATCGAACCAGGCGGTGCCGAGTTTGGGGTTGAGCGTGAGGGCGCGGTTGAGCTTGGGAATCGCCGCACTGTAGTTGCGGGCAGAGATGTAAGCGCGCCCCAGAGCAAGCGGCGCCTGCGGATCGGCCGGATTGCTCTTCTCCGCCTTGCTGAGGAGTGGAATTGCTTCCGCCGGCTTGCCGGTATGCGCGTAGTCAATGCCAAGGAAAAGGTTCGGAACATAGAGGGATGGGTTGAGGCGATTCGCTCTTTGAAAAGCTTCGATCGCGGCAGGAATGTCTCCCGCTTCCTGCTGCATCAGTCCGAGATTGGCCCAGATTTCCGGCATGTCGGGTCGCATCTTCGCCGCCTGTTGGTAATCGTTCGCAGCTGTGACGTAGTCTCCCGAAGCCTGCGCCTGTTGAGCAGCAGAGAAGAGTGACTCGAGGGTGGCGGGCTGCTGCTGAGCGAATCCGATGATGGATCCGCCCAGCAGAACACCAGCCAGCGATTTGAAGATTCTCGCCACGAAAGATCTACCAGTAGAATTTCCCGGCCCACTGGATGTTTCTAGGCGTGAAGGTTTGTGTGATCTGTCCGAAGCCGCCACCTGCGCAGGCAGAGTTTGGAGCATTGGGGTCGCAACCCCCATAACCCGTTGCTCCCGCTCCCGGCGCATAGAAGTTCGGATGGTTGAAGGTGTTGTAGGTTTCTAAGCGGAATTGGAATCTCATCTTTTCCGCAAAGTTGAAGTTCTTCTCCAGAATCGTGTCCCATTGCTGGAAGTGCGGACCACGGAGATTCGAGAAGAAGCGTGGCGCATTCCCGAAGCTTCCGTAAGGCGCAAAGGCAAATGCTCCGGTGTTGAACCACTCGTGGTAGTTTGGATTGGAAGCATGCACGTTTCCGGTCACGATCGGCCTAGGACTGCCGCCGAACGTGGGTTGGTCACTGCCGAAGATGCCCAGCGGAATTCCGCCTTTGAAGGTCGCAGTTCCAGAAATCTCCCAACCCCCAACGACCGCGTCCATAGCCCGGTTCATTTGCGAGCCGACTGCCTTGCCGCGCCCGACGGGGAGCTGATAAATGTAGCTCGCCACGAGCGACTGCGGAATATCGCCCGCGTCGACGCTCTTGTCCGCGGCCAGGTTATAGTTGTTGGCTGGCGTGGCGGCCCAGTTGGTGGGACCGTTGTAGGACCAGCCGTTGTTTCCTTCGACGTTGTCGAGGAACTTGGAGTAGGTGTAGGACACCAGCGCGGTCAGCCCTTTGCTCACGCGATGGTTGTACGTGACCTGCAAGGCGTTGTAGAGCGACTGGCCCACAGGTGCGTTCGTCTGGCTCACGCCGCCGTTGCAGTATTGCGGATAAGGCGAGAGCAGTTGAGCATTGGTCGCGCTTGCGTTATCCAGGTTGCACGAACTGGCGGCAATCTTTCCTCCAGCTTCCAATTGCTTCAATGGAGCAGCAAAGGGATTGCTGGACGCCGCCCCGGATAGATAATTCGCTCCCAGCGACAGGTACTTCGGATTGAGCTGGTTCGATCCGTAGCTTCCGATGATGCGGACACCGCGGTTGCCAATGTAGTCCACATCGATCTGGTCGCTGTGAGTCAGCATGTATTGCACGCCAAACATCCACTGCTCCACGTAGGGCGAAGGACGGCTTCTGAAGACTCCGCCCAACCCGTTGCCGATCTGCTGGTATTCGCCGTTGGCGTTGCCGGTGAGCTGTGCATAAACGCCGCCCCAGGGGCTGGCCGTGCTGATATTCGGGTTGGGGTTAATGCCGCCATTCAGGCTGGTATTAGCGTAGGTCGCGGAGGAGAAACCGTCCTGATCGCCCGCGCCCGAACTCGTCACCGACTCTGGGTAGAATATCCCGTATCCGCCATGAATCACGCCTCTCTGGGTCGGCTGATATGAGAACCCTACGCGCGGCGCCCAGTTGTTCCAATTCGGGTTGTAGACGTAGCGGTTGCCGGGTCCGAGGAACTGCAGAGCGCCAAGAACCGGCTGGCCCACCGCATAGCTGATGGGGTTGAGAACGTTGGGATTGAAGATCGACGCCGCATTGTGGCGATAGGTGTACGGAGTCTGAATCTCGTAGCGAACACCCAGATTCAGCGTCAGATTGCGTGTCGGCTTCCAGTCGTCCTGAATGTATTGACCGAAGAGATGATTGGATTCGTACGGACTGTCGTCGTATCCGGCAGAAGTCCCGCCGGTGCAGGAACTGTCGATTACACCGAGGAGCATTTCGGCCACGCCGTTGCCGCTGGCCACTCCGGAACCGCTCAGAGGATTGGGGCCCGAAGTGTATTGGCCGTCGAAGCAGAGCTGGTCCTGGAAGTACGGATGCTGACCGAAAATCTGCTCCACGCCGGTCCATCCGAAGTTCAGCGTGTTGCTGCCGCGGAGCTTGATGAAGTCGGCCGCGACCGTCCCGATGGGGCCGTGGTTGGTGACCGCCTGCTGATCGTTGGTCCCCGGACCCAAAGGAGATTCGCCACCCACGTTGACCTCCGGGAACAACGTATCGTTTGTCTTGAGATAACCCGGAAGTCTGAGCGAGGTCGGATCGAACCCGAGCGACTGGTTGTTCGAGGTCTCATGCCAAATCTGGAGGCCCGAGGTCACATTCATCGTGAGGGTCGGGTTGAATACATGCGTAAATCCTGCCCACATGCCCCAGCGGTTGTTGGGCCGGGCATTGCCGGGGCCTGCCGGATTGGTTCCCCAGTCGGCCGCGGCGCCGGTCTTGAACTCTTCCTTATACGAGTAACGGTAATAGCCCCGCGTGTTGTCGTTGAAATTGTGGTCCACGCGCACGTTGTACTCGTTCGAATGAGCCGGTGCGGTTCCGGAGACGACAAGGTTGTTGCTCAGCGTGGAAGTTTTCGCCGCCGGATAGTAACTGAGGAGTTTGGCGCCGATCGTATCCGGCACATAGCCTGCAATATTACTCAGGATGTTGCCCGCAACCGGGTTGCGGATGAAGCCGGTCTGGGTGGCCATCAGGCCCGTTCCGTAAGGATTCCCGGCCGTCTTGGTATCGGTTTGGCCGGCGGTGATCGCGTGGCCGCTGTGCGGGTCATAGATCTGGTTGACGTAGATCGGCCGCCCCAGTGCGTCAGTGCCGACCGAGGAGCTGCCCAGGATTGACGAGAAGTTCCCGGCCAGGAAGTTGGTGGTCGGCACGGTGTAGGTATCCACGGTCGGCGTAGAAATCGTCAGGTACTCAAACAAGCCGAAGATGAACGTCTTCTCCCGCTGCTTGTAGATCCCCGGAATGTAGAGCGGGCCGCCGGCCGAACCGCCGACCTCTTCGCGGAACAGCGATTGGTTGGAGTTGGAAAAGAACGGAACGGCGTTCAGTTTCTCGTTCTGATAAAAGTCCCATGCGTCTCCATGAAACGCGTTGGTCCCGGACTTGGTGACCACGTTGACGACATTTCCTGTGCTCCATCCATATTGTGCGGTAAAGGAGTTGGTCTGGACCTTCATTTCCTGAACCGCGTCAACCGAAGGAACGAAGATCACCCCGCCCCACTCGGTATCGGTATCCCACGAACCATCGATCAGGAAGCCCGTGGTTCCGAAGAATCCGCCCGCGAAGTTCAGGAACGAGATGTCCTGGTCCGCGTCGTCGGTGGTGTTGGTGCCGCCGCCCAGAAGCATCTGACCCTCCGATGTGTTGCTCACCGAAGAATTCAGAATCAGCAGGCCGAACACGTTTCGCGTGTTGAGCGGCATCTCGGTAATCTGACTGGCTTCGAGATCGGCCGCGACGTTGGAGTTATCGGTATTCAGCATGGATGCATTCGCCGTCACCGTGATCGATTGTGTTTCCGCGCCGACCGTCAGGCCGACGTTTTGCGTGGCGGTCTCGGAGGCATCTAAAACGATTCCGTTCTGCTTGTATGTTTCGAAACCGGTCATTTTCACCGTCAGAGAGTAGTGAGACGGTAGAAGCTGGCTGAAGGCGTAGCGGCCCGCAACGTCGGTTTTGAACTGCCGCGTGATGCCGTTTTCGGTGCTCGTCAGCGTGACGGTGGCCCCGGGCACGACGGCCCCCGAAGGGTCGGTCACGACGCCCGAGAGGGTGGCCGTAGTGGTTGCGATTTGTGCGTTAAGCCACGGAGCGGTGCTCGCCAATAGCCCAATCAGAAGAGCGAATCCACCCCAGAACCCGAGAGACCGTTGTTTCCGTCCCATCATCTTGTCAAGCCTCCTATCGTTGTTTCCGTTGGTCGGAGATGCGCAGTGACGCAGGCAGCGCGCCTTTCGACCTCCGCCACAGTGGTAACCGAAAAGCGGAAACCATTGTAGGCATTTCGATGGAGAAACTGCCAAGGTCCTTACGGTACTGCAAGCAGGGTCCTTACGGATAAACGCGAATTCTTATCCTGTCAATTTTGTAAGCCGCAATATCTCAGACACTTGCAAATTGACGCAAGGGAGGAAAGGACTCGTGGTTACTTGGGGTTATAATCGCTTATTCCAGCCGGAGAGGCTCTAATGGATGCGTCGACAGATCAAATCCACGCCGGCCTGAGCAAAGCCGCGAAAAGCGCAATAGGCGAGCAGTTGGATCGCATGGTGGCGAGCCCCTACTTCAGCCACAGCAAGCGGCTCCCTAATTTTCTGCGCTTTGTTGTCGAGCACACCCTGGCTGGCGATGCGGAAAACCTCAAGGAACGGACCCTCGGGATTGAAATCTTCCGCCGCGACCCTGGCTACGACACCGCCTCGGACCCGATTGTGCGCGTGACTGCTGCCGAACTGCGCAAGCGTATGGCGCAGTATTACCAGGAGGCGGTGCACGAAGAGGAGCTACGCATCACCCTCCCGTCGGGATCCTATATTCCTGAATTCCACGGGCCTAAAGGGGGTAACGGTTTCGGTCTGCCGGAAGCGGAGACGGCCCCGGCTGCAGCTCCGGAAAACACCTCTCCGCCGGAAGCGCGCGTACCACGCAGCTGGCCGCTGACACTGGCATGGATCCTGATTGCGGCAGCTGTCATCGCATCGGGCGCGATTTTCTTCTGGAACCGTGCCCACGAGTCCGGCTTCGATCAGTTCTGGCAGCCGATTGTCTCTTCGAGCGATCCAGTCTTGCTCTGTATTGCCGATCAAACCGAGTACTCGGTGATCGCTCTTCGCGACGCTTTCGAGCCGGCGCACCAGATCGTTCTGAAGGATAACCTCACTGCAGTCGTCATTGACGATCTAAGCGCCACCGTGAAAGTAGCCGGGATCTTGCAATCCAGCGGCAAGCAGTACTCGCTCAAAGGCGAGGGAGCCACGACGCTTGACGATCTCCGCCGCGGCCCCACAGTTTTTGTGGGAGCCTTTGATAACGCCTGGACCCTGCGCCTGACCAACCCTCTCCGCTATCACTTCGCCAACGATGCCGACATGACGCACCTTTGGATTATGGATAGTACCTCGCCGGGCCGCTCGAACTGGGCCATCGACCGCGGGGTGCAGATGGCCACCAACAACTACCGCGACTATGCCATCGTGGCGCGATTTACTGACGTCAACACAGGGAAAGTGGCGATCGTACTTGCCGGAATCGGCCGCGGGGGCACGCGGGTAGCGGGCGAGTTTGTCACCGACAATGCCGATCTGGCACAGTTGATGCACCTTGCTCACGCCGCCGGCGACAAAAGGAATCTCGAAGTCGTTCTCAGCACTCAAATCATCGACGGCGAACCCGGCTCGCCCAAAATTGAAGCCACGTACTTCTGGTAACCGCCGCCGCAGCCTGGGCATCGAGGAGATTCTCGCAACCTACTGAACGAAAGTAAATAGTGAGAAATGGCGGCAAGGCAGGGAATTGTTCCCGGCTTGACCTTCTAATCCGGGGGTTGTGGGTTCGATTCCCGCCTCGCCTACCACTTAGAGTCAATTGCCTAAAGGAAGACCCTGGGAGCCGCACCGCAAGTCAACGCAAATTAGCTTAACCTGATCCCTTCGAAAGATTCAGCGAATTCATCTCGCCTATGCTCTTCCGCGTCTGCTCGGCAACCCTCGCACCCGCCTGGGACGCCATGACGGCATCTCTTGATCGTAAGCCTGCGCCAAACGGTTTTCATTGACCCCGAAAATTCCCAGTAGATCGTGTACGCAGCGAAATCATGCAAGCTCATAGCGCTTACCTATTAGGTTGCTTGGTCGGAATTGTACCGCTGCATCAGAGAAAGCCTCTTGTGCTGATTTGACCAGACCTTCGAGGGGAACGCGGGGTAGTCTTGACGGCGTTGTGCCGAAGGTCTCGCTCCACCCAGGTTGATTCGACTCTCCTGGTGGGGCAGACACGAAAGAATTACGAGGTTTTTCTCATGCGACTATTCCGCTCTGCACGCTGGCTTCTTCTGATGCTGCTTATCTCTGTCATTCCCGCTTTTTCACACGCACAAATCGTCATCATTGTGGGTTTCGCTCCGCCCGAACTGCCTGTTTATGAACAGCCCTACTGTCCCCAGCCTAACTTGATGTGGGTTCCCGGCTACTGGGCCTATGGCGACGGGGACTACTACTGGGTTCCCGGCGCTTGGGTTCCGGCTCCCTATGAGGGCGCCCTGTGGACGCCCTACTACTGGGACTGGTACGGCGGCAGATACAGATTCCATCGGGGCTACTGGGGCCGCCACGTTGGCTACTACGGCGGCGTGGACTACGGCTACGGGTACGGGGGCATCGGTTTTACGGGCGGAGAATGGCGCGGCAACGAGTTTGCCTACAACACCGCGGTCATGCGCGTGAATGAGAGCGTGATTCACACCACCTACAACGACCCGGCGAGCGTGCAGAGAGATACGATCGTTAACCGCAACCGCGTTTCGTATAACGGCGGCCCGGGCGGGATTCAGCACTCGGCCACTCCGGCGGAGCAGGTTGCCGCGCGCGATCCGCACACGGCTCCGACCAGGCTCCAAACGCAACACGAGGCGGCCGCCAGAACCGACAAAACCTCGTATGCCAAGGCCAACGGCGGACACCCGCAGAACGTGGTTGCCGCCAGGCCTCTGGGCGAGGAGACGCACGCCGCGCCGGCAGGGCCGAAGACTGAAGCCAGGCCAGAGGCAAGAACTGCGCCGAGGGCCGCGCCGCAGCAACACGCTGCACCAGAGCATCACGCTGCGCCAGAACAACACGCTGCGCCAGAGCACCACGCTGCACCAGAGCACCACGCTGCACCAGAGCAACACGCTGCGCCAGAGCATCACGCTGCACCAGAGCATCACGCTGCGCCAGAGCATCACGCTGCACCAGAGCAACACGCTGCGCCGCAGCAACACGCTGCACCAGAGCAACACGCTGCCCCAGAGCATCACGCTGCGCCGGAGCAACACGCTGCACCACAGGAACATGCTGCACCAGAGCAACACGCTGCACCGCAGCAACACGCTGCACCAGAGCAACACGCTGCGCCACAACAACACGCTGCACCGCAGCAACATGCCGCGCCACAGCAACATGCTGCACCAGAGCAACACGCTGCACCAGAGCAGCATGCTGCACCGCAGCAACACGCTGCACCGCAGGAACACGCTGCGCCACAGCAACACGCCGCACCGCAGCAACACGCTGCACCGCAGGAGGGGTCCAAGCCAAAGGGCATGTAGTGCTGAAGCCTGGTTCGTAAAGACTGAGGCCCACGGTTAACCGTGGGCCTTAGTGCTCTAAAGCCAGACCACGCTCAGACATCTTCCCGGCTACGGCGAGCGTAGCGCGATTGCCGTTTCCCCTCTGCCCGTTCCCATAAGCCAGGGCCACCTCTTGGCGCTGTCTGGGCGCCAGTTTGGCAGCTTCAAACAAGGGCCGGCTGAATGCGCTTATTGCGCCGCCTGGAAAGCGGCGTGAGCGTGCCATGCCAGTTCGTCTCACGCGCAATGGGCAGAACTCGCCGGACGGTCCAAGAGCCAAGGGAACAAACCAGGACCTAGGGGAGATGAATCTTCAGCTTGTAGCAAATGAAGAGAACCAGGATCGCGCCCAGTGTGGAAAAAATGAGGCCAGCGGGGTGATATCGCTCGTTTCTCGAGCGAAAAATGATGTGGGTAACGCCGCCGCCGAGAAGCGATCCGATGATACCGAGCACGATTGTCCAAGCCATCGTCAGATGCACATGCATCATCGATTTTGCGATAACCCCCGAGATAAGCCCGATGATGACATACCAGATTATGTGAAACATACCTTTTCCTCCATGATTTGCCTTCAGCTGAAATCTCCTGAATCGGCGCCAATTCCCTCAAATTGTACTGCTGCCGAGGGTATTGCAACACCGACATTTGCGGCCGGAAAACCGGGCGATTCGGCGTCGTCCTGAACTCGCTCGCGTAAACGAAAGCCCTCATCGCCGATTTTTCGGACAACAATCCCTCCTGCAGTTTCCTCCGCGACTTGAATTCTGCAGGGAGGTGAGGGGTTAAAGATGGTCAAAGTTATACAGTTTTTCGCGGCGGCCGGACTCACCTTGAGGAAATCTGCATGCCGGCTCCGCGCAGGCCGCCAGGTTCTTTCAGGATTTTGGCTCACTTACAGTCAAGGCCACGGGTAGAGTATGAACTGATCGCCATTTGGCGACGTTTATGGGAGCGAAGACAGGAGGGGTGGGCCAGTTGCAGCGGGAGCCTCGCTCCCAGCAAGTGCCGGAGCATCGCGCCCAGCTAACGCGGGAGCATCGCGAGCAGCTAACGCGGGAGCCTCGTGCCCAGTTGACGCCGGAGCCAAATTTGAATCGAGAACGTTGACCATCGACCAGGGGCTGCCGGCCAGATCATAGTGAAACTCTCCCTGCTCATCGATCACGAGCCTGCTTGCCCGGTATAGGAATCCTGTGCTCTTGGTATTGTCGGTGTCATTTATGTCGAGTTGACCAATCATAAGGTCGAAGGACTGGGAATCCGAGCTCGGATTGACTTCATCGGGTTGAAGCGGACGGTTGGCGATAAAGGTGATCTGCCGCCCGGTTGGCGTTACAACCATTTGGATGAAGGCGACGTCAAAGCTGAGATCTCCGGTAATCGAGCAATGACCGGCCGCTTTAGTCTTGGAGAGTACGGCGGCCAATTCCCGATCATGGCCCCGTTGGAATGCCAGTGAAAGAACCTGCAGATCCGCAGAAGTGGTGAAGTTATAAACGATCAGCGTTACGCGGACCACATTCCCGTCTTTCGTATACGTGGCCTGAATCTTCTCTGAACCCGGACTGCTGGAGAATCCCGGGGTAGTTCCAAGTGCGAATAAGGCCGCGAGCAGCAAGCTGGAGGATCCTAACTTGCGGACCCATCGAATGATGCTTGTGAGTCGTCTCATTTTGTGATCCTCCATGACATCCAACTTAGCCAGATGCGCTTCGCGCGCAATAACTTCGCATGATACGGCTGACTTATTCTCTTGCAGCTTCTAGGCCTGGACTAGCTCATCGAAGATGGCACGAAATTGGATCAACGCCGTGCGGAGCTTTTCGGTGTTTTCTTCAGCTCGGTAGGGCAGCACCGCGACGGCATGCGCCGCGCGGTAGTTTTCCATCACGCGAGGGTAAGTGACGGAAACATCCGCGGCGCGCTGATCAAAGCTGTTCTTGGGATAGCCGAGGGACTCAAGGAGCGCAGCGATCAGGTCGTCGGCTTCAGTGACTGCGGCCTCGGGGTGATCGAGGAAGCGGGATTGCACGGTTTGCCACTGGGTGATGAATCGCTCCCGCGCGGCGGCGCCGAGTTCGCGGATATTCAGTGCGTGCACTCGGGATTCACGACCGGCCAGATTTGCCTCGGCCTTATGCGAAGAGCCATGCTCCAGGACAGCGCGGTCGTACTCCGATCCGAAGCGATTGCGGAAGGCCGCAGTCTTGGCTTTACGGCGCCTAAAATAATCGCCAACGACGATGACCGCAACGACGAGTACAGCTAATGCAATGAAGAGCTCGGCATTCGTGACTTGATGAAACATTGTGTTCTCCTATGCGGGATTCCCGCGACCGCAAAGGTTGATTGAGAGCGGCTTTGCAGACGGGAAAGGAACCTACGCAGAATCCATCATGGGCGGCCATGCGCGTGAATGCTGGCCACAATTGCACACCGTGGAATTGTGGGGGATGCAAGAGAAACCGGGGAGAATGCCATCCGTCGTTGCAGCGCGAATAACTCCAGGATCAATCCCGGTCGCGATTCCTCCAGGTTGTACCGCTGCCACTTGAATACCGCTCGGTGGCGCCCCGATCGCGAACGTTGAAGGCGTTAAAGCGAGATCGGCGATCATATGGGCTCTCGTTGTCGCACCAGGAGCTTTGCCGGAGGAGGCCGCGCTCGTACTCGGGCCCGAAATAATTGCGGAAAGGCGCCATTTCTTCACCGCGATTCTCAAGGTACGCTCTGACGGCCATTACCGTGCCGAGAATGAGGGCGAAGGCGCCCACGATCAACAGGACAAGCGTAAGGTGGGACATAGCGTTCTCCTTTGCATAGAGTGCCCGCGGCAGCTGGAGCGACATGGCCAGGCAGGCGGACGTCATGTCAACTCTGAAGCAGGCTGGGTGGGAGGGCTGGTCAAAATTGCTCAATTTGGAACAATGTTGGGCTATATTGCGAGCCTCGTGGGTGGGGCATCGTTGCTGCTTCTTTCCCGGGGGTGCAAGAGGTCTCAGATGGATGGGTTCGCCGCCGGCTTTGCACTGGTTCAGGATTACTCAATTTGCGATGAAATTGCGTCCCGGTCAAATCTAGCCAGACTTTCGAAACAGGAAGTCAAATGCTGATCCAATGGGCGACCGCTCCCGCAGGGCAATGTCATAACTACACTGTCGTGAATAATTCTATGCGCCCCCGGCCCATTGTGATCAAGGTTGAACATTCCTGGCGCTCCCTTCTGACTTAAAGTTATGAAACATAGCTTCGAGCCGGGAGAAGCCCTTGATGGCGCCGAACGCGACGGGAAAGAACGATAACGACTTCAACTCAAGGAAAATCCTTGCAGCGATCGGCAAGGGTGTAGAAATCGTGGCCTTACCCAGGAAACAAACAGTCTTCGCGCAGGGAGATGCGGCCGGCGCAATCTTCTACATCCAGGAAGGCAAGATTCAACTCACCGTCGTATCGAAGTTTGGCAAGGAAGTGACCCTCAGCAAATTGAGCGAGGGAGAGTTTTTCGGAGACGGTGGCTTGGCTGGACAGCCTTTGCGCATGGACTCTGCAACCGCAATGACGGACTGCAAACTTCTGCAGATTGACAAGAAGGCAATGATGCTTGCGCTGCAGCGGGATGGCACGCTCTCAGATCTGTACGTCGCATATTTGCTGGCGCGGAACATCCGATATCATGAGGCTTTGGTTGACCACCTATTCGATCCCTGCGAAAAGAGAATAGCCCGCGTTCTGCTCTTGCTTGCTCGTTTCGGCAAGGACGGCACGCCCGAGACTGCAATCAAGGAGGTCTGCCCGGAGACCCTCGCCGACATGGCGGGCACAACCCGGTTGCGCGTCGGGTTTTTCATGAACAGGTTCAG
>JBEKAS010000089.1:0-14823 GCA_050015795.1 Occallatibacter sp. | reverse complement strand
ACAGCGTCTCTGGTCCCGGAGCATCCTGCGCGCTTTCGACATCGATTCCGCTGTCGCGCGCGGCCGCCTCGGTGAGCGCCTTGACCTGTTCCACGGGACTCGCGGCCTGCGCCGAGTAGTTGAGACGCAGAACCACGGGAAAGCACCCCTCCTGCCGCAGCCGGGGAAACACGCCGGCCCGCAGCAGCGATGTCTTGCCCAGTCCCGAGCGCCCAAACAGAACCGTCAGCGTCTCGCGCTGGATGAGCCGCAGCAGTTCCTGCGTCTCTGCCTCGCGCCCGAAAAACAGGTGCGCCTGCTCTTCCGTGTACCAGAAGAGTCCCGGCCAGGGGTTCTGTGCCTGTGTGAGAGGAGGCGCCGGCGTGCTCATTGCGGCCTCCGGTAGTTGCGGATTCCACGGCTCAGCGTCTCGATGAGCTCCGGCGGAACCTTCCCTTCGCGCAGGCGCGCCCACTGCAGGTCGCGGTAAGGTGACTCCACGAATTGCGCGCCCGACGGCGTGTCGTCAATGACCAGCGGCTGAAGGTAGCGGTCTTCTTTGCGCCGCTCCATGGACGCGTCCTCGGCCATCCGCCATTCTCTCCACACAAAACGCGGCCCCGGTCCCGAGCGATCGAGCGCCCGCGAGATAATGGGCACAAAAAACGCCGCCTTGCGGATGTTCTCGCGAATGGTCTGCAGATAGTCGTTGCCGGGGTCGGCGGGAAGCTCCCGCTCGTCCATCCAGGTGTCGATATTGTTGGCTTCCAACTGATCGCGAATGGTGCGCACCTTATCGCGATCCTCACTGGCATAGCTCAGAAACACGGCTCCCGACTTGAACTCGCCCGCGGGACCTGTGGAGCCTGCTGCTGCGCCAGCCGTATTGTTCTGTCTGCGCGCCTGCCAACGCGTGTAGAGCTGCTCGGCGAAATCGATCGGCGAAATCGAGGTCACGACCTTGGCTCGCCGCCGATTCAGGTAGTCGGCAAGCCCGGGCTCGCAGTTCAGGCTGACGTAGTACATACTCATGTTTTCCTGATTGCGGCGGCCGTTGATGGCGTGAATGAAGAATCGGCCCAGCCAGTCGGGCAGGTTGCAGCCGAGAAGAAGAACGGTTTTCTTCTGCAGGTAGTCGTACAGGTTTTCCGGCGCGTATTGCTGGTCGAGCAGCGACCAACTGTACTCGATCAGATCGTCTTCGGTCTTGGCAAAGGTTCCATCGGTGGGGCTGGTGGCTCCAAACAGGTGATAAACGCCGGGAGAGCGGTCGTGATGAAAGTGGTTCGGCAGATCGACAGCACTCTTCACACCTCGCGGTGTGAATTTGATCTGCTCTACCTCGGTTCCCTGACGCGCCTCCGTCAAGGCCTGAAACATGAGGTGGTCGACAGTCGTCGTGATGTAGAGCGAGAAGTCCTGAATCCGGGCAAGACTCTGGAGAGATGCGGGAATAGGCCAGGGGTGCCTGCGCACCACGTCGTCGATGTCATAGGCCACTTCGCCGGCGTTCTCTCGCTGGCTCAGCAGGTTGGCAACGTCGTAGATCGACCAGCGCCGCGCGCCCTCGGGGCGCACGATTTGCGTCTGCGCCGCAAGCGCATTGCCCCAAATCTCGTAAAGACGCGTCGCTACGCCGTTTTCCGGAACAAAAAGCAGCTCCGGCCCCAGCACCGGAACGACGATGCCTTCGAGAATCAGGTTCACCAGCTTGTCCCATTCCCGCTCCGTCATCTCCATCGAGCCGGAAGCGGCGGGCGGAACAGGGAGCGATGCACTCATGACCGTCCCTCATTCTTGAGAGTTCGCCGGCGCGAGAGAGGGAGAAGCACCTGGATCACGACTCTTCCGTCAGAGAAAACAGCCTCTTCGTGTCAATCTCCACATGGTCCCAAGTGATAGGGTTTTCTGCGCGTTGCGGGCTCGTTCCCCACTCTATCACGATCCTGCACGTTCCACGCAGAATTTCGTTGGCCCTTTCCGCAAGGCGAGACCCGCGCAGTGAAGGCGGGCGAAACAGGGAGTCTTATGCCTGTGCCTGGCCCTGCCCAGGGGTCGCCCCGGCGCTCCGGTCCTCAGCGAGCTGCACGGTGACAACGCTCCATGCAGTTACGGCTTGATGATGGTTGCAATCAGCGCTGACAGGCCATTCCACGCGATCTGGATGCCGATGCAAAGCAGAATGAAGGCGATCACGCGCAGGATTCCATGAGCCGTGGAGGGCGGAATGACCTTGGTGATTTTTGGGGCGTAGGCGTAGCAGAAATAACAAAGCACGCTGAGAACAACGATGGCAAGAAATACCGCAACGTGCGCCAGAATGTCCTGGCTAAGAGCTTTATTCGAGATGTGCGCGGTGACCGTCAGCAGTGCGACCAGCGTCCCCGGCCCTGAGGTGATGGGAAAGGTGTACGGGTAGAAAACGCCTTCTTCGAGACGGCTTGTGTCGGGTTCGCCGCTCTGGCCGGTCTCTTCCTCCTTGTTGCGGAAATTGGCGCCGGCGCTTCTCTCGTTCAAGACGCTCCATCCCATGGCCGCGACCACCATGCCGCCGGAGAGTTGGACGATGGGCAGAGAGAGGCCGAAGAATTTGAGGATGGCCGCGCCCAGTACCTCGAAAACCGCAAGGAAGATGATGTTGTTGATGGCGATGCGGCGCGCCAGCGAGCGAAGGACCTTGGGGGGCGCATCGCCGACCAGCCCGAGAAAGACCAGCGCGGACCCGAGCGGGTTGATGATCGGCAGGAGCACGCTGAACGCGATGAGAAAGACCTTCCAGAACAGCAAGAGAGTTCCCCCTGGTTGAATCTTAATGCTTGATTGAACAAGTGAGACGAGGCACTTTCACGCTGGGCCTTGCCCGGCAGGCACGATGCCGCCGGTACGGAATGGCGACCGTGCGGAGGCGGGATGACAAAAACAGCATTGAAACCCGGCGTGGCCTTCGGCTCGAATCATGCTCTTCGCCCTGTGAAACGCGCTAGAAACACGGCTGATATTCTGGATCTGACAACAAATCGCGATGAATGCAGATATGAACACAATCGATCGCCCGCGGCAGGCGCCTTCAGTGCGCACGGTGTGGCTGCTTTTCGCAGCCATTTTTGTCACGGTTTATTTTGCCTCGTTGTTTTCGCCGCCGCTGCTGGATGACGTGGACGCAGCGCACGCCCAGGTGGCCCAGCACATGGCCGAAAGCGGCGACCTGATCACCGGCAAGACCAACGGCATCCGCTACATTGAAAAGCCGCCGCTGCCCTACTGGGTGGTGGCAGGGATGTACCGGATCTTTGGCCAGAACACCTTTGCCACGCACCTGCCCAACGCATTGGCCATGCTGGGGCTGACCTGGCTGGCATGGTTGTGGGCCCGGCGGGCGTGGGGTGATCGCGCGGGCTTTTACGCCGGGCTGAGCGTGCTCACTTCGGTGGGATGCTTTCTCTTTACGCGCTTCATCATTCCCGAGGCGATCCTGGCGCTTTTCCTGCTCATCGCACTCTACGCCCTGATTGCAAGCCTGGAAGACGGCCGGCCGGCGCTCATCTACTGGGCGTATGCGGGCGTGGCGCTGGCGCTGCTGACCAAGGGCCTGATTGCGCCGATGTTCTTTCTGGGCGCGGCCATTCCCTATCTGCTGCTTACCGGGCAGTGGCGGCGATGGAAGGCTCTGCGGCCGGTGACGGGATTGCTCGTGTTTCTGGCCATCGCGGCGCCGTGGCACATTCTGTGCGGCATCATCAATCACGACCAGGGACACCCGGTGGGCAATCATCCCACAGTGGGAAACGTCCACGGTTTCTTCTACCAATACTTCATCAACGAGCACGTGCTGCGGTTCTTCAATCTGCGTTATCCGCACGACTACAACAAGATGCCGGGCGTCTGGTACTGGCTGGCGCACCTGGTGTGGATCTTCCCGTGGAGCCTGTTTTTGCCCGCCGCGGTGGCCGTGGCGTGGAAGACGCGGCGCAGTTGGCTCAAGCATCTGCGCCACGAAGCGGGTGACACGGTGGACTTCTACCTGGATCACGCCATGCGCGAAGACGTGGCGACGTATGTGCTGCGCGTGAAGTTCCGCGCGCGCACCATCTGGCTGCTGAGCCTGTTCACGGCGTGGACCCTGCTGTTCTTCTCCATCTCGACCAACCAGGAATACTACACGTTTATGGTGTGGCCACCGCTCGTAATGCTGATCTCCGGTGTCATTGCGGATATCGAGATGCGCCGCGGCGCCAAGGACGGACCCGCGCTTTCTTGCGTATGGCTAACGGGCGCGCAAGCGGTGTTTGCGGCGATTGGCGTGGTCTCCGCCGCGGTGCTGTGCTGGGGTTTGTGGACCTCGCGCACCCTGCCTTACGTTCCCGACATCGGCACGCTGCTGGCGCATCGCGCCGTGGGCGATTACACGCTTTCCATGTCGCACCTGTTCGATTTGACCGGTGAGTCGTTTGCGGCGCTGCGGCTGCCGGCGGCACTGGCGGCGATCACACTGCTGATTGGGCCGCTGGCGGGATGGCTGCTGCGAATCAAGGGAAAACATCTTGCGGCCACGGTAAGCGTAGCGCTCACCATGACGGTATTCTTCGTCGCCGCGCACATCGCCTTCGCACGCTTTGAGCCCATGCTCAGTTCGAAGCAGATGGCCGACACCATCATGGCCAAGGGCTCGCCCCGCGACACGGTCATCGTCTACGGAGAGCAATCCTCGGGATCATCGTTGATTTTCTATACCAACGACTTCCTCAACAGCCGGCCGGCATTGCTGGTGATCCCGCGCTGCGGGCAGCATGGCGAGGGATCGACACTGCTATGGGGCTCGTGCTACCCCGATGCGCCCGACATTTATTTGAGCGATGCAAAGCTCGAAGCGATTTGCGGCAACGGCGAGCGCAAATGGATCTTCGCCGAGGATCCGGACCGCGACAAAGTGGAACACGCACTGGCTGGGAGCGGACATCTGTATGCAGTGCAAACCCTCGCCGACAAAACGCTGTGGACGGATCGGCCACTGCCGTAAGGCAGTGAACAGTTCATAGTTCACAGTGGTCAGTGGACCGCAGGCAGTGGACAGTTCTGCGATACCGGCTCAGAAGTGCTCCTTCCTGTTCCCTGTTCCCTGTTCCCTGTTCCCTGTTCCCGATTCCCTATTCCCCGGTCCTCGGTTGCCGGACATACACGTATAGATAGAAGGCGCTGAGCGCGAGCAGGATGAGCGGAGCGGGAATCACGCCGAAGGCGAGCGACGGGCCGGAGTAATGCGTGATTTGGAAGAGCGTGATCCAAAAAATGTCGCCGGTGAGGATGATGGCGGCAAGCGTGAGCGCAATTGCACACCACCCTAGCCGCCCGCCCTTCTGCCAGAGCATGGTGCAGGCAGGAACGGAAAGCAGCAGGAGGCGCGCGTCGTAACAACGGTGATAGACAACCAGGATGGACAGGGGTACGACCGCGGCAATCGCGAACCATGCCAGATGAGGCGAGAATCTGGACCGCAGTGTCTTTCGCAGCCAGATGAGCAGGAGCGCCCCGCATATGAGGTAGACGACTGGGTTGTAGAAATGCGGATTGTCCCAGAATCGACTCACAATGGTTTGCAGGCAAACGGTCATATTGACGCCGAAGCCTCCGCCGCTGTGCGGTCCAGGATCATTCAATGCCCCGCGCTGCATCAGCGCTGACTGGTTCGCCTGCATTTCCTCGAGCCAGTGCGACGCAATCTGCGAGATCCATAGAACTGCGGGCACTACCAGTGCAGCAACCGGTATAAGCGTTTCCAGCGCCCGCTTGCGGGCCATGCCGCCGGCGAGAAGAAAATACAGCCAGATTAAGCCCACGTCATGAGGCTTCATGACAAGAGCAACCGCGAGGCAAATCGTGCCGGCAAGCGTGAAGCGATTTTGAAGAAAACACCAAACCGCGATGACGGAAAGTCCCACCACAAGGCCCACAGTGTTACCCAGGGCCAGGAGCATTTCGCTATTTACGAGAAGGAGGAATACGAGTGCCCCGGCCATCAGCGGCGAAAATTCAGCACCGGCATTCCACATCGCGAAAGCAGCGAGAACAAAGGCTGCCGCGCTGAGAATGAACCAAATGGCTCCGGCGAACTTGATTGGCATGAGCGCAAGGGGAGTGACGAGGAAGAAGGTGGTTGGGAAATTGGGGGTAAGATGACCATGCGCCGCCACAAGTACGGAGCCGAGAGCGGATGGCACTTCCCCTGCCTCTCTCTTGTACAGAGCCCATAACTGGCTTTGCTGGTAAGGGTCATGATGCTCGACGAGACATTTCGCGCCAAAATAAAACTCTTTGAAATCGATCATTCCCAGAGCATTGAAATACGCGATCGCCGTACCGACCAATACAAAGAAAACACTGCCGAGCGACAGCAATAGCAGACTGTCCTGGCGTTCTTTGAGCATTGATGCAGATCTCCGCAGCAGAGATAGGCCCATGCTGATTATGCCTTGCCTGCGAGGCTGCGCAAAATGCTACGAACATGGAGGCTGCGGATAACGCGGGAACAGCTGGCGAGGGACGACGGCGAGCGATTCATTGCGCGGCCTTCATTTTGCCGCCGGGCAGGAGTTCCAGGACGCGGCCGCGCCACAGAACGCGGCGGCCCGCATAGCTCGCGGCCCAAAAGCAAAAGCCCATAAAATCGCGAATGGGGTAGAGCACAAGCAGGCCAAACCAGCTTTTGTCGCGCACCACGAGGCGGCCCACTGCGATGGAAAGCGCGAGCCGCGTGGCCACGGCAAAAGCCAGCAGCGCGAAGCCCCACATCGGTTTCCCGAGCCAAGCACAGGCGGCAAGTGCCAGCAGGCCGAAGGGCAAGCTGAACGTGAGCGCGGTACCGAAGTGGCCTTTGGGGCGCGAGAAGCGCGTCGACTTCATCCAGCGGACCTGATGCTTGAGCGAACCCATGAGCCCAGAGTGCAGAACCATGTGATCAATGGCGTGATGACTGAGGACGACGGTCTGGCCCAGCTTGTAGGTCTCGTTGCCGAGGATGAAATCGTCGGCGCAGTAGTCGGCCGTGACCCTGAATCCGCCCATGCGGCGAATGATCTCGCGCCGGAAGGCCATGGTGGGGCCGAGCGTGAATTGCATGCCCTCCATGGCGCGCGCGGCGAGCACGCCGGCCGACATTTCGACCGACATGCCGACAGCTTCAAGCCGCGCCCACAATCCGCCTTCGGCAGCGACGCCGCGATACAAGCAACACATGCCTCCGACGTTGGGATCGGCGAAAGGGAGGACCACGGCGCGGAGGTAGTCTGGCGCGACGCGCACATCGCTGTCGCTGATGACGAGAATCTCATGCGCGGCGTGGGCTTCCATCAGTTCCATGGAAGCGACTTTGGCGTTGATGTAGTCGGGCTGGCCGCCGGTGGAGAGGAATTGCACCGGGATGTGGGGATGACGAGCGAACACCCGGCGCGCGGTTTCGAGACCCTCGTCGTTCGCGGTGCGGGCGCAGAAGAGAATTTCGTATGCGGGGTAATCCTGCGTGAAAAAGGTCTCGAGATAGGGCTCGAGGCCGGGGTCCGCACCATGCAATGGCTTGAGGAGGGTGAGCGGAGGCGTGAAGCCGGGGCGGGCATCGAGTTGGGCAAGCGCGCGACGGCGCTCGCGGAGGTAGCCCGGAACGGACCACAGCACAATGCCGGCAAAGACCGCGGAAGTGACGAGGCCGAAGACGGCGAGGCCGAGGAGGACGTAGGGCATGCTTGTAACAGGATAAAGGGAGCGAGGGAGAAAGGGGGTGAGGCCAGTTGCCTGCTTTTCGCCCCGGCTACTGGCTACGGGCTACTGGTTGCTAGCCAACATTTCTCAAGCGCCACGAGAGCCTGTAGCGCCGGTCTCCAGACCGGCTGTCGTGCGGGCGTCCACGCCCGCACATCACCATAAGCGATCACGAAATTCACCCCGGTCAAAACACCAGCTAAGTGGCGCTACGATTTGCGCGGCGGTGTGGAACGCGACGGTGCGACCGGCTTGATCCCCTGCGTCTTGCGAATGGGCACGATGGCCCCGGCCGAACCCGGCGCGGCAGCTTGAAAGCGGGCCAGCATTTCGCTGCGCACATATTCGACGAAGTTCTGCATCTGGCGGTTCATCTCCTCCATGCGCTCGCGCATCTGCAGGATGATGCCAATGCCAGCGATGTTCACGCCGAGGTCGCGAGCCAGGTTGAGGATGAATTCGAGGCGCTCCAGGTCCTCGTCGGTGTAGAGGCGCGTATTGCCCTCGGTACGCGACGGCTTCAGCAGCCCTTCGCGCTCGTAGAGGCGCAGCGTTTGCGGGTGAATCTCGTACATCTCGGCCACCGCCGAGATCATGTACGCGCCTTTGGACTTGCGTTTTGTCGCCATCGTTCTTTCCCAAATTAGCTTAGCCGAACTTTGTGCGGGCCCATCATTGTCGTCGCTTGCTTTCTTGTTCCCTCGTTCCCTTGGTCTCTTGGTCCCTGCCTTTTAAAGCTTGTCGAACAGCGCCTTCCTCGGATCTTCGGGATTCAGTTTGCCGAGCTCGCGCATGATCTCGCGGCTGCGCTCGTCGTTCAGGTGCGGCACCACGACGGAGACGGTGACGATCTCATCGCCGCGCTGGCCGGGCTGCTGTGCGCTCTCCACGCCGCGCTCCCTCATGCGCAGCTTTTGCCCGTTCTGCGTGCCGGGCGGAATCTTCAATTGCGCTCGGCCGTCAATGGTAGGCACTTCGACTTTCGCACCCAGCGAGGCCTCGGCCACAGTAACGGGTACGGTGAGCAGAATGTCGTCGCCCTGGCGCGTGAAGACCGGATTTGTGCCGGTGCGCACGATCAAAAACAGGTCGCCCGCCGCGCCGCCGTTCGCGCCGGCGTTGCCCTTGCCCTGCAGGCGAATGCGCTGCCCGTCGCGCGTGCCCGGCTTGATGCGGAACTCAACCGTCTCCGAGCGCGCCACCGTGCCCTCGCCGTGGCAGGTCGCGCAGTCGTGCGAGGTTTTTCCCGTCCCGTTGCAGCTCGGGCAGGTGATGTTGAATTTCATGCGCCCGCCCATCTGCGTCACCTGCCCGGTACCGTGGCACTCGCTGCAAGTCTTCGATCCGCCGGTGTGTGCCTGCCCATGGCAGGTGGGGCACACTTCCTGGCGATTGATCTGGATGCGCGCCTGGCCGCCGCGAATCGCCGTCCAGAAGTCGACCGTGGCCTGGTATTCGAGATCGGTGCCGGGCTGCGGGCCGCGCGGCGCATGCGGATGCTGCGCGCCCGAGAAAATGCCGGAGAAGATGTCTTTGAAGCTGCCAAAGCCCGCGGAGCCTGCGCCCGGATCGCCGGAGAAACCGTTGAAGTCGAAGCCGCCGAAGTCGACGGGCGGCCGGCCGCCCTCGCGCTGCTGGCGCGCGTAGGCCTCGGCTGTCGCGGGATCAATCTGGTCGGAGTAGAAACCCACCTGGTCGTAAATCTTGCGCTTCTTCTCGTCGCTCAGAATGTCGTTGGCCTCGGAGATCTCCTTGAACTTCTCTTCGGCCTTTTTGTCGCCGGGGTTCACATCAGGGTGGTATTTGCGCGCAGCCTTCCTGAAAGCCTTGCGGATATCATCCGCCGTGGCCGTCTTCTTGACGCCGAGCGTGGCGTAATAGTCTTTGTTGGTCGTGGTGGCCATATTTTCCTGGACTCAATCTCCGATGAATTCCAACTGCGGGTCCTTTGCTTGCAATTCCGCCGGTTATTGCCCACGCACTCGTTCTAGAGGCTGCTAATGTCTTAGGATCAATTCATGCGATCGCGCGTTTGTCGTTCCCGGATTGCCGCTGGTAACCCGGTCGCGGGCGAATTTCTTTGAGAACCGCTGCTTGTTCGATGTCGGCGGCCGATTCCAGATCGTAGTCCATTTGCAGCCGCATCCAAAACTCCGGCGTCATGTTGAAATAGCGGGCTAGCCGCAGCGCCGTGTCCGCCGTGATCCCGCGCCGCTCCCGCACAATCTCGGAAATCCGCGTCACAGGCACGCGCAACGCCATGGCAAGCGCATTCGCCGAAAGGCCCAGCGGCTTCATGAACTCCTCGCGCAGCATCTCGCCAGGATGCAAGGCCGGCATTAGCGCACCGTCCTTCAACACAGACTTAGTGGTAATCGACAATTTCGACCTCGTAGGCATCGCCATCGCTCCATCGAAAACAGATTCGGTATTGATCGTTGATCCGCAGGCTCCACTGGCCTTCCCTGTTGCGTTTGAGCTTCTCCAGCATGTTTCCGGGAGGCTGGTAGAGCTCCTCAACCGTAGAGACCGTGTGAATCTGCCGCAACTTCCGAAAAGCTACCCGCTCAAATGCCGCAAATCGCCGGCTGTGCCGGTGGTTAAAAACCTGCTCGGTCTCTTTGTCGACAAACGAACGGATCATGCTTAACGTTTATCGTAACACGGAAAGCGAAACAGGCCGAGTCACGCAGTGAAGAGACACTTCACAGCTCAATAATCTCAAACCTGCGTTTGGCGTCCGCGGCGTAAGCCAAGCAGGCGCGGAAGATCCTTCAACACCTTGATTCGCTCGTCGCTCAGGATGACAGCGACTGAGGATTAACGCTTCGGGGTGGGCGACTTAAAGTCGCCCACCCCGAAGTTTTTCTAGCACCGCTAACTCCCCTGGCTCCGCTTATTTCTTGTCGTCCACGTCCACGTACTCGGCGTCGATGACCTCGCCTTCCTTCTTGGCTTCGCCGCCGGAACCCGCAGCGGCGTTTGCCCCGCCACTGCTCGCGGCCGATGGTCCGCCCGGCGCAGCCCCTTGTGTGGAGCTGGCCTTGTACATCGCCTCGGCCAGCTTGTGGCTGGCTTGCGTGAGCCGCTCGTGGGCTTGCTTCAGCTCCGCGGTCGACGGCGACCCTTCGAGGGTCTTCTTGGCATCGGCCAGCGCCGCCTCGACGTCGGTCTTGTCTGCGGCAGCCACCTTTTCGCCGCCCTCCTTTAGCATCTTTTCGATGTTGTAGACCATCGAGTCGAGAGCGTTGCGGGCCTCGATCTGCTCGCGCTGCTCCTTATCCTCAGCGGCGTGGGTATCGGCTTCCTTGGCCATCTTCTCGACCTCTTCCTTGCTGAGGCCCGAGCTCGACGTAATCGTGATGCGCGTGTCCTTGCCGGTGGCGTTGTCTTTCGCCGTCACGTTGAGGATGCCGTTGGCATCGATGTCGAATGTCACCTCGATCTGCGGCACGCCGCGCGGCGCGGGCATGATGCCGCCCAGCTTGAACTTGCCCAGGGTGCGGTTCTGCGCCGCCATGGGCCGCTCGCCCTGCAGGACGTGGACTTCGACTTCGGTCTGACTGTCGGCCGCCGTCGAGAAGGTCTCCGTCTTCTTGGTCGGGATGGTGGTGTTGCGCGGGATCATGGTCGTGGCCACGCCGCCCAGCGTTTCGATTGACAAAGTGAGAGGCGTCACGTCGAGCAGCAACAGATCCTTCACGTCGCCGGACAGCACTCCCGCTTGCACGGCAGCGCCCACGGCAACCACCTCATCGGGATTCACGCCGCGATGCGGCTCACGCCCAAAGAGCTTTTTCACGAGCTCCTGAATCTTGGGCATGCGCGTCTGTCCGCCGACCAGGACGACTTCGTCGATCTGGCTGGTGGTGACGCCCGCATCGGCCATGGCCTTCTTGCAGGGCTCAATCGAGCGATCGATCAAGTCTTCGACCAACTGCTCGAGCTTGGCGCGAGTCAGCTTGCGCACCAGGTGCTTGGGGCCTGAAGCGTCGGCGGTAATAAACGGCAAATTAATCTCGGTCTCGACGGTGGTCGAAAGTTCGATCTTGGCCTTTTCCGCGGCGTCCCTCAGGCGCTGCAGGGCCATTTCGTTGCCTTTCGAGGTCAGGTCGAGGCCGTGCTCCTGCTTGAATTCGGCGATGAGCCAGTCCACGATGCGCTGGTCGAGGTTGTCGCCGCCCAGGTGGGTGTCGCCGTTGGTCGACTTGACCTCGATCACGCCCTCGCCCACCTCGAGGATGGAAATGTCGAACGTGCCGCCGCCAAAGTCGTAGACGGCGATGGTCTCGTCCTTCTTCTTGTCGAGTCCGTAGGCCAGCGCGGCCGCGGTCGGCTCGTTGACGATGCGCTTCACGTCGAGGCCGGCGATCTTGCCTGCGTCCTTCGTGGCCTGGCGCTGCGCGTCGTTGAAGTAGGCCGGAACCGTGATCACGGCTTCCGTGACGGTCCCGCCCAAATAGGCTTCGGCGCTCTTCTTGAGCTTCTGCAGGATCATGGCAGAGATTTCGGGCGGCGTGTACTCCTTGCCCTGGGCGATGACCCCCACGTGGTCGCCCTGCTGGATGACCTTGAAGGGGACCATCTTCATCTCGTCCGACACTTCGTTGTAGCGGCGGCCCATGAAGCGCTTGATGGAGAAAATGGTGTTTTCGGGGTTGGTGATGGCCTGGCGCTTGGCCACCTGGCCCACCAGCCGCTCCCCGCTCTTGGTGAATGCGACGATCGAGGGGGTCGTACGCGCACCCTCCTCATTTGGAATGACTTTCGGCTCGCCGCCTTCCATGACGGCGACGCACGAATTGGTAGTTCCAAGGTCGATTCCGATGATTTTAGCCATGTTGTTCCTGCCTTTGGAGGAAATCCAGCTGAGTTAGAATGCCAGATTGAGTCTCTTACTGTCAACTAATATGATGCTGATTTCCTCATGAAGATTCGGGTTTTCCACTCTTTTTCAGTCATTATCGCCTTGCCTTGAATCGGGAAGTACCGGCATATCGCCGAGCCCCGTAAGCTGCCCGCCGATACTAGCACGCTCAAGTACCCGGACCGAAGCGGCTATCAGTTTGCGATCCTGAATCTGATGTACAAAAAGCCCGCTCCAACCAATGCCACGGAGAACGGCCCAACGGCGAGTATCAGCGCGCGCGGAAAGCCGTAATACATCCTCGAAAGCGCGCAGACTGGGTCGGCTCGCCCCACCCTGCTCTTTTCTATCCGTTAACACTCCTTTAATATGGACGGATTGTCAGGAGACAGTTCATGGGCAGTCTGGATGGCGCTGTAGCCGCGCCAGGAAATGGCTCAGTCCGTCGATCTCGATGGGGTCAACGGATCCGCCAGGCCGCAGACAAGATTCGCCTCCGCCTGTGGCTTCGTTATCTGGTTTTTCTGCTCTTCATGGAAGGGCTCTCTGAAGTTCTGGGCCGCTGGAGCAGCTTATTACCGCTTCATGCCCACCTCCGTCTTGAGGCGCCCTTGCTGCTTGCGCTTTACTGGGCCTTTGGCTTCGCGCTCCGGCGGGGAAAACTGTCAGCCATTGTTGCTGCGCTGCCGTTGGTGATGGCCTATATCGCCTGCGATGTCTACTTCATCGCCTACGGAGACGTTCTTCGCGTCATCGACCTCAGAAACCTGCCTGAGCTTCTTAAGGTGCTGCATTTCGAGGGGACAGCGGCGTTATTGCTCGCCCTCGCTCTGCCGGTTGTCCTGTTGCTAGTTTTCGTCGACTATCGCAGAACCTGGCGCGCCCTCACCGTGGCAGGACTGCTGATCCTGGGGGCTGCGGCGGTGGAGTTTTTCCCGCATGCGGTCGTCTCGGGGCTTGTTCTGGCAGGAGTGGAACAGATGGATTTCTCCGATGCGGGGTGCCTCGACGATAACGGCCGTGTCACGGTTCTGCTCTATTTCGAGGCGGCGCGGAGGGTAGCAATCGCGCAGACCATCGCGTACCGCAAGCGCGCCGAGAATGACGACCGGATTCCAGCCACGACCGATTTCATCCGCACCAACGGGAATCGCCACAACGTGTACCTGGTTGTGCTCGAGAGCTGGCTGGACCCCACCCTCTTTCGCGGCGTCACCTTCTCCAGGGATCCGCGGCATCCCGATTACGCCGAGTTGGTCGGCGACAACCAAGGGTTTTCCATCTCCCCCGTCTTCGGCGGCCAGACCGCCCAGGCGGAGTTCGAGGCGCTATGCGGCGTGCCTGCTTTGTCGCAGATCTCCTTTATTGAATTCAACAGTTTTACCGGGCATCCGGCGGGTTGCATGCCTGCCATCCTGCGCCAGGCCGGTTACACAACGTACGTCAGCAATGCCTATATGCCCAACTACTTCAACACCATCAAGGCCTATACCGGAATCGGGTTCGATAAGATCTACTTCGCTCGTGAATTCGCTCCCAATCGCGAGACCTACCTGACGGCACAGAACATATCAGAGGACGAGGATTTCTTGTTTGACGGCGATCTGTTCGACCAGAATCTTGCCTTTGTCGCGCGCACGCTCAAAGAGCATCCGGGGCAGCCGATCCTCAACTACGTGCTGACCATCTACGGCCATGAGCCCCACGACATCGACACCGATCGGCGGCCTCTGGTCCTGTCGATGAATGCGCCGCATGACGACCAACAGTTGTTGCGGGCCGCCAACCAGTATTGGTACCGCACCCAGGCCATCGCTGCCTATGTTCGCGGCCTGATCAAGCTCGATCCCAATAGCCTGATCATCCTGGTGTCCGATCATGTGCCGCCGCTCGACGAGGGAACCGACAGTTATGAGGATTTTCGCTATCTCGATAACATCGACGACAGCATCCACATGAACCGCATCCTCATCGTCGAAAACGGCATCGTGGTCCGCCACGAAACCATCCACCACTACCAGGTGCCCTCGCTCATCTACGACTACCTGACCGGGGAAAAATTCTGCGCCCAGCACAACTGCGATCCCTCGGCCGACGTGCGAAAGGACGAGTACATGCTGCTGATGTCGCGCGCCGCCGGTCCCATGGAATAGTCAGGCGACTACTTGCGGACCGCATCCAACGCGGCGGCCAGCACCTCTTCCGGCTCGGGGCGGACGCGGAAGTCG
>JBEKAS010000088.1:0-14898 GCA_050015795.1 Occallatibacter sp. | reverse complement strand
TGGCCCATCAAGCCATGGCTGGAAATTCGTGCATGTGTAGCAAGGAATCGGCGCGTTGGCCCCACAATATCCGTATGTTCCACACGTGCCCGCACCCGCGCCATTGTGCCGGATTCGGCTGGACAAATCGTCGCCCCGCTTTGCATCCTGTTCCTTGTCCACGACGATGCCCATGAAAGCCCGCGCATACGGTGCCATGAGAAAGCCGAGCTTTTCATCGAGCTTTGCCGCAAATTCTGGGGTGTTTGCGGTATATACATCTACGTTCTGCGTGTCAGCGTGATCCAAAAGCTCCGCGATAATCATTTTCCCGCAGCCTTCTCTGGCCGCGCGAGTGCCAATGGTGTACCTGAACCGCCTGGCTGTTAGCTCAAGAATTTCTCCAGTGCGCTCTGAGTAACATTCAGACTTCAAAACCACCTTCTGCAAGATATCGGTGATTGTTTCCCTCTTCAAATGAAGGTAATCAGTTTGGAGCAGTTGGCGCAGTTCGGCAAGCGAGTTGACATGGTAGAACGCATCCAAGTCCGGGAACAATGGCAGTTTTGATCGATCCGCCTCCTGAAGCTCGTACCCCAATATCGTCTCAACCGACGCAATACAGATCTTTCGTTGTGCATTCAGAACGGCCCATAGCTCATGGGACATTGCAAATGCCGTAAAACTTTCGCGGAATCCTTCTCCTTGTTGTTTTGCCCTGGGAATATTGATCACATACATGGGATCACCATGTTTGTTTTTCCGGGTACCGTCAAGATCACAAATCTTGGTGTGCGTGACCTGGATTGGTCGTCGACCAGTATTACTCGTCAACAGCGCAATCGACAGATCTGTGATCGAAATCTGATCCTTCTCAAAGGCGGATGTTGCGCTTTCGTTGAAGGCCATCAGTTCATTGTCGGTTAACGGCCCCTGGACAGGATCAAGTCGCTTGATTGCGTCCCCTTTGTCATTTCCTCTGAGTGTCCAACTTTCGAGCAAATCCACGACATCATCATCGATACCTGGGTAGCCGAGGTCGTGCCAGGCGCAGATAAATCCACTCACAGCGCCGAGACGGTACTCAGTCGCATGGGTAAGCGTGGCGCGGAAGTTAATCAGGGTTGTGACCGTAATTGATGATGATGCCGTGGTGTCGAGAATCGTTCTTATGCCTTTGGCCATGTTAGCTGTGTGGTCTGCAGACAATGTGCTCGCGTAGTGCACGAGCGTGGCGGTGAAGCCGCGACTCGACTCACTATCCAGAAGGGCCCTCACAGCGCCAACGTAGACTTTGACACCTTTTCTCAACTGCCAGACTGAATCGTCTTCCTCAAACCAATATCCGTTTTTTGATTGATGCCTTTTGGCACCTTCATGCAGTTGTGCTTCAAGATTCATGGGTTAGGTTCTCCGGAATGCGTATCTTACCTTTTTGAAGTTCGAGTCCGATCTCCATCGCCTTTTCTCGCGTGAAGCGTTGGGTGTACCATTTGGCGGTTCCAGAGCCCTCCTTCCAACCTTGCAGGTAGGACCGCATCTTTTCCTGAGCTTCAGGCGTTGGCGGATTGTCCATCGTGTCCATAAACACAGAAAAACGGTGATTCCAGGTGTGGCGGAGTGCATGACCGTGAAGGTCTTTGAGTTCCGGCGTAGCTTCGGCGACGGTCTTCAATACTTTGTGGTACGAAGAGATCGAAAGTGGTTGGCCTTGCGTGGGGCCGGATTTGTGGGTGACAAACAAATAATCGTGCGCACGCGCGTTCGGAACTTTCTTTCTGAATTTGTTTATATAAATATGGATCTCATTCATTAGAGAAGCTTCCACGGGCATGCGATGGTCCAGTGTCTTTGTAAGAGGTTGGTCATGCCTGGGGTCATCTTTTTCATCCGCCCTACGGGCAATAACAATCTGATCGCCTTTAATGTCTCTTCCGCGGATGTTCAACAATTCTCCACCACGTTTGCCCAGGTGCAACAAGATGAAGATTATCAAGCGGTTGCGAACTTGAACGGCAGGATCGGGAAACGGATTGTGTTCGGAGCCGGGACGTACTAATTCAGTCAACAGATCCACTTGATTTTCATCAAGCCCCTTTTCATTGTTGAGCTGATTGCGTCCCTTTCGCTTTGGCCGCCTGGAATTCATCCTTTTTTGCATTGTCGAGATTTCTTGAGATGTTTTCCGGTCCATTGGACCAGATTGGAGAGTCTCGGCCAACCACTTGGAATACTTGCCGATATAGGTCAACCGGACATATTCTGTCCCCGAATTTGCAGGCTTCGACGGCTTTTGCTTCTGTTTCGGTGAAACCAGTACTGGGCCGGTTGATGCGGCGGTTCGCTCTTTCTTGAACCGCTTCTGACAGTGATCGCGCAATCCATCTAACTCAGGGAGGGTGAAGAACACGCGCTGGATGAATCGTTTCTCCAGGTCCAGCCCTTTTTCGTCGCAGTAAGAGAGGAAGACATTAATGCTGCTTAATGCCGTCTGCATCGCTGATACAGACTGTCCGTTGTTTCTGATCTGGGTGGTGACGTACAAGTTGGGATAGTACAGCGGGTTTCCTGTCGTACTATCGATCAACAGACAATAACGCTCGCCACTCTGCATGATGAACGTCTTGATGCGGTATTTGAGTGCGTCCATTTGGCTGACTGCTCCTCTAGAACGTTACAGTTTTTAAGGTACAACATAACTTATGTCGGGCGACAATATTATTTACATTTCTCCCCGTACAAAAGTAATACCGCCCTTTAGAATCAGGGCGGTATGGGAATACTTTACAAAACGTGTCGCAGGTGTACCTCAAAACGGGATGTCGTCGTCGGAGATCTCGGCCGCCTGCGAGTATTCATCGTTCGCAGCGGGTTGCCGCTGGTCCATATTGGCCGGCGCGTTCGAAGAACGGCTGGAGCCGCCGCCATCCTCGCGGCCCGAAAGCAGGGAGAGATCGTTGACCAGGATCTCGGTGCGGTAGCGCTTCTGCTTGGTATCCTTGTCTTCCCAACTGTTGGTGGTGATCTTGCCCTCGATATAGAGCTTGGAGCCTTTCTTCACATAGTCGCGAACGATCTCGGCGGTGCGGTTGAAGGCTTTCAGGTTGTGCCACTCGGTATGTTCCTGCCAGTTTCCTTGCGCGTCCTTGCGGTTCTCGCTGGTGGCGAGGCCGAAGCTGGCTACCAGGACGCCGCCGCCCGTGGAGCGGATTTCAGGGTCCTTGCCCACATTTCCCAGAAGAATGACTTTATTGACGCTCTTGGCCATATTGTTGCTCTCCTGTTCGAAACCGGTCTTCGGCCGGTTGTTGCTCGAGAGATTTCTGCGCCGCGGGTTGTGCATCCGCACAGTCGCGCGCGAGTACTGGAAGCATCTTAATATACGGCTGCGGGTTGCGTGCGGGTCGAGCGCTGCTAATTCTCCCCGGCATAGGGCGAGGGGACGATGGGCGGCTTCGAGGTTTCGCCGCGGAGCTTGCGCACCAGGCGGTGCGCACATTCGGCCGGCGTGGACGCCGGCCGTACAGCCGGTCAGGAGACCGGCGCTACATACTGCTTCAGCTCATGCGGCCCAGTTCGCGGAACTGGTGCGCGACGGCTTCAAGGAAGGTTTCCACGCTGATCTCCGGAGGGATGGTGAGTCCCGACTTGGCGCACAGGGCCGACGCAATGCGCCCGGCCAGAATGCTGCGCGTCGTCAGGTCCATATCGAGCCGCCGCGAAAAGAATCCTTCCAGCACTTCGAGGTCCGAGGGGGTGAGCCTGGCCAGAGCAGGTGCGGGCAGCACCACGCGCAGGTGGGGCGGAGGGATGGGCGAATTTGGGGCGAGTGCCGCGGCCGTCAAGGTGCGCGAGGTGCTTTCGCCCCACATGGGCGCCTCGACCTCGCGTTCGCGTACCACCAGCGTTCCCGCCACCATGTCGCCGAGGCGCTGGGATTGCCGGCTCATAAACATGGCCGCGATGCCCACGCCATAAAAGCCTGGCATGTAGTCGATGATTCGCACCAGGTTGCGCGCCAGCGCTTCAACAAAGTTGATGCCGCGGCCCGACTGGTGGATCACGCGAATCCTGGCCACACGCTTGCCCGGCGTGCGGCCGTTGTTGAACGCCTCAAAGAGCGCGAAGTAGCCCCAGAACAGCAGAAAGAGGATGAGAAGAAAGATGCCGAGGCCCCAACTTGCCGACTTTGGACCCAAAAGGCTGAGAGCCGGAAGGATGAACGCGGCGAGAAAGATGAGAACAATGAGCGCCGCGCCGAGGACGAGCGAGTCGACCAGGATGGCGATGAAGCGGCTGCCGATGCCGGCCAGCGGCAACTCGATCGACACAAGCTCCGGGGTATCGATGTTAAGCTGGTCTGCAATCGGCTCCATGGCCATCATTCTCTCCAATCAGTGGCTGGCAAAGCGCCGCCCCTACTGGGACCGCCTCAGCTGGCTCCTGAACCAGGCTGCTCAAGGCGGCGTGCGCCGGCTTTCGCGGGCGGAACTGCGCGAAACCGCGCTTCTCTATCGCCAGGCGGCCAGCGACCTGTCGACCTTGCGCCAGGACCCGACCGCGCGCGCTTACGCCGAACTCGTCAACCAGTTATTGGCTCGCGCCCACAATATCATCTATTCGAGCCGGCGCAAAGGCTTCCGTAGAATCTTCGATTTTCTGCGCGACGGCTATCCGGCCCTCGTGCAGCGCCAGTTCCGCTACGTAGTGCTGTCGCTTGTGATCATGCTTGCCGGTGGAGCGCTGGGCACGGTGCTCACGCTGGCGCGTCCCCAGTTCATGCGCCACATGCTGGGCCCGCAGATGGTGGACACTATCGAGCACCATAAGATGTGGACCGAATCGATTGTGGGTGTCGAGCCGGCGGCTAGCAGTGCCATCATGACGAACAACATTACCGTGTGCTTTATTTCGTTTGCAGGCGGCATCGTTTTCGGTCTGGGCGCCATCTGGTCCATGTTCAATAACGGAATGCTGCTCGGCGTGGTGGGCGTGGCCTGCGCGCAGCATGGCATGGCGATGGACCTGTGGAGCTTTGTGGCCCCGCACGGTTCGCTGGAGTTGCCCTCGATCATTCTTGCCGGTGCAGCCGGCCTGCGTCTGGGGCGCGGCGTGGTTTTTCCCGGCCTCTATCGCTGGCGCGACTCCATCGCCCTGGCGGGGGTTGAATCCACACGCATGGTCGCGGGCACGATTCCGCTGCTCATCATTGCCGGCTCGCTGGAAGGCTTTTTCTCGCCCTCCGCGGCACCTCACTGGCTCAAGTTCACAGTGGGCGGGACGCTGTTCACGTTGCTGCTGGTGTGGCTGTTCCGGCCAGTCGCGGCGCCTCGAGAAAAGGCGCAATAGGCGCGCGTCCTTAAACCATCGCCCGCTCTTTCACCTTTAAATACTGGTTGAGCACTGCCGAGGTGAGTTGATCGGGATCGAGATCGAGGGTGAGGGCGCCTTGATCGCGCAGCCGCGCCAGCAGGAGTTCGCGCCGCATCACCAGTTCCTGCGCAGCCGACGCGCGGAACATCTGTTCGACATTCTTCGGACGGCCTTTGGCAATTGCCTCCACGTCGGGCTGCGCCATGGCCACAAAAAGCAGCACGTGGCGCCGCAAGAGTTGCATGGCGCCGTCGATCACTTCAGGACGCATGGCGGTTTCCGCCAGGTCGGTGATCCACAGAATCAGCGCCCGCCGCGGCTGCCAGCGGTTCAACGTGGCCGTGGCGCGCAGATGATCGGCTTCGCTGGTTTCGGCACGCGCCTGGGCCAGAGCTTCGACAATCAAGCGCAAGTGCGCGGGGCCGCGGCCGGGCAGCACGCGCTGCTGCACGTGCTGGCCGTAGACGAGCAAGCCCACGCGATCGCCGGAGTAGAGCGCGAGTTGCGCCAGAGCGACCGCGGTGGAGCACGCGTAGTCAAGCTTTGAATAGCCGCGCCGCTCCGGATCGTCCGTGTCGCGCAGGATGCGGCCTTGCAGCAGCCGTCCCGCGTCGAGAACGATCCACACCGCCTGGCTGCGCTCGGTCTGGTAGCGCCGAGTGATCAATTGCCCACGACGCGCCGTGGCTGTCCAGCAAATGTCGCGCAGGTCGTCGCCTTCGAGATACTCGCGAAGGCTCTCGAAGTCACGGCCCAGACCGCGCTCGCGCACCTGGCGCAGTTGCAGATCAATTTGACGGCCGCGCGCCAGAAAGATCTCCTGGTCTTCACCTTGTCGAAGCGCGGGATACACGCGCACGGTCTGCTGGAGCGGGGCCATGGCCCATTTGTCGATGAGGCCGAGCAACGACCGGTAGCGAAGGTAAACCGATCCCGTGGTCACATCGCCGCGTGCGCGCGGATCGATGGTGTAGCGCAGAGCGGCCCGCACGCGCGGCCAGGCACGCAGACTCCGCGTGGCCGGCACGCCCACCAGCGCTTCGGGCAGGTCGTCGACGATGCGACACTCCAAAATCGTTGCGCCGTTCTGCTCCACGGCGATCTCGATTTCAGTGGCGCTGGAGAGAGAGGGCGCGTTGCTCCAGGAGCGCTCCACGATGAGCGCTTGCGGGGAAGGAAGCCGCAAGAAATCCAACAATACGGCGAGAAGCACCAGCGCATCCCACACCAGCATGCCGTAGCCGAGACGCGAGGAGAAAAATCCCGGCAAGGCCAGCGCCAGGCCCGCAACCAGCAGCCAGATGGTGCGCGGCGTGAGGCCGAACGCAAAGCGGCCGCGCGGCCGGCAAGCCGCACGCACCGTTTCGGGATGGAGAGAAGCCGAGATCATCTAAGCCAACGGAGCTTGATACCGCAAAATGTCTTCCATCTCTTTGTTCAAGTGATCGGCGGCTGCGTCGATCCGCTTCCTGTCTCGTTCTTGCATCAATTGTCGCTTTGAATCTCGAAAGTAGTCGCGAAGCACTTCTTCAATGAAAGCCGAGCGAGAACACTGCTTGCGGATGTGACGATCGATCTTCGCCAGAAGATCTGCAGAGAGCGTAATGGTTACTTTTCTTTTCATATGATCTTCAAAACGAGCATTCCTATCCCCGCGGCACCGCAACCGCCGCAACCACGTCGTTCAGCACGCGATCGGCATCGAATCCCTCCAGCTCCGCCTCCGGCTTGAGCAGGATGCGATGGCGCAGCACGGGCAAGACGGCGCGCTTTACGTCGTCGGGAATCACGTAGTCGCGGTCTTCAAAGGCCGCGAAGGCCTGGGCCACGCGCAACAGGCAGATGGCCGCGCGCGGGCTTGCGCCCAGAGCCAGCATGGGCCACTCACGTGTGCGGCGCACCAGATCGAGGATGTAGCCGTACAGGTCCGCTTCCACACGGATGGCGCGAATTTCGTTGCGCGCGGCCTCGAGGAGCGCGACAGCGAGCGGCTGAATCTTCGCGTCATCCAATAGATTTACGCTGCTGCCGTGATGCCGCTCCAGCATCTGCCGCTCTTCGTCCGCGGCCGGATAGCGCACCTTGATCTTGAGCAGAAAACGGTCGAGTTGCGCCTCGGGAAGCGGATACGTGCCCTCAAAATCGATGGGGTTCTGGGTTGCAAAGACCGTGAACCATTGGGGCAACTGCCGCGCGACGCCGTCGCTGGTCACCTGGCGCTCTTCCATGCACTCGAGCAGCGCCGCCTGGGTGCGCGGCGGCATGCGGTTGATCTCGTCGACCAGCAGCAGATCGGTAAACACCGGGCCGGCGTGAAATGTGAAGGCATCCGCGCCGGGCTTGAAGATGGTGGTGCCCAGGATGTCGGCGGGCATCAAGTCGGGCGTTCCCTGCACGCGCTGGAAGGCGAGTCCAAGCAACCGGCTCACCGACTTCACGATGAGCGTTTTGGCAATTCCCGGCACGCCTTCGAGCAGTGCATGTCCTTGCGTGAGCACGGCCACAAGAACCTCGCCGATGACTTCGCCTTGCCCGGCGATCACGCGTCCCAGCTCCGCGCGCGCGTGGGCCAGCAGCTCCTGCGTGGCCTTGAGGGTTGTGCCTGCCGCCTGCGCGTCCTGTTCGAATTCTTCGCTCATTCCGGTCTCCTTGCTTGCCATCCTGCTGTTCTTCCTGATCCTGGTTCCAACTTCATTTTCAATCGTAGGTTCTCACTCTTGCCGCTCGATCCAATGCTTCGCCGTGGCGGCTGAGAGCCTGCACCAGCGCCAGCGCTTTCTTTGGCTGCAAGGTGTCGCTTCCGATCGCTTCCTCGCACTCCGCCAAATCCTTCTCAAGCGCTTCGGGTCCTAGAGGAAAACGCCGGCGCAGCGCAAGACCCAGTTCATCCGCGCTCATCTTTGCTCCTTGCAGTCCGCACAAGTCGCCCATGCGGCGGCGGAAACGCTCATACGCAAGGTCCACTGACGTTGCCGAAGCGCCCGCCTCAGCGTAGAGGGAACCCAGCGCCTCAAGAAACTCCACCGGCGTGGCGCGCACCGGCGCCGGCAGGTCGCGCACGGGCCCGCGCCGCCTGCTGAAGCTGAAGATCACCAGCAATACAATTCCGAAGAGGCCGGCCTTAAGCAGATTCAGCGCCGCGCCGCTGGCATAGAACCAGTCAGAGTAGACTTCACCGTGCAACGATTCATCCCAATAAAAATGATGATGCTGGGCCGCGCCCAGGGAATTTAAAAACAGATTCAGATTCTGGCCGCGCTGAATTGAACCGTTTTCGAGCGGCGTGGAACTGGCCCACCAGATGACTTCGCCCTTGCCGCTCGTGTACTCGACCACGGCCGGCGATCCAGCGCAGTTGTACTCGACGCGGTCGAGCGGCTGGTCAGATCCCCATGCGGCTTCGGGAACCATCCACACTTCGCCCGATCCGGCCAGCGCGTCGAGTCCCTGCGGCGTGAGCTTGCAGGCTGCCTCGAATTGTACCGGCGGCAATGCGTTTCCGCCGGGAGCCAGCTCGCCGCCCCCCCAACCAGTCAACAGCACGCGTCCGCCCCGCGCAACGATGTCTTTCACGGCATTGAAGTCCTCGGGTGAGGAGGGATCGGGCTCGGCGAAGATTACCACTGTCTGAGCGTCGGTCCGCGCCACGAGGTCGCTGAGCGGCTGCTCCCACCGCTGCACATCATAGTCGTTGGCCTTGAGCAAATCATAGGCGGCGCGGGCTCCATGCTTGCCGGTGCCATAAGTGCTGGGCACAGGGTTGTCGTCGCGGTCTTCGCTGCGCGCAAAAAAAGCCGTGACCACTGCGAGTACGACCACCGCGCAAATGCAGCCGATGAGCAGCTTGCGATCCTTGGCGTCGAGTGAGGCGAAGAGCTTCATTCCGTTTGCACTCCCAGCTCCGCGGCCAGCGCCAATGCGGTGTTGAAATCCCCGGCCGCTGCCTCGCGCCCGCCGTACCATGTGCGCTCGAAGCTGCGCGTGAGCGCCGTCAAAGTGGGTTTGCGCGGATCATTGCCGCCCAACAGGCCAAGATATTCCCGCGGCGTGCGCGCGCGGTCGGCCGGCCACAAACGGCCCGATTCCAACCGCGCAATGGACGCCCAGTAGACAGAATGAATGGCCTCGCGCCACAAGCCGTTTGCCGCTGCGGCCTGCGCGTCCTTTATCCACAACTGCCATTCGCGCGCCGAAGGCGATCCCGGCCCGGGCTCGACGTCAGGAACGAGGCGCACCCGCGCGTTGCGCTCGATGCGGATGAAAAACCAGATCAGCACGATGCAGATTCCGCCCAGCAGCAATACCTGGAGCAGCCGGGCAACCCACGGCGCGCGCGCCCCCATTCCTGCGAGGCTCATCAGAATTTTGTCGAGCAGGTTGTAGAACCATTCCACGACGCGGTCCCTGGCCGAAACCTTGGTCACGCCTTGATACTCCCGCTGGGCCAGAATCGCGTCGAGCGACTTTCGTTCGTCAGCGTAGGCGGGGTTGGCCGCGAGCGGGCTTTCGGCCTGCCGTTCATCCATTTGGAGGCGCTGGCGCGCGTCGTTGAGCAAATCGTTCGCGTTCACCGGTTGGCTTTTAGCGCTCGAAGGCGCGCCTACGACAACGGGCTGCCCAGCGCTGCCTTTGTTCCCCGCGTGGCTCAGTACAGTTCGCAGCCAGTCGTAGCGAACTTCTCGTGGTTGTGAAGCCGCAGCGCCGGGCCACTGCACACGGTCGTTGGGGCCAACCCGATTGGGATCGCACGCGTTGTTGTTCGCAGGCGCCGGTTTTTTGAGCTTGAGCTGCGCCTGGCAATCGGCAACCACGCTGTCCAATGCATCCAGGTGCTGGCGGTACTCCGCGAGATTCACATCGCGCCAGCCCGGGTTGGAAGGGAACTGCTGGGCGCGCGCATGCGGCAAGGTGGCGGCGAGCGCAAGCACGGCCGCCCCGGCCAGTGTCACCAGCGCTCGAGCGTTCCTCCTTGGCGATCCGCGCCGCAACGAACTCATCGCTCTCCCGTAGTATCAGCTTCCAAGTTATCAGGCGTTGTAATGGGCGGAAAAACCGGCGGGCCCTCGGCTGGCGATGCGGTGGATGGGGGCTGCGCGAGCCCCGCCTGCTGCATCATCCACTCGATGTCGTAGCCTTCCTTGCGAATGCGTTGGTCGAAGTAGAAGAGGACGAGCGCAATCCAGGGCACAGGGACAATGGCGATCTGGGTACCAATGATTCCGACGATGTACACAATTGCGGCGACAATCAGCCCAATTACCGCGAGCGCTTTGCCGGTACCAAGAAACGTAGCAGCCAAGATAACAATCAAAGCCAGAAGGTAGCTGATCATGAGCACTACAAACGAAAGTACCAACAGCAGCAAATACAGGACAAAGATGCGGCCGCGCGTTCCCTTGCTCAAGCTCCACGAGCGCATCAGCGACTGCCACGCAGTCTTTTTTTCGACGACGCAAACCGCCATACCCATTGCGTAGCTCAAAATCAGCCAGACAATCGCGCCGAAGAGCGCCGTTTCCGCGAGAAACATCAATAAACCGAATGCAATCCCGGAGGCGGCCCCTCCGCCGGAGTGAGACGCGAGGTAGATCAAAGTCCCGACGAGAACGCCTGCGATGCACACCGGGACGATCCCTGCCATGATTCCCTGCAGGAGCAAATACCAGAGATAGGTCCAGAATCGCGGCCGCACCATCTTGAGGGCAGCGCGAATCGTGAGCTTTTCGCCCCGTTGTATGGCGATCGTGGCCTGTGTAATACCGGCGATGGAGAATGCGTACAAACCGAGGTAGAGCGGCAGAAAAATGACGAAAGCAATCATGAACGCGATAACGCGAATCGTCGCGGCTGGATCGTCGATACGGCCAGCAATGCCCGGAATCGCGAAAATCGCAACGATTGGTACGGCGAGAACGAGCGCCAAAACCAAAGGCAACGCAGCGATTCCCAAAAGGAGCCAGAAGTTGTTTCGGTAGAGCTGAAACGTGTGGTCGAGGATTTCTCCGAGGGTGGAAGGGCGTAGTATCTCGTTCATCGTTGCACCCGATTCCCCGAATTGGTTGTGGCGCAGGCAGTGCCGCCTGTGCAGTTAAGGCAAGGGGCTGGCGGCAGGGCCGCTATTAGTGTGCTGGGGCAGAAGTCCCGCGGCCTGTATCATCCACTCGATGTCGTAGCCTTCCTTGCGGATGCGCTGATCGTAGTAGAACAAGGTGAGCCCAATGGCATAGATGGGACCGATCAGTGCATTGCTGAAAAACACCCCCAACTGCTGAAAGACCATCCATCCGATCGGAAGCGGTTGCCCCAGATGCTTCACCGCGAGAACGATGATAGGGAACCCAAACAGGAGACCCAGCATCAAGCGCACCGCGTAGACAAGCAGCCCCAGCACAAAGATGCGTCCGCGAGAACCCTCGCTGAGCTTGATGCTTCGTTGAATCGCCTGCTTTGCCGTCAGATCCTCGACCACGCATGAGGGAACGGCAAGCGAATAGCGCAGCGACATCCACACCCCATACACCGTCGCCAGAAGCATCAGCGGCGCCAGGACCAGCATTCCCAGGCCTGCGGCGATGATACCGGAGGGATCCTGAGGCGCCTGCGGCACGGCCGCCGGATTGGTCAGGAAGCCGTGCGGCATTGCCGAAAGCACGATGGCGAAAAATGCCACATACAAAGCGGCCAACGGAGCCCATGCGCGGAACGCCACTACCGTCATCAACCACAGGTAGCGCCTGGCCTTCGGCAGCACGCTCTTCGCCGCCGCACGGATGGTCGCAGGCTGGTCAAGGTATACCCACGCGACCGCCCGGTTGATGGCCACGATCGACAGCCCGGCGAGAAGCAGAATGACCAGCGCCTCCGCCACTGCTGCCGCGGCCGTGCTCCATTGCCAATGCGCACTCAAATTGGGATAGCCGAGAAGGACGAGCGAGCGCAGATAAAGCAGATCGATGGCCAGCATCGCCGTGGCAAAGATTGACGAGATACCCGTAAAGAGCAGAAAGTACGTGCGGTAAAGCGCGGCCGTCCCGTCCAGAATCTCGCCGAGGTTCATCGGCCGTAAACGGTTGTCCATACCCACCCCTTGTGAGCCCGGAGCCTCAAGTGCGGTCCGAGCTGCTGTTTTGGGAAAGGCGTCCGCCGTGAGCTGTGCCGGAAGACATTTTTCCAGCCACGATTCAGCGCAAAGAATCGAGTTTGTGAACGCTTTCACGGATCGTAGCATAGGTGCGCCGAGGGAACGCGTCCTACCAGGCGGCGCGGCTTGACGGTCGAATAAATATCTGGAAAACTGTTAACTAATCCTTTAGTTGTTCGTCTATTGAAATGCAAGAATGATCGAGAGTCAGACTATAGGAAAGCAGAATCAACAGGTTAGCGATGCCGCCAAGAAAATCCAACACGCTTACCGAAGCCGAGCTCAGGCTGATGAAGATCCTGTGGCGGAGGGGCGAGTCGGCAGTCACCGATCTGGTAGCCGCACTGCCCGAGGGCGAGCCGCTGGCCTATAACTCGGTGCTGACCACCGTCCGGATCCTAGAACAGAAGGGCTACGTGGAGCACCGCCAGGAGGGCCGCGCGTTCGTGTACAGGCCCAGTGTTGCCGAGGACGAGGCCAGTCGCACGGAGGTGCACAACGTGCTCGGGCGGTTCTTCGGCAACTCGCGCGAGCAGCTGGTGTTATCACTTTTAGGCGATGAGGAGATCAGCGCCGAAGAGTTAGAGCGCCTGAAGGACGCCATTCGCAGCGCGAGTGCGGAAAAGGGGAGCGGGGAATAGATGTTCTGGACCCTCATGGCCGGTGGAGTGCACGCGGCGCTCGAAAGCGCGGGCGGATGGCTGGTTGCCTTTGCCGAGACCGCTGCGCCCGTGGCGGTTGCGGCCCTGTGGCAGGGTGCGGCGATCGCACTGGTTCTCGCGGTTTGCCTTGGCCTGACGTCGCGCGCCAAATTTCACATCGGGGCAGCGCAGCGCTTCGGCCTCTGGGCCGCGGCCTTCGCGGTGGTTGTGGTTCTTGGGTTTCTGCCCTGGCTTGCGCACGGCGCAGCAGGCGCAATCGCGGCCAACGCTCACCTCGGCGCAGTGGCGCCCAGAGCGCGGTTCGAATTCGACGACCGCTGGGCCTTCGCCATTGCTGCATTGTGGCTGGTGGCATCGCTCGTGCGCGTGGCCAGCTTCGCCGTCCACTCGCTGCACTTGCGCCGGCTGTGGAATTCGGCTTCGCCCATTGCAGCTGACGCAAAGCTGCGCGCGCTGCTTACGGCTGCCTCTCCGACGCGACGCTCCCATTCACGTAAAATCGCCGAACTTTGCACGACGCGCAAGCTCGACCGTCCCAGCGTGATCGGCTTCCTGGCGCCGCGCATTCTGATTCCCGAATGGCTTTTTGCCCGACTGACGCCCGGCGAACTTGAGCAAGTGGTTCTGCATGAGGCCGAACACCTGCGCCGCCGCGACGATTGGACCAATCTGCTGCAGAAGCTGGCCCTGGTTTTGTTCCCGTTGAACCCTGCGCTGGCCTGGATCGAAGGCCGCCTGTGCCGCGAGCGCGAGATGGCTTGCGATGAGGGTGTGGTGCGCCGGACCCAGGCGCCGCGCGCCTACGCGCAATGCCTCACCAGCCTGGCCGAGCGCGGACTTGAGCGCCGCCGCGCCCACGCGCTTTCATTGGGCGCATTCGAGCGCCGTCCCGAGCTGGTGCGCCGCGTCTACAGCATTCTGGCGCGCAAACAGGCGCTTCATCCCATGGCGGCGCGGGCACTGGTCGGCTTGGTCGGCTGCGGCCTGCTGGCTGCGTCGGTGGAACTGGCGCGTTGCCCGCAGATGGTGGCTTTTGTTCCCGCCGCGCAGACGGCGACGCTCGAGACTCAAGGGACGCGGGCCGGTTCGGCGCCTCAGTTCGGCGATGGAGATCGCGCATTCGTGGAGCCAACGGTCGCACGCGGCGATTCCGGCTTCCGCTCGTTGAACACCAAGGCGATTTTGCCTGCGGGGCACGGTGTTGCGCCGGTCGCTCCGGCTTCATTGCGCCGGGGCGTAACGCCATCGGTTGAGCCGGATGGCGCACGGCAACGTCTGGTTGCGTCGACAGGCGAAATGCCGCGTGAGGTGCTGCTGCGGGCAGAAATGCCGGATGCAGATGCCGGTGCTGCCGGCCAAGATGCAAATTCCGGCTTCGCCGGTGAGCCGCATTACGTAGTGCCGACGGCGTGGGAAGAAGTACGAACCTCGCGGCGACACGGCGGGCGATTTGCCGACTATGACGCCGGCGCGACTTCGCAGCCGCAATCTGCCGATGCCGCGGATCAAACCGGCAGCGAGACATTTACGCAGATCACCGTCACGCGGCTGATTCTTGCGGTCTATCCGATCAGCTTTGGGCCCAACGGCTCCGAGCTCAACGGCTCTGGGCCCGGCGCGAAACCGGCGCATGCAGAAGACTCTGGCCGGCCTCCCACTCAATTGCCTGAGAGCGGCTGGCTGGTTTTCCAACTTTAATCAGGAAAATTCAACCCAATATGGAGATTAATGTGCCCATGACAA
>JBEKAS010000087.1:0-15044 GCA_050015795.1 Occallatibacter sp. | reverse complement strand
ATGGCGGTCAGATCCAGGAGCCACGAAGAGACCACGCTGCCGCGGCGCCAGACCTCGGCAATGTCGGCAAGATTCAGGTCGTATTGGTACACCTCGGGATTGCGCAGAGGCGTCGTCTCGGCGTCCACAGTTTGCTGCTGCTTGCCAACATTGGCATGGTGAAGAATATTCAATCCTTCCGCGTACGCGGCCATGATTCCATACTCGATTCCGTTGTGCACCATCTTCACAAAATGGCCGGCACCGCTGGGGCCGCAGTACAGATAGCCGTGCTCGGCGGTGCCGCCCACTTTTTCCCTGCCAGGCGTGCGCGGCGCCGAATCGATACTGGGCGCCAACGCAGAAAAAATGGGGTCGATGCGCTCAACCACATCCTTTTCGCCGCCGATCATCAGGCAATAGCCGCGTTCGGCCCCCCACACTCCGCCGCTGGTTCCCGCGTCCACATAGTGGATGCCTTTAAGTTTCAGTTCGGCAGCGCGGCGGATGTCGTCGTGATAATAAGAGTTCCCGCCATCGATGATCACGTCATCCGGCTCGAGCAGCGGAGTCAGGGCTTTGAGCGTCGCATCCACCACGCCCGCCGGCACCATCATCCAGATGGCGCGAGGCGATTTCAACTTCCTTGCGAAGTCTTCCAACGAATTCGTGCCAACTGCGCCTTCCTTAACAAGCGATTGCACGGCTTCCGGGTGAATATCGTACACAACGCATTGGTGGCCGGCTCGCATAAGACGCCGCACCATATTGGTTCCCATCCGGCCCAAGCCGATCATGCCCAGTTCCATTGAATCCTCCCGATATGACATTTGATGCAAGCAAGAGAACAATTATCCACAAGTTTGAGATACTTTCTTGCACAACTCCCCTCACACCCGCAGAGCAGAGGCGGTGTCAAGGGATTTTGCTGTATTGACGCATGCCCTGACGCATCTGCGTCATGGTTTTTGAGTTGCCGCCGCAGTGATCTGCACGGGCTTGTCGGCGTCAGGTGTGGATGAACTAACCGCCGGCGCCGGCTTGTCGGGCGGGATCTCAGTTCCTGCTGGATAAATGAGAATCTGGATCGAGCCCCAATCTGCTTCAAGGTTCGGGCCAGTCTGCTTGCCCATTCCCAACGTCTTGAGCTGGCTGTCGTCAAACCCAAAGTTCTCGACCAGGTACTCGCGAATAACCATGGCTCTGGCCTCGGTGAGGGCGAGATCCTTCTGGGTGTCGCCATCCATGCCAGTGGAGACTACTACAACCGCAAGTCCGAATTGAGTCTGTGCCAGGAAGTCGCCGGCGGCTTTGAGGGTTTTCTGATCCGTCATTTTTGCCGAAGCGCGGCCATCAAAGAGCTGCCTTGCAGTGTAATCGAATATTTTTACAGGAGTACTCTGCGGGAGACCGCTGATCTTGTTTGCCGCCAAATCGGAGGAGTCTTCGTATCCACGCTTCTTGAAATATCCGCTCAAAAGGAAATTATGCTTCAGCGCCTCCATATTCTCCTGGAAGTCCGTTACGCCGACTTGCGCCTGCAGCATCGTGTCATGCAGTGTGGTCGTGGTCTGTTCCAGGTTGTTGTAGAGTTGCCTGTCGTTCACCAGAGCTCCCACGGTTCCCTGGCCCGAATCGATCTTGGCGCTCACCGAGTTCAGATGGGCCGTGGCCGCAGTTGTGTTAACGATGGCCTGTTGACTGCTGTCCAGGATCGCGTTCGTCTTTGCCAGCAGTGCGCCCAACTCCAGCGGCGGCACGCTCTGGATGGTCTCGCCGTCCGCTACCTCGGCTTGCCCGGCAGATCCAAACGAAATGGCCACGAACTGATTGCCCAGGACTCCCTCGGTTTCAATTGAGGCTACGGAGTCGCGCTTGATGATCTCCTTAGTTGATCTGTCGAGATCCATGACGACGATGACCTTATCGCCCGGTTTGTGAGGCAGTTTGATGCTATGCACATTTCCGCTGTGCACGCCGCCCACCTCGACATCAGCTCCCACAGCCAGGCCCGCAACATTGTCGAATTGCGTCTTCAGTTGGTAGGTGGAGCGAAACAGATTCTCCTGGCTCCCGATGAGGAAGACACCGGCAGCCAGAACTGCCAGCGTCGCAACGATAAATGCTCCTAACCTTGCAACTCTCGACATAAATCCTCCTACGATTGCTGTAGAAACTCCTTCACAAAACCGATGTCGCTTTGTTGAAGGTCTTCAAACGTTCCTTCGATCACTACGTCGCCCTCATTCAGCAGGGCGAGACGGCCAGCGATCGTTTTGGCGCTATGCAGATCGTGCGTCACTACGATCGACGCCATCTTCCGTTCCCTCTGGAGCTTGAGAATCAATTCGTCGATTTCTCCGGAACTGATGGGATCGAGGCCGGCTGTCGGCTCGTCGAGCAGCAGAATCTCCGGCTCCAGAGCCAGCGCACGCGCCAGGCCCACGCGCTTTTGCATTCCGCCTGAGATATCTGACGGCATCTTATCGATGTCGCCGTCCAAGCCCACCTCGGTCAGCAACTGCCTTACCCGGTCGGCTCGCTCGGATTTGGACATGTCCCTGCGATGGTGTTCAAGGGGGAAGGCCACGTTCTCCCGGACCGTGAGCGAATCGTAAAGCGCTGCCTGCTGAAACAGGAAACCCATCTTCTTCCGAATTTCTCCCATGCGGTCAAGCGCGAGACCTGCGATGTTCTGGCCATGAATGCAAATCGATCCGGAGTCGGGTGTATCGAGGCCAATGATTAGCCTCAGCAGCACGCTTTTTCCCGTACCGCTACGTCCGAGCACGGCCAGGGTCTCTCCCTGGTTCACGCGCAAGCTGACCCCGTTTAAGACCTTGTGACCCGCGAAAGATTTGTCCAAATTCTCGACAGCAATCACGGGCACAGGCCCGTCTTGCCCGGGTTCCGCTTGCTTCGTCGCAATGTCATAAGTTGTGGCCATACTTGTTTCACGAATGCTTCAAACAACGGTTAAGGGAAAAAGACAAGGATGAATTTCACCAGGACAACATCGGCCAGGATAAGGAAGAGCGAGGCCAGCACGACTGAGTTAGTGGCCGCGCGGCCCACACCCGCAGCCCCACCGCGCGTGCGCATTCCCTGAAAGCATGCGATGAGCCCGATGATCAGCCCATAGACGGCGGTCTTGAATGTCTGCGGCAGGAATGCGTTGAAAGTGGCGCCACTAAAGCCGCTGGTAATGAACTGATGGAACGAGAGCGGTTCAACCAGAGCCTGTGCAAACCAGCCAGTGAGCAAGGCGCATGCGTCGGTGGCAAGGGTCAGCAGCGGCAGCATCAGGATGCAGGCCAGTATTCGTGTCGCCGCCAGCAGCCTGTAAGGATTGATCGCGGATGCCTCGATGGCGTCGATCTGCTCGGTCACTTTCATCGATGCCAATTCCGCGCCCATACCCGCGCCCACGCGCCCGCTTACCACGAGGCCAGTAATAACTGGCCCCATGACCTGAATGACGGAGTACACGAGAGTGGCGGGAAACATCGATTTGGCGCCGAATCGAGTGAGGCTGTAGCGGGCTTCAAGCGAGATGATGACGCCAATTGCCGCGCCAGCCATGGCGACCAGCGGCAGAGACTTCGACCCAACTTCATCGAGCTGCCGAATCAATTCGCGCCATTCATACGGCGGCGTAACCGCAGCCCGCAAGACTCGCCAGGAAAAAATCCCCAGTTCCCCGAACCACTCGAAAAACCCGTTGAACAGGCTCGCCGCAGAGCTTGCAACGGAGGACACAAGGTCGATCCGCCGCGCCGGAAGTGGTGGGCTTATCTCTGCAACGGCTGTGGATCCGCGATCGCTCAATGATTCGGACCTTTGTCCGGCGAACCGTGCGCATTGTTCAGATGCATACGTGAAATCAAGGCGTGAGGGCCACTATAGAAGAACTCCAGAGCAATGTTGCCGCCCATATATCCCAGCAGGCTGTAGTTGCCCATTCGAAACGCATCCTTCATGTCGAAGCGATCCGGATACCACAGGTGAACCGCAATCATGGAGCCCGCATAGGGCGCGGCTAGCGCTGAAATAGAGAAGACGCGATGGCCGTCTTGGCCGCGGCGCCCTGTCAAGGTGGAGATCACTGCGTGGCGCAACCTCGGAAATGGGCCCGCGCATTCGCAGCGGTAGTACAACGTATCTTCCCTGAAGGCTTCCGCCAGCCCATAACGCGTGGTGGTTCCAATAGCCGCGATCCCAAAGTCGGACCCAAACCGCTTGCCGAAACCCTCAACGTCCTGGCCCCACTCCGGCGGGGAATTGGTCCACTGGTTGATTCCCGCGGCGAACGCTGCGCCGGCAATTGGATACGGACCGAATGCGTCGAAAGCATAGTTGCTCACCTTTGTTCTTTCGGTCGGACGAATGTAGGTAAGGTCGAACCTCTCAGGATTCGTGATTCCCGTAGTTGCCGTGGGATCTCCAGATAAGAGCAGTGATTGCGATCTTGCCAGCACCGGCGTTGCGGCCAGGGCCGCAGTAACCAATACCAGGAGTATCGCCCGATGAGTCTCCGTACCCCGGAGAGTTTTGCTCGAGTGGCCGACGCGCATTCCCGCCAGACCTGCCCGGCAGGCCAACAAGAAATGCGACTCCGCGATCCACTTGGATGATCTCATCGTCTCTCCTTCGAACGGCATCGCCCATCTCAGGCGCGGCATGCGCCGCCAACCGACTGTCGCGTCGCGAACTACACCCAAAGAGATGGTTTCAGAGTGGAGGCATTCAGGGATGGTCACATTTGCACGCGATCGCGTGTGTCCAAAAGAGCACAGTCTTTGCTCTTAAGATGAGAGGACAATTCAAGAAACTAGTTGTTTCTACGGTTCGGCGAGGAGTTTGCTGTGTCTAAGGTTGATGCTTTTCACTCCATCCCCAAGAAGATCTTGTTGCCCATCGACTTTAGCTCATCCTCTCAAGCGGCTTTGGAAATGGCAGCTGATCTTGCGAAGCACTTTCACGCAGAACTGTATCTTGTGAACGTAATTCCGGTGTTTCCCACCACGACGCTTCCTGACATGATTCCCGAGGCTGAGTTTATCCGGGAGGCGAGAACATTTGCGGAGCAACATCTGGCTAAGTGCCACACAGCTCTTGCGGGCAGGGGAGTGAAGTCAACTTCCAGTGTCGAAGTTGGAAATGACATCGCCGGGAACATCATGGAAGTGGTGGAGCGCGAGCATATCGAGATGGTGGTGATCTCGACGCACGGCATCTCCGGCTGGCATCCGCTGGTCTTCGGGTCGATTGCCGAGAAGGTCGTAAAGCTCGTGCAATGTCCCCTCCTGCTTCTGCGTTCAGCCAAGCCTGACAGCAGCGGAAAAACTCCGGCAGGGCGCTCCACGGAATGGTGGTAGAGAAAACGCGGATCCCCGTTTCAAAGCGCTCACCTGCGCCGGACCACAACGCGCAAAATCCTGCCATTCTCCCTATCCCGTGAGTAACTGCAGGTCAGTACTTGGCGCATGCAGTGTGTATCGCTGCTGAGCAGCGCAACATCGGGGGCAAACTATTCTTAACGGCGACACTGCCTGCGCATCGGAGCAGGAGGGTTTAGAGCGCTGGTTATGATTTCGATTTCTATCCGGCTATCACGTCGCGCAGACTCAGTTTGGCCGGAACAGCTTGGCCAACTGATCTGGCGGAACGGGCCGACCAAAAAAGTTCCCCTGAGCTTCGTCACAGTCGTGTGCCCACAGAAACTCGAGATCTTCAACCGTTTCAACCCCCTGAGCGATGACCCGGAGGTGAAGGCCTCGAGCCATGTCGATGAACGCTTCGACGGCGGCCGTTCCACCGGGAACGGTGGTGATCTGGCGGAGGAACGACCGGTCGATCTTGAGGGCATTGACGGGTAATTTCTGCATGCTGCTCAAGCTGGAGTTGCCGGTGCCGAAGTGATCGACCGACACATGCACACCCTTATCCCGGAGGGCCTTAAGGACAAATGCTGAGCGCTCGGGATGGCTCATTAGAACACTCTCGTTTACGTCCAACTCCAAAATCGACGGCTCGAGGCCAGTCTCGTTGAGCGCAGCGAACAGCCCCTTCAGAAAACCGTCGCTCTGAAACTGCACTCCTGAGACGTTTACGGCCATGGTCTTTGCGGGCGCACCCGCATCCGCCCAGGTTCGCGCTTGCGAGCATGCTTCATCAAAGACCCAGGCGCCGATGGGAAAAATCAGGCCGGACTCCTCTGCGATGGGAATGAACTGCCCCGGAGGAATGATTCCGAGCGTGGGATGGTTCCAGCGCGACAGGGCTTCAGCCCCGGTAATGGTCCCCGTCTTCAGATTGACTTTGGGCTGGTAGTGCAACGTCAATTCGTTCCGTTCCAGGGCATGCTCGAGATCCTCTCTGGTGAACTGGCGCTCAAATGTGCAGACGTTCAACTCCGAACTGTAGAACTCACAGCCCTCGCACCCCTTCTTCTTGGCCCGATACATTGCGGTGTCTGCATTGCCGATGAGCGTCTCGGCATCGAAACCGTCGGCAGGGTAGATGCTCACACCGATGCTTGCGGTGACGTGAACCTGGTGGCCGTCGACCGAATGAACCTCGCCCAGCGCACGGAGCATCCTTCTTGCTGTAGCAGCGGCATCTTGAGGCCGATGTACATCCTGCAGCAGCACTGCGAACTCATCGCCTCCGTACCGGCTGACCGTATCAGGGTCGCGTACACAGGCCAGCAAGTGTTTTGCGACGGATTGAAGAAGCTTGTCGCCGGCTGTATGGCCCAGGGAATCATTGATCTGTTTGAAGCCATCCAAATCCACGAACAGCACGGCGGCCTGCCCGCGGTGTCTGTGCGCAAGAGAGATCGCCTGGCCAACCCGGTCGCAAAAGAGCAATCGATTGGGCAAACCGGTGAGAGAATCATGTTCGGCCAAACGGGCCATCTGCTTCGCCCGCGCCCGCGCCGCGCTTACGTCGCGAAAAACAATCACCGCTCCAGTGACTGTCCCTTCACGGTCGTGGATCGGGGCAACTGAGTCTTCAATGAAGACTTCACGACCGTCACGGTCGATGAGTACGCAATTCGCCGGCAGTGTGCCCGTCAGATTTTCCGATGCCGCCTTCGCCATCGGGTCCAGGATCGGCTGGTGCGTGGTGGCGTCCACGATCCGGAAGGTTTCCGTCAGATGCCGGCCGACTGCGGCCTTCAACGGCCAGCCCACCATGCTGCTCGCGATGGGATTGAAGAAGGTGATGTTTCCTGAAATGTCGGTGCAGATCACGGCATCTGCGATGGATTCGAGCGTGGCCTCGGCGCGATCCTTTTCATTGATCAGTATTTCTTCGTTCGTCGTGCGCACGACGGCATTGCCCAGGACTTGCATGAGTGTGTTCGGCTTGATCTGGTCCTTGATGAGATAGTCTTGCGCGCCCTCTCGCATGGCTTGAATCGCCTTTGGCTCGTCGTTCAGGCTGGACAACAGCACAATGGAGACGTGGGGCGCGACTGCACGCACACGTCTGATCGCCTCCAGCCCTTCTGGATCGGACAAACTCAAGTCCAATAGGACAATGTCAACCTGATGCCCTTTAAGATATGCCTCGGCGTCTGCCAGACATTCGATGTGGGTCAACTTGAAGGAGTGTGTTCCATGGCCGTCGAACATCACGCGAATGATGCGAGTTTGTTCGGGGTCATTCTCGATCAGAAGAACGGTCTTGTCTGGGCTCTTTCCCATTGGCTTCACCTCGGCACGAGCAACCTGGGGCTACTTTCCTGGAATTCATGAGTGCGCAGAACCCTCCCAGACGAATTGACTGAAGTATCTCAAAGCCCAGGCTACAGTACTGTTCTCTTTTGCACACTCTGGGGTTACCGGAGTGCCCTCTGTGATCCAACGGAAGATACTGTGAACTTATCGTCCTGATTCGGCAGCAGTTAGCCTGGGCGGCGAGCATGGGTTCAACTTCTCTGTCCGCGACCGGCATGTGAACTAATTTGGTTCCTGTTCCCGGGAATCAAGGTCGCGGGGTAGCGCATGAGCCGTTCGGCATTTGGCGACGTAGCAAACCTCTGTTTGGCGACAACACGCCAGGAACCCCAAAGCTTGCCGCATCCAGGTAGATAAGTCGCTGCTCAATGTGGTCCTGCTCGATCAATTGCTTGACCACATTTCTCGGAGAGTAAGTACATGTTATCCCGCCCAAAAGCGCAGAAAGAATGGGAACCCCGGCGATTGTTTTCTGACGCAGTGATGGGTTGGGGGCTAACTCGGCCTTAGTGCAGATGCAGATGCAGCCGCCAGGCGGTGTAGCTGAGGATCTCGTGCGCAAGGCGCTCGGTTTCCTCGCTGCCGCCTCCAAAGGAGACGCGTGTCCGGGGTGAGGTGAGTACGTCGAGGCCATCGGCGGCGCAGATTTCGTGAATGCGAAACAGGTGGGTGCCGTCGCTGACGACAACCAGGCGGCGCAGACCGTTGGCTCGGGCGATGACGGCAATGCGGTGGGCCTGATCCTCGGTGTTTCGGCTCTGGGTTTCGGCGATAATGGCGGATTCGGGGATGCCGAAGCTCATTAGATAGTCGCGGCCCACGGCGCCCTCGGAGTACTCATCTCCGCCGGTACCGCCCAGCACGATGATGAGCGGTGCGATGCCGCGGTTGTAGAGCTCGCGCGCGTGGTCAAGGCGTGCGCGGAAAACCGGGGAGGGCTGTCCATCGTATTCCGCCGCGCCCAGAACGGCGATGGCGTCCGACGGTGCGGCCTGGTCCAAGCCGGCATAGTCCTCGATTTGCACGTAGACCCAGCAGGACCATCCCAGAAACCCGAGAATCAAAGCGAGAAACAGAACAACAAACACGCGAAGGGCCCAATTGCGACGATGCGGCTTGGGTAGGCCTGTCATGTCCACCATCTTACTGCTACGGGACCAAGACGAACTTAGCACTAACTGCAGATCATCTCCGCGTCATGGAAAGCCTGTGCCGCGTCTTCGGTCTCCAGTTCCGCGTTCTCGCCTGCTTCTATCCGCGCCACAAAGAACCGCTCGACTTCGCTCAGCACATCGGCGCCGTTGCGCGCATGGTAAATGGCCGCGCGCAGCTTCGCGCCGCCCGGCACGCCGTGCGTGAACCACGTGGCGAACTGCTTCATCTTTCCCGCCGGATCGCCCATCCTCGCGTCGCGCGGCAAATCTTTCGTGGCCTCGGCCTCCGCCATCAGCATTTCAAAGTACGCGCGAATCATCCGGTAGCGATCGTCGTTGCATGGCCGCGTATAGCTGCCCGTCGCTGTGTATTCGGCAATCTGCCGGAAGATCCACGGATTCGCCGGCGCCGCGCGTCCGATCATGACCGCATCGCAGCCCGTCTCGGCCACCATCGCCGCCGCGTCCTCCGGCGTGCGCACGTCGCCGTTGCCGATCACCGGCAGCCGTACCGCATCTTTCACAGCGGCAATCCAGTTCCACTGCGCCTGGCCGCTGTAACCCTGCTCGCGCGTGCGCGCATGCAGCGCCAGCCCGTTCAGCCCTTCGGCCTCGGCCATGCGCGCCAGCTCCACGCACACAATCTGGCTCTCATTCCAGCCCATGCGGAACTTCACGGTGAAGGGAATCGTCACCGCCTTGCGAATGGCGTGAAAAATTTCTCCGATCCTCGGCAGATCGCGCAGCAGGCCCGACCCTCCATTACACCCCACCACACGCTTCGCCGGGCAGCCCAGGTTCAAGTCGACGGTGTCGAAGCCCGTTTCCTCCACGATCCGCGCCGCTTCCGCAAGCGTCTCGGGATTCGATCCGAACAGCTGCGCGCCAATGGGATGCTCGTCGTCGTAAAACGTCAGGTAGCGCCGCCGCTTCGACTCGCGCATCCGGCTCAACCCATCCGCCGATGTGAACTCCGTCATCAGCAGCCCGCAACCCGACTGCGCATTCGTAATTGCCGCATCGATCTGCGGTTCACCCACGGAGCTCCGCGATTCGCCCCCAGAACTGGGTGCCCCACATCTCGATTCTGAGATGTGGGAAGCGAGGCCGGCATCTACTCCAAATTCTGCGTGGGAAAACAAACTCGCATGCCGGATAAATCTCCGGAACACTGTGTCCGTGACGCCCGCCATCGGCGCCAGCACCGTCGCCGGCCGCACCACCACCGTGCCCAGCCGCACCTCCTCCGGTACCCGCGCCTCCGCGGGCATGGCATGCTCCACCGGATTGTCCCAGTTCTTGTTCACGGTGAAACCTTTGCGTGGCATTCGTTCAGCTCCTGGTCACAGGAACAAGAAACATCGTGGCCCAAACAAACGGAAGCCTCCGCCGCGGCGGAGGCCCACTCGTCCATCTCTCACCTCGGTTTACTTCGCCGCGGTGGCCTTCGCCGCGTCGCTCTTCGCGTACTTCCGCCGGAACCGCTCCACGCGTCCCGCCGTATCCACCAGCCTCTGTTTGCCCGTAAAGAACGGATGGCAAGCCGAGCAAATTTCCACGTGAATGTCGCCCTTGTGGGTCGACCGTGTTTCAAAATTGTTTCCGCAGGCGCACATCACGCGCACCACGGCGTAATTGGGATGAATCTTTTCCTTCGGCATCGACAGACAGACCTTTCCTCTAATTCTTCGTTATCAATATTGTAGGGGGATTCGCTGGCTTGCGCAATTGCCGGGAAGGGAGGTCTTCAAAAGCAGCTTCTAGCCTCTGGCTTCCAGCTCCCAGCCGTTCGTGGAGTGCGAACCGCTTGATATACAAGAAGATCCTACCCGGAACCACCAAGCTAGCGGTTAGAAGCTAGTAGCTAGCAGCTCGGTTTTTCTCCGCCAGCTCCGTCCGCGCTGCCAGCCCAATCGCCATGGCCATCACGCGGTCGTCATGCGTCCCCGCCTGCGCGCCCGAGCTCCCATTCGGCTGCCGTACAAAGCTCCGGCACTCGCCCAGCAGCCGCCGGCTCTGGAAAAGTTCCGGTACTTCCACCAGGGCCGCCTCCAGCCGCGCGATCACCGCCGGCCGGCTCACGCTGGTCGTCAGCCAACCCGGCTGCCCGCCCTGCCGCCCTCGCTGCTGATAGATGCGCTCGTACTTGCACGCTGTCTCCGCCAGCGCCAGCACTCCGCTGCCGTGGTTGTTCCGCTCCACCACCAGCCACGCTCCGTTGTACTCCGCGGCCAGCCCGGTCACAAATCGCGCCAGCTCCAGTCCGCCCACGTGTCCGGCAAACTCTGCGCACTGCAAGCCGGTCTCCATCTCCAGCACCTGCGCTGCAGAGTAGTCGCCGTCACTTCCGCCTCCCGCCGGATCCACCGCCACCACGTATTCCTTGCCCTTCACGGGCGGCAACCAGATTTCCAGCTCTCCGTTCTTCCGCCGCTCCACCGGCTCCGGCGCAGTCTGCAGCCGCGCCTCCACCGCCGCCAGTTCAAACACGCTCTCGCCGCTCGCTAAGAAGCAGCTCTCTTCGTCTTCCGCATACTCCTGCACCGTCAGCCCGCGGAAATCCGCACGGATCCGCCGCCGGTACGCGATCTGTGGGAGCTTGAGCCCGTGCTGCTCCATCAGTACGCGTTCTTCGTCCGTCAAGCTCGCCGCATCCACCGCCGCCGAGTGGTAGCGCGCCTCCATCCACCACGGGAAAAAGTGCCGCACCGTTGCCGTCTCGCTGGCCTTGCGCCACTCTTCGTAGAAGCACCCGCCCACTCCCTGCGGCGTCGACTCCAGAATCAGCTCTCCGCCCGGCGCCATGGCTGCGCGCAAACCCGCCAGGATATCCGCCGCGTCGCCCGGCCACCGCGCCAGCTCGCTGCAGTGCAGGTTCTGCACCGTCAATCCCCGCCCCGCGTTGCGGTCCGCCGCGCTCACCACGCGGTACTCCGCATCCATCTCCGGAAACACAATCTGCCGCACGTTCGCCCGCCCCGTCTTCAGCGGACCCTCGCGCAGCCCATCCGGCAGCCAATCCAGAAACCGGTGCACGATGCGGAAGATCTCCTCTGCCGCCTCCTGCGTGTGCGCCACCTCCAGCGTCAGCGTCCCCGGCTGCGTGATCGTCTTCAGAAAGAACCGCGCCGCCACCCACGTCGTCAGCCCCATCTGCCGCGCCTTCAGCACAATGTTCCGTTGCCCGCGCTTATTCTCGAAGGCCCGTTGAACCTTATTTGCTTTCAGCTTTCCCGGCCGCCCCTCGCGCGTCCTCACCACCAGCAGTCTCTCTGCCAGTGTCGTGATCACGGTGGGCCCTCGCAGGCTCGCGGGATGGTGGTCCAGAATCTTCCCCAGGCATTCCAGGTCGCTCCGATCCAGCTCCTCACCCCGCAACTCTTCCAGGCGCAGTCCCCACGCCTCAACGTTCGATCCGCAATCTCCTCTCGCTTCCACGGAACCCCCGCACTAACTCCGCTAACTCAGCTAGCTCCGCTAACTCCGCTAACTCCGCATTGATTCCGCGCGATGCGGCGGAGCTTAAAGTTAGTTCCTCATGGCTGAAACGCTCATTACTTCGTGTCATAAACGCAACGTGGCCCGGTTTTTGCGCTCGGGCCATTGGATGGGGAGTTTTTATTTGATTCTCTCGATGATAAGGTCGACGTTCCACACACTTCCCGTGTTTGTGCCGCTCCCGATCGTTTCCCACGTAACCGCGACGCTGCCTGCGAGATCGAGGGTGAGTGCTGCGGGCAAATTCCAACCTGCGCCTGTCCCCACCGAGGCAGAAGCGATGGTTAAGCTATGGGACGCATCGCCGCCTGTCTGCTGTTGTTTTACCGATAGGCTCACCGTGTAGGATGTGGTTCCATCGGTTGTGGGATAGACGTTTCCGTTCACACGATAGACACCGGCTGCTGGCGTCGTATAGGCAGTCGCGTAGGCGCCGGTCACCGCACTTTCCGAAGTGACCCCCATCTCATAAACGATGCACGGCAGATGATCCCAGCCGTCAAGGCATCCCAGCGTGTTGGATGCCGCTACCGGCTGGCTGCTTGAATTGGTTGCAAGCACCTTCGCCGACGCCGGCACGCTTCCGCCGTTGATCTTGCCCACCGTCGTCGCGCTTTGCGTCCCCGTTAAGTCTCCACTTAGACTGCCCGTGAAACTTGCCGCGCTGGTCGCACTGGTCGCGTTCGCAACTGCCGTCGATCCGATCGCGCTCACAATCTGCGCCCCCGTTGCCGCTACCGGCGCCGACCCTATCGAAAAATAGCCCAGGCCCGTGAAAGCCGCCGAGCAGCTCACCGCCGTCCCGCTTCCGGCGTAGTACGCCACTGCGTAGGCCGAAGCGCAGTTGTTCACCGTGCCCGATCCGCTCGGCGTTTGAAACATGAAACTGTTCGTGCCGCTGTTGTAGTAGAGGTAGCCCGTGGCCAGTGTCGGAACCGGCACTCCGCTGATCCCATTCGTGCTTGGCGCCGGCAATCCCGTCGACGCTTGGCCCCACGCGACTGCTGGCACTGCCGCTAAAATCCAAACCCGCAACCAACGCTTCATCTTTCTTCTCCTCGACTTTCCTCTGCTCGCCCCGTGTTCCTTCGCCGTCTGTCCACACCACTGCGGCCGGCGGCGCAGCCGGCGTCATGCACGCCCTGCTGCGTTCCCGCTCCGACCTTCGCTTCGTTGTTTTCTGGATGAATGCGGACCGTAAGTCCCTGAGTCCCTAAGTCCCTAAGTCCCTAGTCCCTGCTTCTATCATTGCGGCACGTTGGTCGATCCGGCATCTCCATGCCAGTCGCCCAGTCCGGCGATATATGTTCCCGTTTGCTCGGAACAGGTGCTTGCTGTCGTGCCCACGGTCACGCCGCCATTCCAGTTCGCAGGCCACGTCCACGTGTATGGGCCCCCGCTCGCAGGCTGGCAAACGAAGATCGTTACCTTCCCGCCGCCAGTGCCCGCGCCGATCGACGCCGTCACATTGCCGCTCAGCACGTAAGTCGCCTCCGCGCGGTCCGTTGAAGGCAGTGTGATCGACCCGCTCGCCGACGCGTTGTAGGTTTCGTTGGGAGCATTCAGCGCCGTGCCGTTCACTTTGAAACCATTCGCTGACACGGTCTCTCCTGTCGCCGCCGTACCCGCGCTCATGCCCGGAGGCACAAAGCCGTGGTATTGATCCCGCCGCGCCTCCTCAATCTGATCTGCGCTCAAATTGCAGGTTCCCGCCGCTGTGCAGGCGGGATTATTCGGACCGGGGATAAAGGTCCAGAACGGTTCCGCGTACTGATTGCCGACCTCCAGGCTACCAGACCCACCATTCGTCGCGGTCAGATAGAAGTTGGTCGCGTGCGATGTAGAGTCTCCGGTTAAGATGGTGCAGATCATTACTTGTGCGCCCCATCCGTTGTTTTCGAGTTGCGTTCCAAACGCGGAAGGTACGCATGAAATTGTTGATGTTCCGGCATTCGCTCCTAACGCATAGTGGTCATTTCCTCCGCCTTGAATAAAGAATGAGTTGTTCTGACCAATGTTCCCGCCGATAAGCCCCTGCGTGATCGTCTCATTCATGCCAGGACGCACGTAAGAACCAACAATGTAATGATCTCCCGCGTAGGTAGCTCTTGTATCCGTTCCGATCACGATGTTTGCTGGGCCAGTAACGGTCGTGTCCATCTCCGCAGCGGCCATCTTGCCATTTGGACCATCAGGACCAACGACAGCAGTAACCGTGCAGTTTCCTGCCGAGACACACAAAGCACTCCATGAGGAAACTGAATCGGTGATCGGCAAGGAACCGTAGGGAAGAATTTGCGGCCCAAAACCTGCGCCCACATTTTCGATCTCGCACGCCAGCAAGTTTCCTTCGTTGTAGCAGCCGCTCGATCCCGTCAGATTCGGAGGGAAGTTGCGGACAGCGGATTGCGTAAAGTCGTCCGCAAAGGAAATGGGGTTGAAGTAGGTGTTCGTGAGCCATTGACCCACGAAGTCGCCGTTTTCGACCTTATATGCGCCAGTCGGCGGAAGATTCCCATCCGTGTAACCGAGCAGGGGTTGCGACTCCCAAGAGGTATTGTCCTGATTGTAGGGGTTTACGAGATACATAGCGTTTCGCGCCTGAACGCCAAGGCGATTGTCGATGGTGAAGAGATTGCCCCACACCTCCTCGAAGTGTGCGTCA
>JBEKAS010000086.1:0-16524 GCA_050015795.1 Occallatibacter sp. | reverse complement strand
GTGGGCGCGAGCGTTTGCGCAGAGCTGAATTGCGAGATGAGACACGCAGCCGCAAGAGCCGCGACAGGAAACAACCCAAGCTTGTTCATGAGGAACGTATAGCACATTCCGGGCGAGGGGCGGGATTCACGGAAGAGAAACACGAATGCCGGGTGTCCGGTTTATCCTACGAAAATCCGAGCAATAGAGATTGGCTCAAGCAGAGGAGCTGTCATGGAAAGCGTATTGAAGGCCGGAAAAGTTTGCGCGTATGCGTCGGCCTGTGTTCTAGGCCTGTCGGCTTTGGCCGTGCGGATTCCGGCGCAAGCAGTAGTGAATGGCGGCGCGAATTCGATACAGGCCCTCTTCATCAGCGATATCCACTTTGAGCCGTTTCGTGTTCCGGGGAAGGCCGCGCAACTGGCAGCGGCGCGGGTTGAGGACTGGAACGCAATTCTCGCTGCTCCGGCGTCAGCCGATGCCGCGGCGCAGTGGACGAAGCTCGACGAGGCCTGCCCCACGCGCGGTGCAGACACTTCTTACGCTCTCTATCAGTCGAGTTTGCATGCCATCCACGCGCAGGCTGGTGAGACGAAGTTTGCAATCCTAAGCGGCGACCTGATCGCGCACAACTTCTCCTGCAAATTCGCCGCGGTGTTTCCCAAGGCGTCGCCGGCTGACTACAGGGCCTTTGTAGAGAAGACCATCGTCTACGTTATGGCTGACTTGCGTGCTGCGCTTCCCGGGATTCCGGTCTATGCGGCGCTGGGCAATAACGATTCCGACTGCGGCGACTATCAACTCGACGCCAATAGTGCATTCCTGAAGGAGAGCGCGCAGGTTTTTGCAGCCGATTTAGAGGGCGCGGAAAAGGCGCAAGCGCTGCGAGACTTTGCCGCCGGCGGCTACTACAGCGTGAGCCTTCCTGCGCCGGTTGAGAAAACGCGGCTACTCGTGCTGGACGACTTATTTATGTCGGTCCGGTATCAAACCTGCGGTGGCAAGGCGGACGCGGCGCCTGCGGCTGCGCAAGTTGCCTGGCTGAAACAACAGTTGAACGAGGCGCGCGACAAAAAGGAAAGAGTTTGGGTGACAGCGCACATCCCGCCCGGAGTGGACTCGTATGCGACGGCGAAGAAATGGATGGCTCTTTGCAGCGGCGGCAAGCCGAAGATGTTTCTTTCCTCCGAGGCGCTGCCCGAAGTGCTGGCCGGTTACGGAGACGTGATTCAACTGGCGATCTTCGCGCATACCCACATGGACGAGGTGCGGTTGCTGAATCCTGCGAATGTGGACGCCGCGCACAGGCCCGTCGCGGTGAAGATGGTGGCATCGATTTCGCCGATTGACGGGAACAATCCGTCGTTCACGGTGGCGACGGTCGATCCGGTGCATGCGATCCTCGAGGACTATCGCGTGATTGCAGCTTCAAATCAAACGGGAATCGCCACGGAGTGGACCGAGGAATACGATTTTGCGAAGAACTATCATGAGCCGGCGTTTACGGCAGCTGCGGTGGAGAATCTGATCGCCGGCTTCAAGACTGATCCGGCGGCACAGACGAGCGCGAGCAAGAGTTATCTGCGGTATTACATGACGGGCGAGGATATGCGGATGCTGGCGCTGATCTGGCAGCCGTACGTGTGCTCGCTGACGAATGCCGCGACCGATGCGTACAGAGAGTGTGTGTGCAGCCTTGTGAAGTGAGGCGGCGGAGTTAGCGGTGCCTGGTCTGGAATTCGTTGAAAGGAAACCGCAGGTCCTTCGACTTCGCTTGCCGCGATAAGCGCGGCAAACTCCGCTCAGGATGACAAATCAATCATTCACTCAACTTCTAATTCAGGACATTAGAAGCTGTTTCATGACCGCCGCAGATTTCCCAAAACCCGACCCTCAGGGCTAAAGCCCGCGCTCATTTAATGGTGTTTACGGCGGGACTGAACTCGCGCCCTGATACAAAACAACACGCCATGGTAGTTATTTCGCAACCTGCAGAGTCCGGCGCTACTTGACTGCGCGCCCGCGGCGTTAGCGGGAACTGACGGCCGCAGAGTAACGAACGCGCGCTAGCGGTTCGTCTTTGACGGCCAAGTATTCGTTGACGGCGGCGGCGGCTTTGCGGCCTTCGGCAATCGCCCAGACCACGAGCGATTGGCCGCGGCGCATGTCGCCGGCGGCGAAGATGCCGTCGATGGAACTCATATAGTTGGTGGTCGCGATGTTTCCGCGCGGGTCAAGCGCCAGGCCAAGCTGCTCGATCATGCCGTTGCGGACAGGACCTAGGAAGCCCATGGCGAGCAACACCAGATCGGCGTCGAGGGTGAACTCGCTGCCGGCAATGGGTTCGAATTTGGGCGGAGGACCCACGCGAATGGCGTGAAGCTGCTGGACGTTTCCGCTGGCGTCGCCCGTGAACTTCAGGGTGCCGATGCTCCAGTCACGCGTGCCGCCCTCTTCATGCGAACTTTCGGTGCGCAGCTGCAGCGGCCAGAGCGGCCACGGCGTGGTGGCGGCGCGTTCTTCGGGCGGCCTGGGCATGATTTCGAACTGGTGTACGCTTTTGGGGCCCTGACGATGACTGGTGCCGAGGCAGTCTGCGCCGGTGTCGCCGCCGCCGATGATGATGACGCGCTTGCCGGTAGCGAGAATGGGAGCGGCGGCGTTCATGGATTTGAGTAGCGCCTCTTCTGAGTCGCCTTCGTTACGGCGATTCTGCTGGGGCAGAAACTCCATGGCGAAGTGAATGCCCTTGAGCTCGCGGCCGGGAACGCGCAGATCGCGCGGCTGTTCGGCGCCGCCAGAAAGAAGGATGGCGTCAAAGCCTTCCGTCAGCGATTCCACTGAAACATTCGCGCCGACGTGCGCGTTGGTCTCAAAGACCACGCCTTCGGCGCGCATCTGCTCGATGCGGCGGTCCACGATATGTTTCTCAAGCTTGAAATTCGGGATCCCGTAGCGGAGCAGGCCGCCGATGCGGTCGTTCTTTTCAAAAACCGTGACGGAGTGGCCGGCGCGGCGCAGCTGCTGTGCGGCAGCAAGGCCTGCAGGACCGCTGCCGACGATAGCTACGCGCTTGCCCGTGGCCTGTTCAGGCGGCTCGGGATGAATCCAGCCCTCGTCCCAGGCGCGCTCCACAATGGAACGCTCGATGAGCTTGATTGAAACCGGCGGCTGGTTGATGCCGAGCACGCATGCGGCCTCACAGGGAGCGGGGCAGATGCGGCCCGTGAACTCTGGAAAATTATTGGTCGAGTGGAGGCGGCGAATGGCGGCCTCCCAGCGGTTACCGTAGACGAGATCGTTCCAATCGGGAATCAGATTGTTGACCGGGCATCCAGTGTGACAAAAGGGCACACCGCAATCCATGCAGCGAGCGCCCTGTTCGCGCTGCTTCTCCTCGGGGAACGGCTCGTAGATCTCGAACCAATCCTTGATGCGCTCGTCGGCCTTGCGGCGTGTGGCCTGCTCGCGGTCAATTTCTAAGAAGCCTGTGACCTTACCCATGGTGCACCTCGGCGGCTGCCGCCACGAGAGGCGACGAAGTGGTGGGTGGTGCATAAACGGCATTCGCTCGCGCTACGCCAAGCACGCGCTTGTACTCGTGCGGGAAGACCTTGATGAACTTCGGCTGCGCGTTGGCCCAGTGTTCGAGGATCCACGCGGCGCGCGGGCTGCCGGTCGCGTCGCGATGACGCGCCAGCAGGTTGCGGACCTGCTCCACGTCGGCGGGATCGACGAGCGGCTCGAGATCGACGCTGGCCTTGTTGCAGCGGCGAATGGAAAAATCGCCCTGGTCGTCGTAGACGTAGGCGATGCCGCCGCTCATGCCGGCGGCGAAATTGCGCCCCGTGGAACCGAGAACGATGACAAGACCGTTGGTCATGTACTCGCAACCGTGGTCGCCCACGCCCTCAACTACGGCGGTTGCTCCGGAGTTGCGGACGGCGAAACGCTCGCCGGCGATGCCGTTGAGGAAGGCTTCGCCACCCGTGGCGCCGTAAAGAACGACGTTGCCGACAAGAATGCTCTCCTCAGGCAGGTAACTGGAGGTTTTAGCGGGATAGGAGATGATGCGTCCGCCGGAAAGCCCCTTGCCGAGATAGTCGTTGGCGTCGCCTTCGAGTTCGAGCGTGACACCGCTGGGCACAAAGGCGCCGAAGCTTTGTCCGGCCGAGCCGCGGAACTTGTAGTGGATGGTTCCGTCGGGCAAGCCGGCTGATCCGTAGCGGCGGGCGATTTCGCCGCCGAGCATGGCGCCGACAGTGCGGTGCACATTGCGAATGGCGAAGCTGGCCGTGACCTGAGCCTGCGATTCCAGTGCAGGCTTGGCCTTGGCGATGAGCGCGTGGTCGAGCGCCGGCCCGAGGCCGTGGTCCTGGCACGTGGTGCGGCGGCGCGCAACACGCGAGGGCAGCGTGGGCACATGGAGAATCGACGAGAGATCGATGCCCTTGGCCTTCCAGTGCGCGTCGTCGATGTGCACGTCGATTTTTTCGACATGGCCCACCATTTCGTCGACGGTCTTGAAGCCGAGCTTGGCCATGTGCTGGCGCATCTGCTCCGCAATAAAGAAGAAGAAGTTGATGACGTGCTCGGGCGTGCCGGTGAAGCGCGCACGGAGCACGGGATCCTGCGTGGCGATACCGACGGCGCAGGTATTCAGGTGACACTTGCGCATCATGATGCAGCCCATTGAAATAAGGGGCATTGTGGCAAAACCAAATTCCTCAGCGCCGAGCAGGGCAGCGATCACCACGTCGCGGCCCGTTTGCAGCTTGCCGTCGGTCTGCACGCGGATGCGGCTGCGCAGATCGTTGAGCAGCAGGACTTGTTGTGTCTCTGCGAGGCCGAGTTCCCACGGCAGACCGGCGTGCTTGATGGAGCTGAGCGGTGAAGCGCCGGTACCGCCGGTGTCGCCGGAGATGAGCACGACATCGGCGTGCGCCTTGGAAACGCCCGCGGCCACGGTGCCGACTCCGACCTCGGAAACCAGCTTGACCGCAATGCGAGCCTGCGGGTTGACGTTCTTGAGATCGTAGATCAGCTGCGCCAGGTCCTCGATCGAGTAGATGTCGTGATGCGGCGGGGGCGAGATGAGTCCGACGCCGGGGATGGAGTGGCGCGTTCTGGCGATGACTTCATCCACCTTGTGGCCGGGCAGCTGGCCGCCCTCGCCGGGCTTTGCGCCCTGCGCCATTTTGATTTGCAGTTCATCGGCGTTGACGAGATAGTTCGTGGTCACGCCGAAGCGGCCGCTCGCCACCTGCTTCACAGCGCTGCGGCGCAGATCGCCGTTGGCATCACGCTTGAAGCGCGCCTCTTCTTCGCCGCCCTCGCCGGTGTTCGACATGCCGCCGAGGCGGTTCATGGCGATGGCAAGGGTCTCGTGAGCTTCTTTACTGATGGACCCGAAGCTCATGGCGCCGGTGGTGAAGCGCTTGACGATCTCCTTGGCCGGCTCGACTTGTTCAATCGGAATGGGCTTCTCAGCGTACTTGAACTTCAGCAGTCCGCGCAGCGTGCACAGATTGCGGTTCTGATTGTCGATGAGTTCGGTATATTCCTCGAACGATTCGAAGCTGTTCGTCCGCACGGCGTGCTGCACCTTGCTGATGGTGAGCGGATTGAGCAGGTGATACTCCCCGCCCTCGCGGTATTGATACTGGCCGCCAACCACCAGCTCGGTTTCAGAATCCGTGAGCGGCTGGAAAGCGTACACATGCTTCATCTGCGCTTCGCGCGCGAGCACGCCGAGGCCGACGCCCTCGATGCGCGACGCGGTGCCGGGGAAGTAAGCCTCAATAAGCGACTTGTTCAGACCCACTGCTTCGAAAACCTGCGCGCCACGATAACTCTGCAGGGTGCTAATGCCCATCTTCGAGAAGGTCTTCAACAAGCCCTTGTTGATGGCCTTGATGAAGTTCTTTTCGGCATACTCCGCGGTGACTTTTTCCGGCAGCAGCCCGCGGCGCTTGAGATCGTGGATGGTCTCGATGGCGAGATACGGGTTGATGGCGCTGGCGCCGTATCCGATGAGCAACGCAAAGTGCATCACCTCGCGCGGCTCGCCGCTTTCGATGATGAGCGCGACTTGGGTGCGGGTTTTTTCCTGGACCAGACGATTGTGCACGGCGGCCATGGCCAGCAGGCTGGGAATGGGCGCGTAAGTGGGATCGACGCCGCGGTCGGAGAGAATCAGAAGCGTGTAACCCGAATTAACAGCGTGCGAAGCGCGGGCGCTCAATTCATCGAGCGCTCGCTTCAGGCCCTTTTCGCCATCCTCGGCGCGGAAGAGCGCGGGCAGCGTGGTTGCGAGCAGATCGCCCGATGAAACGCGGCGTAGCTTTTCGAGATCGCGGTTGGTAAGGATGGGATGAGGCAGCTTGAGGGTGTGGCAGTTCTCCGGCGCTTCATCCAGAATGTTGCGCTCCGTGCCGATGTAGCTGATGAGCGACATGACCAATTCTTCGCGGATGGGGTCGATGGGTGGATTCGTGACCTGGGCGAAGAGCTGCTTAAAATAATTGAATAACGGCTGCGGACGGTCGGACAGACAGGCCAGTGGCACATCGGTGCCCATGGAGCCGACCGGCTCCTCGCCATTGGCGGCCATGGGCAAGAGCAGGATGCGTAGGTCCTCTTCGCTGTAACCGCAGGCGCGCTGGCGGCGCAGCAGCGTCTCGGGATTCGAGGCAATGATGCGAGCTGGTTCGGGCAGCGCGTCGATGATAACTTGCTGCTGCTTCAACCACTCGCCGTATGGCTTGCGGCCGGCGAGATCCTTCTTGATTTCGGCGTCGGAGACGATGCGCTGCTGCACGGTATCGACGAGGAACATGCGCCCCGGCTGCAGACGGCCTTTCTTGAGGATGTCCTCGGCGGGAACCTCAATCACGCCGGCCTCGGAGGCAAGAACGACCAGATCGTCCTTGGTGACGATGTAGCGGCCGGGGCGAAGGCCGTTGCGGTCGAGCGTAGCGCCGATGACTTTGCCGTCGGTGAAGGCAATGGCGGCAGGGCCGTCCCATGGCTCCATAAGCGAGGCGTGGTACTCGTAAAAAGAGCGCTTGTCCTCGTCCATGTCGGGATTGCCCGACCAGGCTTCTGGGATGAGCATGGCCATGACGTGGGGCAGGGAACGTCCGGACTGGTAGAGGAATTCGACTGCGTTGTCGAGCGAAGCCGAGTCGCTGCCGCCCGGCATGATGACCGGATACAGGTCGCCGATCTTGTCGCCGTGGAGGGGGCTCGAGAGAATGGACTGGCGTGCGCTCATCCAGCTGATGTTGCCGCGGATGGTGTTGATCTCGCCGTTATGGGCGACGTAGCGATAGGGGTGAGCCAGCTTCCAGCTGGGAAACGTGTTTGTAGAAAAGCGTTGGTGAATGAGGGCCAGGGCGCTGGTGACGAGGGGATTGGCCAGCTCGAAGTAAAACTTTTCTATCTGCGGGGCCAGCATCAGTCCCTTGTAGATGATGGTGCGGCAGGAGCACGAGGGAACGTAGAAGGTCTCCTTTTCCTCAATCTCCGAGGCACCAATCTCGTTTTCCGTGCGCCGGCGCACGTGATAGAGCAGGCGCTCGAAGGCCTCTTCGTCGAGGCCCTGCGGGCAGCCGAGGAAAAGCTGCTCGATGTAAGGCTGGGAACTGCGCGCTTCGCGACCGATGGCGTCGCCGTTGACCGGCGTGTCACGCCAGCCGAGGACTTGACAGCCCTCTTCCTGGGCGATGCGCTCAAAGACGCCCTCGCATTGCAGGCGGTTGTGTTTTTCTACCGGCAAAAAGCACATGGCCACGCCGTAAGCGCCCGATTCGGGCAGGGTCATGCCCAACTCGGTGGACTCGCGCACAAAGAAAGTGTGCGGAATTTGAATGAGGATCCCGGCGCCATCGCCAGTCTCCGGATCGCAACCTGCCGCGCCACGATGGGTGAGGTTGATGAGAACCTCCAGGCCCTTGCGGATGATCTCGTGGCTCTTTTCGCCGCGGATGTTCGCGACAAGGCCCATGCCGCAGGCATCGTGTTCATCCCGTGGATGATAGAGGCCTTGCGGTTGCGGAGCGCTGAGACAGCGGTCTGAGGGTTCCATGGCAGCCTTTGCGTGCAGAATTTTCGCTGCGGAGTGACTTCAAGTCCCAAATACACAACCACTCTGCGATTTCAGCCGTGAAAATCGCCCTGGCGCTGGATCGAGAGCTTTGCATGAGCAGCTCCAGCCGCATCCGGAACTGCGCTGCTTTAAATATAACGAAAAACGGCCGTCAACGTCGAAATTCATTTTCAGCATAAGGGACGGATTTGCACGACTTAGGGGTTTTATGCGGCGCATCTGGCGTGTTTTGTAACGTATACTCGGTTCGAATGAACACTTTGAACGACACCATTCTGGTGACCGGCGGGGCGGGGTTCATTGGCTCGAACTTCGTGCTTTCCTGGTTGAAGGCCGGCGGCGCGGCGGTGGTCAACCTCGACCTGCTGACCTATGCGGGCAATGCCGCCAACCTTGCGTCCGTTGAGGCCGATCCGCGTTACACGTTTGTGCACGGAGACATCTGCAATGCGGAGCTTGCGGGCTCGCTTCTGGGCAAGCACCGGCCCCGGGCGATTGTGCATTTTGCCGCCGAGAGCCACGTAGACCGCTCCATTGTGTCGCCGGAAGCATTTATCCGGACTAATGTGATGGGGACGTTTACGCTGCTGGAGCAGTCGCGAACCTACCGGTCGGAGTTGGACGAGAGTGGCCGTGCGGCATTTCGCTTTTTGCACGTGTCAACGGATGAGGTGTATGGAACTCTGGGCCCAAACGATCCGGCGTTCAGCGAAACCACGCCCTATGCGCCAAACAGCCCCTATGCGGCGTCGAAGGCAGGATCGGATCATCTGGCAAGGGCCTACTTTCATACCTTTGGGCTTCCTGTGCTCACTACGAATTGCTCGAACAATTACGGGCCGTTTCAGTTTCCGGAGAAATTAATCCCGTTGATGATTCTGAATGCGCTCGAGGGCAAGCCGCTGCCGGTTTACGGCGACGGGAAGAATGTGCGCGACTGGTTGTTTGTCGAAGACCATTGCGCCGCGATCCGGAGGGTTCTCGAAAGCGGCCGCCCCGGCGAGACGTACAACGTGGGCGGAAACAGCGAGCGCGCGAATATCGATGTGGTAACAGCCATCTGCGACCTGGTGGATGAGATGCGGCCGCAGACAGGGGCAACGCCGCGGCGGAGGCTGATTACGTATGTCCAGGACCGGCCGGGACACGACCGGCGGTATGCCATTGACGCAAGCAAGATCACGCGCGAACTGAATTGGAAGCCGGCAGAACAATTTGAAAGTGGGCTGCGCAAAACGGTGCGCTGGTATCTGGAGAATAGCGAGTGGGTGAGAAGTGTGCGGACCGGCGCGTATCGCGAATGGCTCACAAAGAACTACGCGGGGCGGGGGGAACACAGGGACTAAGGGACTGGGGACTAAGGGACCAGGGACTGCGGGACCAGGATCGACGGTTCAGAGGGTTCGTTTATGAAGGGAATTATTCTTGCGGGTGGATCGGGGACGCGGCTTTATCCCGTGACGCATGTGGTGTCGAAGCAGCTACTGCCCGTCTACAACAAGCCGATGATCTATTACCCTCTGAGCACGTTGATGCTTGCGGGGCTGAGGGAGATTCTCATCATCTCCACGCCGCAGGACACGGGGCGCTTCGCGGACCTGCTCGGCGACGGGCGGCGATGGGGTATCGAGATCAGCTACGCAGCGCAACCGAGCCCGGATGGGCTGGCGCAGGCATTCCTGATCGGGCGTGATTTTATAGCCGGCGACGCCAATGCGCTGGTGCTGGGCGACAACATTTTCTATGGGCAGGGATTATCAAAGCAATTGCAGACGGCCGCGCAATTGAAGGATGGCGCCACGGTGTTTGCGTACCCGGTGGAAGACCCGGAGCGCTACGGTGTGGTGGAGTTCGACAAAGCGGGCCATGCAGTGAGCATCGAGGAGAAACCGAAGGCGCCGAAGTCGCGCTATGCCGTGACCGGTTTGTATTTTTACGATCGCGACGTGGTGCGGATTGCCGAAACTCTGAAGCCTTCGGCGCGCGGAGAGCTTGAAATCACCGATCTGAACCGGCGCTACCTGGAAGCAGGGAAGCTGAAGGTGGAGATCATGAGCCGCGGCATGGCCTGGCTCGACACGGGCACGCACGATTCGCTGCTTGAAGCCGCTTTGTTTGTGCACACCATCGAGCGGCGACAGGGGCTGAACATCGCCTGCCCGGAGGAGATTGCCTACCGGCAGGGATTCATCAGCGCCGCGCAGCTCGAGGCCCTGGCCGCACCGATCGCGAAGAGCGGCTACGGACAATATTTGATGAAACTGCTGCGCGAGCCGTACTTTGCAGCGGGAATCGAATAGCCATGAAGATCGAAGCTACTTCCTTGCCCGGCGTGCAGCTGCTGACCCCGGCCACCTACCGGGACGACCGCGGCGTGTTTTCCGAGACCTTTAATTTGCGTGAAATGACCGAGGCCGGCCTGCCCGCCACTTGGCTGCAGGACAATTTCTCGATTTCCAAAAAGCATGTGCTGCGCGGCATTCACTACCAGATCGTGCAGCCGCAGGGAAAGCTGGTGCACGTGACGCATGGGGCGGTATTTGATGTGGCTGTGGACCTGCGCCGCAACTCGCCGGAGTTCGGTCGCCACGTGGCCGTGGAACTGAGCGGGGAAAACGGCAAAATACTCTGGATTCCCGAAGGTTTCGGTCATGCATTCCTGGTGCTGAGCGAAGTGGCCGGATTCGCGTACAAGGTGACCGACTATTATTCACCGGCGGGCGAGCGGACGATTGTGTGGAACGATCCGGATCTTGCGATTCCCTGGCCGGTTGCGGGGGGCGACCTGGTCGTTTCCGAGAAGGATCGAAAAGGCGCGAGACTTCGGGATGCCGAGGTTTTCGCCTAAGGCCAGGCCGGTCAAAACCGCCGGAAAAACCCGGCGCCCAGGCAAGTTTCTTCTTGTCCAACATCCTCAGGCGCCGTATTTTGTCCATCGCCGCGAATGGTATACTCGCTTGTCGGGTGTCTAAAGAGCACCGTTATTTTCATTGCTTTTGAGGTTCCTATGTCCGGCCATTCGAAATGGGCCACCATCAAGCACAAGAAGGGCGCGCTGGATGCCAAGCGCGGCAAGATTTTCACTCGCCTCCTCAAGGAAATTGCTGTCGCCGCAAAGGGCGGTGGCAATCCTGACTCGAACGCCCGGCTTCGAACCGCTGTGGCCGCCGCCAAGGCCGAGAACATGCCGCAAGACAACATCAAGCGGGCGATTCTGCGCGGCACCGGAGAACTGGAAGGGGTCAGCTACGAAGAGGCGACCTTCGAGGGATACGGACCCGGCGGAGTGGCTGTCCTGGTGGATGTGCTGACCGATAACCGGAACCGGGCCGTGAGCGAGATCCGCCATGCGTTTAGCAAGAATGGTGGAAACCTGGGCGAGGCCGGCTCAGTGAAGTTCATGTTTGCCAAGAAGGGCCTGATTGCCGTCGAGAAATCGGCTGCGACAGAAGAGCAGCTGATGGACATTGTGCTGGAGCACGGCGGCGAGGACCTGAAGGACGAGGGCGAAACGTGGGAGATCATTACCGAGCCGGGATCGTATGAAGCGGTCGCCAATGCCGTGAAGGCTGCGGGCATTCGCACCGTGATGAGCGAGGTGGCGATGGTGGCCTCTATTTATAACAAGCTGGAAGGCACTGCCGCCAGCCAGATGGTGCGGCTGCTGGAGGCTCTGGAGGATCTGGACGACGTGCAGAACGTGCACTCGAACTTCGATATGGACGCCGAGCAGATGGAGCACGCGGCCGGTTGAGCGTGCGTCTGGCAGCAGAAGACGAGGCCGCCCGGTTGTGGCGGTCTATTTTTTGAGAGGAAACAGGACCGGGGGTAGAAGGACCTTGAAGCGAGTCCAGAGATTTCTTTTGATTGCCTGGATGGCGGCAACGATGACGGCGGTGGCACAGACGCCAGGCGGTTCTACGGCAAGTCGTGATGATGCGAACAATCCGGTGGCCCAGGCGCGGCAACAGAAGGGCTGGGAGTACGGCCCCTTTGTAGATTGGGGAATGGGCCTGGGAAATCGCTCAGATTACAAGTTCTTCTCGGGCGGATTCGAGCTGGGCAAGGTGCTGACGCCCGTGGTTCACGCCGGAATCTTCAGCGGCCAGTTCGAGTTCGCGGGCAACATTATGCCCTTATGGCAGGCGTACACGCCGGCTCCGCATGAGGAGACGTATACCTGCATTACCACGGGCGGACAACCGTATAGCTGTCTGTTGCCAACCGGGGGCGGAACATTCTATGGAGTCAGCCTTACCCCGGTGATTTTCCGTTGGAATTTTGCCACCTCATCGCACCGGATTCAACCCTGGTTCCAGGCGGCAGGCGGGTTGATCTACACCACGCACAAGTTTCCGCCCAATATCCTCAGCAACAAGACGCTTGGAATTGACGGCGGAACGTCGGTGTGGAATTTTGCGCCGCAGGGCGGGGTGGGGATTCACTATTTCTTCCGCCCGAAAAGGTCGATTGATTTGGGCGTGAACGGAGTCCACATCTCCTCAGCCTCACTGGGCGACCGCAACCCGGGCGTGAATGCCAGCATCCAGATTCAAGTGGGCTATACGTTTTGGAGATGATGGAGGCTGCGTAGCCGGCGCTAGTGCTGCGACCGCATGAATTCGTAATGCTGCGCGGACAAGCGTGGGTCAGGGGACCCACGCTACAGCCGGCCAGGAGGCAGGCGCTACGCTTAGGACGTTACAGAATCACGCAGTCACAGCACTAGCAGCAGGCCTGCAGAGGTGAACTGATCATGAGCGGATCGCTCATCGAGTGTGTTCCCAATTTTTCAGAGGGGACTGACGCTACGTGCGTGGAGGCGATTGTGGCTGCCATGCAGGTGGATGGCGTCCATCTGCTCGATTGGTCGATGGACGCGGATCATAACCGCTCGGTGGTGACGGTTGCCGGAGAGCCAGCGGCGGTTGTGGAAGCGGCGGTGCGCGCCGCGGGCAAAGCATCGGAGACCATCGACCTGACCCGCCAGCAGGGCGTCCATCCGCGCATCGGCGCGGCAGACGTGATTCCGTTCGTGCCCGTGAAGGGGATCAAGCTGGAGCAATGCGTGTTGCTGGCGCGGCAGGCCGGGCTGGAGATCTGGCGGCGCTTCGGGGTCCCCGTGTTCTTCTACGAAGCAGCTGCGATGCGGCCGGACCGGGTGAATCTGGAAGACGTGCGCCGGGGGCAGTTCGAAGGCCTTAGAGACGCCGTGGAGAAGGAACCCTCGCGACGCCCCGACCTGGGAGGGCCGGGTCTGCATCCCACAGCGGGCGCCTGCGCCGTGGGGGCACGCAAGTTCCTGGTGGCATACAACATTTACTTCGAATCGGGGAACGTGGCGATTGCGCGTGCCATTGCGCGGGAGATCCGGGCTGCCGGCGGAGGCTTGAAAGGCGTGAAGGCAATGGGCGTCATGGCCCACGGGCGCGCCCAGCTTTCCATGAACATCACGGACTTCGAGGCGACACCGATCTCGCAAGTGCACCGCAAGGTGTCGAGCCTGGCTGCCCGTCACAAGGTTTCGCTCGCCGAGGGAGAGGTGATCGGCCTGATTCCCGAAGCGGCTTGTGAGCGGGAAAGCGAGTGGATGCGTCAATTAGTTGGGTTTGACGAAGAGACGAAAATCCTGGAGCGTCGCCTGAAACGCCCGCTGGCGTGGCCGGGAAATCCAGGACAAGTCTGATCCGTTTGATGGGTTCCGATGACGATTCCCCGGTAGAATGGTGGTAGGGCGCCAGGCACTTTCAGAGTTTGAATGAGGCGCGAGACTTTCGGCAGTGTGACGGGTTTGTAGTTTGTAATAAACATGTTTTGTGGTTGGAGGAAGAAATTGTTCAAGTTGTTGATGAAGTGTTCGGTGGCGTCCATGCTGGTGGCGGCAGGCAGTCTGGTCTTTGCGGCGCAGTTGACCACAGATGCCCGCGGAGCTATTCCGCACGATGTTCAGCAGTTGGTGGTGATCGACTACCACGCGATGCAGAACTCACCCGCGGCGATGGATTTACGGAATCGCGTGATGCCACCGGAGCTAAAGCAGCTCGACGAAGCGTTGAGCCACTCGGGCCTGAACGAGAATCACGACGTGGATGAACTCGCCTTTGCGCTGTTTCGGCCGTCGCCGGGCAGCGATGCGCTGCAAACCGTAGGCATCGCCCAGGGCCAGTTCGATACGCAGACGATACTGGCCAATTTCCGCCGCCAAAAGGTGAAGGTGACCATGGTGCGGGCCAACAGTGTGTACCCCATGACGCGTACGGGCATGGTGCTTTGCTTTGTCGATCCTTCGACCATGATCTTTGGCGACCGGGACGCCGTGACCAAGGCTCTGGATGCGCGCGACGGAATGGCGGCGAGCCTGCTCACCAATAGCGCCCTGATGAATGCGATGCAGAGTGTCGACACCTATCCGCTGTGGAGCATTCTGGACAACAAGGGCACCCAGACAATGATGAAACAGCTTTTGGGCGAGGCCGGGTCGGTGACCGACTTTGACAGCGTCCGCCAACGGCTGGAGGCTTCCTGGTACTCGATGGACTTTCAGCACGGGGTCCGGTTTGATTTGACGATCGCAACCGGCGACACGTTCGCGGCTGCCACCATTTCATCGCTGCTGTCAGCGGCGGTGATGGTGCGCAAGATGAGCGCATCGGATGCCGAAAAACAGGCCCTGAACGATACCGATATCGGCTCCAGTTCCGGAAACCTGACCGTCCACTTTGCGACGTCAAACACGGAATTCGACAGCCTGCTGCAATCGCCGCTCTTCAAGACCATGGTGCACTGAGCCGGCAGCATAAGTCATCGGGGCCGGTCGAAAAACGTCCCTCAGGGGCTAAAGCCCGCCTATGTTCAGGTTGTTACGAAACGGGCGATTGATGTAGACCAGGTTGTTACGAAACGGGCGATTGATGTAGACGAAAGGCGGTGTTCCGGTTGGCCGGACATCGCTTTTTGTTTTGGAGGAGGGTGTTTTCCGAGCAAGATCGGATGGGTTAAGTGGCGCGGCCGTGGATGGGGGTATTCAGCAAGCCAGCGCCGCGGCCAGCTTTTGACCTCCGAGGACGTTGATCATGCGTTTCAGGTTGTAGGCCATGGTTGCCAGGCCGATCTCGGTTTGTGCTCCTCTAAGTCCCCGCAGCAAGAATCGCGGGTTTCCGAAGATGCGATATTTGAGGGTTGCGAAGGGGTGTTCTACGATGCATCGTCGTAGCCGCATGGCCTCAGGCGTGGCTCGTTGTTGCATGCGCGTGAGCGCTCCTTCATGCAGGTGGCGGGTAATCCAGCGGCGCGATGCGGTAGTGCAATCGCTCCTGATCGCACAGGCTTGGCATGTTTCGGCTTCGGCGGCATACATTACGCAGCGGTCTTTGCGCGACAGTTGTATGCGCACCAGGGTCTCGCCGTTGGGACAGCGGAAGGTGTCCGTTTTCTCGTCGTAATGGAACCGGCTGCGGTCGAACAATGTGCCATCTCCCTTGTTGTTGACGGAGCGGTTGGCTGGCACGTGTGGCACGATGCCCTGTTGCTCGCATCGTTCGGCCTGCTCGCCGTTGGAGTAACCGGCGTCGGCAACCACGTGGAGAGAGTCAGGTGCGCCCACCGCCTGGCTGGCCGCTTCGGCCATGGGCAGCAGGCTGCGGTTGTCGGTCGCCTGCGTGGTCACCTGCTGGGCCACGATCAGCGCATGTTCGGCATCCACAGCGGTTTGCACGTTATAGGCAGGAGTAGGCGCATGGCCATGGCCTACGCGCATCAAGTGCGCCTCCGGCTCCGGATGCCTGTTCAGCTTCTCCAGTGCCGTCGCCACGGCATCTGGATCGATGACCATTTCATCCCCTTCATCGGCTTGCTCGAGCTGCTCCAGATAACGCTTCACTGCCTCGCGCTGGTGCACACTGCGAGCGCTGCTGGCGGCCTGGAACTTGGAACCGTCGATGGCTATCCACGCACCCCGTACCAGGCCCACCGAGCGCGCAAAGCCAACCAGCGCGGCCCCCGCCTCGGTGACCGCTTCACGGTGCATGCGCCGGAATTCGGCGATGCTCTTGTAATCGGGAGTCAGACGGCCCAGCAACCACATCACTTCCACGTTGCGCCTGCACTCGGCCTCCAAACGCCGTGACGAGCGGATCTGCTGCAGGTAGCCGTAGAGATAAAGCTTCAAAAGATCACGCGGATCGTAACCAGGCCGTCCCGTTTCCGCCGGCTCGGAACGCTCGAACCCGAGTTCGCTCATCTCCAGCCGCGCAACGAAAGCGTCAATCACCCGACAGACGTGATCGCCCGGGACAAGATCGTCGAGCACCACAGGAAACAATGTGCCTTGGGTTCGTCCCTCACCTTGAATGAAGCCCATGAAAAATGCCCTCGCTCACCACGAGGGCATTTTCCCATGATTTCCCCGGTTCGTTCAGACTTTCGTAACAACCTGT
>JBEKAS010000085.1:0-15337 GCA_050015795.1 Occallatibacter sp. | reverse complement strand
GGCTCCGGCCGGAGCCAGGCCGCGAACGCCGCCACCCCTGAGGAGCGGAACCGGCGCTGGGATCTTCTGCCCGCTCTGCCCATCTCCAATCTTGCCGCCGAACTGCTGGCTAACCGCAATCTACTCTCCGCGCTGGCCGGCCCTTCCATCGTCGTAACCATGGAGGCCGACGGCGGCGCGCAAGCGGTGCGCCTCAGCGGCGAGGACCTGACCCGGCTGCTGGTGAATCTGGTAAAGAACGCGGCCGAGGCCATGCCCAAAGGCAAGACCCAGAATTGCCGCATTCACATCGGCCTGCGCGAGCGCGAGACCGCCGAGGGCGCGGCGCCGTGCCTGGCGCTCACGGTGGAGGACAACGGGCCGGGCATTTCCGAGGCGGCTCTCGACATGATTTTCACCTCCGGGTACACCTCGCGGGGCAAGGAACCGGAGACAAACGGCGAAACGGCGCCCGCCGGTAGCTGGCCGCAAAACCATCGCGGGCTGGGGTTGGCCATCGTGCGCTCCATTGTTGAAGGCGCCGGCGGACGCATCACGGCCTCGAACCGGACGCAGGGCGGAGCCTGCTTCACCCTTGAGCTCCCGGTGCGCAAGGCGGGGGTCTAGCGGAGGGACTACGGGACTCCGGGGCTGCGGGACTTCGCACGGGAACGTGCCCGGAGAAGGCAAGAGACGAAACGGTTTCAGCGAAGAGCAGAGAGCTGAAAGCTAACAGCTGAGAGCTGAAGGCTGAAAGCTAACTGCTAAAAGCTAAAAACTGAAGGCTGAAGGCTGACACCTGAAACCTGACACCTGAAACCTGTCAGGCCCAACTTTACGATGTTCCAACACGCGTGAGGCGAATACAATGCTGGATACAGTCTTCAACACACGGGCCATGGAGTTCATACCACAACTCGCCGAGCCGGTGGTTCGCTTGCACCTGCTGGTGGTGGATGCCGATGCGGCAGTTCGCTCGGCCTGCGCAGAGATCGCGGCCAGCCTGGGCTACGCCGTGGAAAGCACGGGCGACCTGGCCCAGGCGCGGAGTCTCTTGCGCGGCCACACCGCCGACATCCTGCTGGTGAATTTGCCGGCGGGGACGAACGAGGGGCTGGAGCTGGTCTCCGAGGTCAAGCTGCTCTACCCCGACACTTCGGTCATCGCCATGACGGCCACGGGCTCGGTCAACGCGGCCGTCGAAGCCATGCGCTGCGGCGCATCGGACTACCTGACCAAGCCGTTCGCCATGGACGAGCTGTCAACAGTTTTAGATCGTGCCGCGCAGAGCCACACCACCGACACCGTGACCCGCCAGCTGCGCGAGCGGCTGCGCCTCTCCGAGGGGCTGGGCTCCATGATCGGCCGCTCGGCGGAGATGGAGAAGATCTACCGCATCCTTTCAAAGGTCGCGCAGAGCACGCATCCGGTGCTCATCCTCGGCGAGAGCGGAACCGGCAAAGAGCTGGTGGCGCGGACCATCCACGCTTACGGCCCCAACGCGCAGAAACCCTTCCTGCCCGTCGACTGCGGCTCCCTGGTGCCCACGCTCATCGAGAGCGAGCTCTTCGGCTACGTCAAGGGCGCCTTTACCGGGGCCAATCGCGCCAAGGACGGATTGCTGGTCTCGGCCGAAGGCGGCACCGTATTTCTCGACGAGATCGGCGAGCTCTCGCTTGACCTGCAGGCCAAGCTCTTGCGCGCGCTTCAAGAGAAAGAGGTGCGGCCAGTGGGCGCCACGCATCGCGTGCCCATCAAGGCGCGCATCGTGGCCGCTACCAATCGCGATCTGGCTACCATGGTCGAGAAGGGCAGCTTCCGCAAGGATCTGTTCTACCGCCTGAACGTGGTTAACCTGCGGCTGCCGTCGCTACGCGACCGCCGCGAGGACATTCCCCTGTTGGCCGCGCACTTTCTCGACCACATCAGCCGGGAACACGGACGCAAGTTCACGCTCTCCGACGAAGCCCTGCGCACCATGATGCGTCACGACTGGCCGGGCAACGTGCGCGAACTCGAGAACTCCATCGAGCGGGCCTGTGCGCTCTCTTCGGGGCCGGTGCTGCACCTGGGCGACCTGCCCACGCAGCTGCAGCAGAAGGGCCTGGAAGCGCGGCGCGCGGCAGCGGCCACGGGCGAAGGCTCCGCGACAGCCGGGGCGCCGGAGCTGAAGACGCTGGCTGAGCTGGAGCGCGAGGCAATCTTAAGCGCCATCCGCACTCTGAACGGCGACAAGCTGCAGGCCGCCAGGCTCCTGGGCATCGGCAAGACCACGCTCTATCGCAAGCTGAAGGAATACGGCATCGCCGGCCCGCTGCACGAGGAATAAAGACAGCCTCTAGCTGCTGGCTTCTAGCCTCTAGCTTGTTCCTGCCCATGACGCACGTTTGCGTTCCTTCAGCAGAACTCAGGCAATCAAGGTTGGGAGCGACCCTGGCAGCTGGATGTCGGAACCAGAAAGATTAAAGCTAGAAGCTAGCAGCTAGGAGCTGAAAAATGAGCATTCTGATGGTGACTGGAATCGAAGGCGCCCGCAACTGCGCCGCCGTGGTGGGTGCGCAGCTGGGCATGGAGGTCGAGGTGGCGGAAGGGCGCAGGGCCGCGCTGGCCGCATTGCGGCGCCGCGAGTTTCTAGCCCTGGTGATCGATGAATCCCTGGCCGAGTGCGATCCGGCGGCCGCGGAAAAGATTTGCGAAAGCGCCGGACTGGCCATCCCCATGCAAATCAACTTCGCCATCTCGGGAGCGGCGCGGCTGATCCGCGAAATCCGCGCGGCGCTCAACCGCCGGGAGCGCGAGCAGACGCTGGCCCGCCGCGCTGCCGCCGCGGCAATTGAAACCGAATTGAAGACCACGGTCGCCGGCCTGCTGCTGCACTCGCAACTGGCCCTGAACGGGGGCGGAGTGCCCGCCGCCGTGGCCGACCGGCTGCGTACGGTGGCGGACCTGGCCGGTAGCCTGCGCCAACAGTTGAGCGCCCCCGCGGAGACGCGGCGTGAGTCGCACGTCTGAAAGCGCGGACGTTCTTTGTGCGCGGCCAAACGAATCCGCCCGTCCTGCCCAGGTGTGCGGCGAGCATCCGGGAGGCGCGCTCGGCCATACTTTTGCTCGGCGAGTAAGCCACCGCGCTGCGATGCAGCCCGCCTGAGGTAAAGAGACAGGGATTCCCTTCGTCCATTAATCTTGAACGCAAGGAGCCTCCCTGAGATGACCGTCATCCGGCAGGAAGATTTCATTGCCAGCGTTGCAGGCGCGTTGCAGTACATCAGCTACTACCACCCGGTGGATTACATCAGCTCGCTCGCCCAGGCCTACGAGCGCGAACAGTCGCCGGCGGCGCGCGACGCCATGGCGCAGATCCTCATCAACAGCCGCATGTGCGCCGAGGGCCACCGGCCCATCTGTCAGGACACGGGCATCGTGAACGCCTTCGTCAAGCTGGGCATGGACGTGCGCTTCGAATCTGGCCCCGGCGAAGAACCCCCCGGCGAGGAACTCATGGACCTGCAGGAGATGGTTGACGAGGGCGTGCGTCGCGCCTATCTCGATCCCGACAATAAATTACGAGCCAGCGTCCTGGCCGATCCCGCAGGCGCGCGCACCAATACTCGCGACAACACGCCTGCCGTTGTCACCGTCGACCTGGTGCGCGGCTCGACGGTCGAGGTCACCGTCGCGGCCAAAGGCGGAGGCTCGGAGGCCAAGTCGAAGTTCACCATGCTCAACCCGTCGGACTCGGTGGTGGATTGGGTGCTGAAAACGGTGCCCACGATGGGCGCCGGCTGGTGCCCGCCGGGCATTCTTGGGCTAGGCATCGGCGGCACGGCGGAAAAGGCCATGCTGCTGGCCAAAGAATCACTCATGGACCCGATCGATATTCAAGACCTTCAGGCGCGCGGCGCGAAAACGACCGCCGAGAAACTGCGCCTCGAACTTTACGACAAGGTGAACCGGCTGGGCATTGGCGCGCAGGGACTAGGCGGGTTGACGACGGTTCTCGACGTGAAGGTGCTGGACGCTCCGGCGCACGCGGCCAATCTGCCGGTGGCTATGATTCCCCAATGCGCCGCCGATCGCCATGCGCACTTTGTGCTCGACGGATCGGGGCCGGTGTTTCTCGATCCGCCGTCGCTCGAAGCCTGGCCGAAGCTGACCCACGATGTGAGCGGCGCGCGGCGCGTGAACCTTGACACGGTGACGCGCCAAGAAGCGGCGACATGGAAGCCGGGCGAGGTGCTGCTGCTCACAGGGAAACTGCTTACCGGCCGCGATGCCGCGCACAAGCGCATGAGCGACATGCTCAAGCGCGGCGAGAAGCTGCCCGTGGATTTCCGCAATCGCTTCATCTACTACGTGGGCCCGGTGGATCCGGTGCGCGACGAAGTCGTCGGCCCCGCGGGACCGACCACGGCCACGCGCATGGACAAGTTCACACGGCAAATGCTCGCTGAAACCGGCTTGCTCGGCATGGTGGGCAAGGCTGAGCGCGGCCCTGAAGCCGTGGACGCGATCCGCGAGTTCGGTGCGGTCTACCTGATGGCCGTGGGCGGCGCGGCGTATCTGGTCTCGAAGGCGATTCGCAGCACGCGCCTGCTGGCCTTTGAGGACCTGGGCATGGAAGCCATCTGCGAGTTCGAAGTCAAGAACATGCCCGTCACCGTGGCTGTCGACACGAAGGGAACCAGCGTGCACGTGACCGGCCCGGCGGAATGGCAGCAGCGCATCGCGGGCATTCCGATTCTGCAATAGGGCAGGGAACGGTACGCGCCGGGAGGGGGAAATTGTCTGCAAAAGTGGCGGGAGAAAAGTTTGGGGCGGCTTCGGTGTGGAATCGGCGTTTAGCGGGACTAATGCAAAAACTGGGGTAACCTCCGGTTAGGCGGTCATACATGAGCTACCCTGCGGGCGCACGATTATTTTCTGTCGGAAACGTTCAGATTCAGTGAAATCAAATAGGCCTCGAAGGCTCCAGTCGGTGACAGCCTGCCGGTATCTGGAAAACGACGATTAATGGATTCCATAACCTGCTCGGTTTGGGCCCTGTCAATGTGGGGCAAGACGCAGGTGCTCGAGGTCTCTGGGCCAGGGCCAACACGATGATGCCCTCCGTAAAGCCCCTGAGGCAGTTCAGGAAGATCGCCGCCACCCGAGGCTTCGCGAAACTCGATGTTGTAGACATTTGCCCGCGAGATTGTAGACGGTCGATAGGATTCAGGTGCATGACCTGAACTGGCAAGTTCGAGATCAGTAACTCTACCGCTGTGCCGCGCAGAGCCGAGATGATGTGCCTCGCTATCACCAGTACACGTACCCCGCCCAGAACAAATCTTTACGCGGCCACAGCACCAGCCGCTTTTCTTGCCAATGAGAAGTAGAACCACAGTAAAATCGCGGCAGCCACACCTACCACCGCGAAAGAGATGATCATCGGGTAAAACATCCCAAAACAACCCTTGAGGGCCATTACCGCCATTAAGACCGAAAGTTCTATGTTCATGATCGCCAACAGAGCCAGAAATGCCGGCGCAAGCGCGTAACCGGATGCTTTCCTGCGGAACAGAAGATACGAGGTTATGCACATGCCGGGTAAGAGGAAAATGAGGTCTAGACAATGAATGAAACTTACAGGCAGGTTCACCAGGATGACGCTTGCAGGGACGCGCCCCGCCAGTAGCGCGGGTATGTCCTCGTCCAAATCGAAAGCAGCGAATAGTACGGCAATCGCGAGGAGCAGGATGACGATTGTCTTTCGCGGCGCGCGAGGACTATAGGTTTGGGCGATCTGCTCGAGGGAAATCAACGGAAGGCAAAATACCGTGGCGTAGAAGCACAGACTCAACGTCGCCCAATAGACCAAGGACAGCGCTTTGAAGTGCGTCCCGAAAGCGTAAAGAACAAAGTTGTAAAGCAGATAGCCCAGAGTACCCAGCCAGACCAAGCGCGCGGGAACCGACCCTCGATACCCTATGATGCCGCTGATCAGCAAGAGCGGCACGACCAAAAAGAGATCGACAACATCGCTGCCAATGGCCCCGGCGCTTGAATACAGCGTTTCCTTCGCGTACGTTGCAGGCCAAAAGATTCCTGCTACTGCCGTTACGGCAACCAGGAGCGCTATGGCAATGGTGCTCCAAAGCATCGGATTATGAGTTCGTTCGTCTGTCATGGCTTTCCTCAACAGGTTCGGAGTCGCCTCATGCGGCGGTGCATCGCGTTGCAGGGATGCGCTTTCCGGGGAGACAAAACGACTTACGCGCATTTGATCTCCTCGGTTCCCGGTTCTTTCGGCGTGGTCACCCTTTCCGAGCCAGTGAACTGGGTGGCTATCCTTCCGCAGCTTCATCGCGGAATGATGGGAAAACGAGCCGCCGGGGTTCCCCGATCAGTACCAACAAACGCCGCCGGGACCTGCATTGAGATTGAGTCCTGGGTTGTCGCCGATACTTCCGTGAAGTGATCTAGCTCACGTCACATCCGGGTGGGCGGTAACACGCCAACAATCCATCTCGAGGCCAAGAGTCAGAAGCATGGAGACAATCGAAACCGGGCGTCATCCTCATCCGGCGACATCGAAGAATGACAAAGGGTAAATATGATTTCTCCTTGGCCGCTTAGGCAGATAAAGGACCCAGATTCTCGCGCTCGCCAGGTGACCTGACCGGATGCCACACGCCGGCTTATCTCCGTTCCAGAGTTAGCTGCAAGTACTTCTGTCGCACAAGGCGTGGCTGTAATCGGCTGCATATCCTCTCGCCTACGTCTGCGGGGCACGTGCGTCTGTGACAGCTGTCACCGTAAAGATCGCGAACGGACAATACTATATTTCACGGTCGGCAGTTCACCCAGGCGTCGCCGCCCCGCAAGGGGAGCTAAACCTGCCACGTTCCCAGTACGACTGACACCTTATCCCGTGCCGAGTCGGAAGACGGCGACCCCCGACAATCCAATTTTGGATCGGCGTGTTTTCCGAAAGGATAAGCGATGTCAAGAAGCTCCATTCCCTTTTCCACTCAAGACATCTCTGCGCTTGCACGCTCTCTTCGTGAACAGCTCGGAGATCGCGATTCCGCGCCCGGCCAGGTCGAGTTGCTGAACATGCTCGCACGCACGGCCGGATACAGGAATTTCCAAAGCCTTCGCGCCCAAGCCGCGGCCCACGATCTTCTCAGCCGCCCGCAGCCGTTGGCTAAGCCCATCGACTACGAGCAGGTGAATCGGCTTGCTCGGTTATTTGATGCAAAGGGCATCCTGACAAACTGGCCATCCAAAGCCAGTCTGCGAGAGATATGCGTGTGGGTTCTCTGGTCGAGACTTCCGGCTAAGCTGTCAATGACCGAAGACCAGTTCAACCGTCATATCCGCGCGAATCATTCGTTCGGCGATCATGCGCTGCTGCGGCGTCAATTATGCGACCTTGGATTGGTATCCAGAACGGCGGACGGCCGCGATTACCGGCGCGTCGAGCGGCAACCGTCTGCCGAAGCACTCGCGTTGATCCGGCATCTGGCTGAGCGCCGTTCGGTAGCGCGCTCGGCGAGCAGCCCTCGGGGAAGGAGGAGCCAGTGAACGTAATGCAAGGTAGCTGGACTGGCAGCGAGCCGATCCCGAGAATAATCGCTACGCGTTTGGGTGTTGTTGAGTTTGCCATTTCAGGCGAAGGGCCGGCGATTCTTCTCCTCCATGGAGCAATGGGGGGATACGATCAAAGTCTTTTGCTCGGGCGAGCCGCTGTGGGCACCTCCGAGTTCCGACTCATTGCTGTTTCGCGCCCCGGATATCTTGGGACACCGCTTGGGGCTGGGGAATCCCCCGAACAACAAGCGGACCTATGCGCCGCTCTGCTGGATGCGCTGGAGATTCCGCAGGCAGCGGCGATTGCGATATCGGGTGGTGGGCAGTGCGCGCTTCAGTTCGCTCTTCGCTATCCTGACCGCTGCTGGGCTATTGTCATGATCTCTGCCTGCAGCTCGCGAATCAATGTTCGTCTCCCGTTTCGATTTCATTTGATGAAGTGGATGGCGCACATTCCCTGGCTTGTCGAAGCCATGCGAAAGAAGGCAGCTGCAAGCCCAGCTGCTGCGGCCCAACGCACCATTGCGGATGCGGCACTGCGTGCACGCACGCTTGATGATCCTGAAGCAGGGCCACTGCTGCGCGAATCCCAGATGATCCCGATGGACCGGATGGCACTGAGAATGCCTGGTACCGAGAACGACATTCGGCAATCCCGCTTACCTTTCGACTACCCCCTGGAGCAGGTTCGCGTACCTGCGCTGTTGGTGCACGGCACAGCAGATCAAGCAGTTCCGTTCGCACAAGCGGTGTCGCTCGAGAGCAGAGCGCCGAATGCTGAGATGCTGACCATCGAAGGCGGTGAGCATGTAAGTCTCTTTACCCACCTTCACGAGATAAGAATGCTCGTGGGGCAATTTCTCAGCCTTCATGCACCATCAATGCGAGGGGACCCCGTTCCCCTCATTACCTCATCATCCTGCAGGATGTGGAAGAACGAGTAGTGAGAGGAGGACAACGGAGATGAAAACCATCACCGCCTTCGTCGGTAGTGCGCGCAAGAGGGGCCTCACCTACACGGCGACGCGCCAGTTCCTCGACAACTTGCAGTCGTTCGGTGACGTTCAGTGCGAGATCGTGTTTTTGAGCGAGTACAACCTTGGCGTGTGTCACGGCTGCAAATCATGTTTCGCGCGGGGGGAAGAGTGCTGCCCGCTTAAGGACGATCGGGACGTGCTCATCGAGAAGATGACGATCTCCGATGGGGTCGTTCTTGCTTCTCCGGTCTACTCGTTTCAAGTTTCCGCGATCATGAAGACGTTCCTCGACCGGCTCGGTTTTGTGTTCCACCGTCCGCGTTTTCACGGGAAGAGCTTCACCAGCATCGTCGTCCAGGGAATCTACGGGGGCGGCAAGGTGGTGAAGTATCTTGATTTCGTGGGAGGCGGTCTGGGTTTCAATGTCGTGAAAGGCAGCTGCGTGACAGCGCTGGAGCCGATGATAGAGAAGGAGTGGCGGAAAATGGATGCGGCTCTCGCCAGGCAGAGCAGGCGATTTCGCGTGCAGCTATTGAAGCCAGCCCTTCCAGCACCATCCCTCCTGCAGCTCATGGCTTTCAAGATGAGCTGCACGACGGTGAAGTTGATGCTTGGCGACGATAATCGAGACTACACTTACTACCGCGATCACGGTTGGTTTGAGTCCGATTACTACTACCCAACCAGACTTAACCCGCTCAAGAAGGCTGCTGGTGCGGGCTTTGCTTGGATGGGAGCTCACATCGCCAGGCAGAGGGAGGCACGCCCGGCCCCTCGGTTGGCCAAGTAGGCGAACGCGGTTCCGAGTGGATTGTCGTCAATCCGGAAGTTACCCCAAATTTGGATCAGTCCTGCGAAGTCGGCTTGTGGTGACCTTTGCGCGTGTGAAGGGTGCGGGGAATGAGCGATTGCGTACGCGCCTGTGTTTGGGCGCGGCTTCGCCGCGTATTTGATTTTTCGAAGGACGGGTGGGCGGGTTGTGGCGTGATTAAACTCATGCCCTGATACAAAGCCATCCCGGCGGCGGTTTGCGGCATGCGACCTGTGCTTAGAATGACCGCGCCGGCGGGGCACTCACGGACCACTCACACCGCACCTAGTCCCGTATCCCCGTAGCCCCGCAGTCCCGTCTTTCCCGACCCCTGACCACTGCGCGCAGCCCACGAGAAAACGCTTTCTGGCATGCAAAAACGCGCGAAAACACGTGCAAAAACACGCTTTTTAGCCTGTTTGACCGCTCTTTCGGGAAATTCTCTGCAAACCTTTGCTCTTATTTGGTCAATTTCGCGGTTACACTCACCCTCCAAATGGCCAATTTCACGGTATTTGTCTCAAAAAATCGCAACCTCCCGAGCGAACCTTTGCGGGGCGCGCCGCACCACTTAAGCGAACATTTGGCCGGGTAAAAGCACCATCCAAACCAACATTTAGCCTGATTCTGCTGGACTTAACGAAAAACCCCACCCCGTGCGCAAAAATGCAGAACCCCGTCCCGCCCGGATCGTCCTAACTCGCCGTTTTCGTCAGATAGCCCATGCCGTCCAGCACTCCGCGCATGAACGCGAAGCTCTCGATCACGCCGGGCATGGGATCGTCGGGATGAATCTCGTACTCGAGATCGACGAAGCCCTTGTAGTCGATCTTGATGAGCGCCTCGAACATCTCGCGGAAGGGCAGGATGCCCTCGCCCACTGGAACCTGGCTTTCCTTACTCAAAAAACTGGTCAGATCCTTCACGTGCATGTCGTAGAGGCGCGATCCGGTGGCGTGAATGGCTTCGACGAGGTCGGTTCCCGCGCGCGCCGCGTGGCCCACGTCAATGCAGCAGCCGATGCGCGGGTCCATGTCTTTCACAACCTTGAGCACATCGAACGGAGAAGGGAAGAACTTGTCCTCAGGCCCGTGGTTGTGGATGGCGAGGCGGATGTCGTATTCCTTCACGAACCGCTCGATCCATTTCAAAGACTCGGGCGTGGGATCGCCGGCCACAATCACGCCAATGCCGGCGCGCTTGCAGTACTCGAACTTTGATCGGATGTCGGCATCGTCGTCCTTGGGGAAATAGATGGTGCCCGCGGCGTGGAGCCTGATGCCCGCGGCGGCGTAGTCGGCCAGCGCAGCGGCCTCGAGCGCGGGATCCATGGGCAGATGGTCCTTCACGTCTTTGCAGTTCAGGTCGAACAGGTTGAGTTGCCTCATGAAGCCGATCATTTGCGCCCGCGTGAAGTTGCGAAAAGTGTAGCTGGCAAGTCCAAGACGGATCGGCGAGGGCTTTCCCGAGGCGGGGGTGGCTTGAGCCTGTGCGGGTGCGGCGCTGACGAGAGCGGCGGAGGCTGCGGCAAGTGTGGATGATTGCAAGAAGCTGCGGCGCGAAAAGACGTTTTTCATGGCGGGAGCCATTATAGGGGTTCGCGAGGCAGTGAGTCAGCAGGGCAGCGGGTCAGCAATTCAGCTCCACGCGCCGTGCGGGGGTCTCCCACCCCAGCGAGCAAAGATCGCTCGCCCCCCCGCTGCGCGACCCCGGCCTCCCACCCCAGCGAGCAAAGATCACTCGCTGGGGACCCCGGTCTGGAGACTGGCGCTACTGATTGTTCGCGCCGCTCGTCTACTGCTTTCCGAAGCGGTAGATAATTCCGGCCGTAAAGCCGAGGCTGCCCTGCACGGTTGAGCCAAAACCGGTCAGGAAATACTCCGGCGCGAGCTTAAAAGCGACGCTCGGCGTCAGGTTGTACTCGCCAATGACGCTGGCGCTGGCGGCAAAGGTACTGGCATCTGGGTAGAGGCCGAGAAGCGTTGGAGTGATGCCGTTGGTGTCGCCGGAGAAGTTCCCGTACGCCCAGCCGCCCATGACGCGTCCCGAGATGGAGTACTTGGGTTGCAGATAGAAGCGGTAGACAGGGCCGAAGAGCACGTTGTACATGCTGATCTCGGGCCGGGTGAAGGCGCCCTGGCTGTAGGGGTTCAGGCCGACGTAGGCGTTGCCGTAGTAGCCGCGGCCGTCGAGCGTGAAGCCCAGCCGCTCGTTGGAGAAGCGGGTCAGGCCCGTCTCCCACGCGTAGTAGGTGAGGCGCTGCAGCGACGGGCCGGGCGTGAAGCGCAGGTAGCCCATGTCGGCATAGGACTCCCACTTGTGGTCGTAGGCGTCATGAATGGCAGTGGCGCGACGCTGTTCGCGGCGCTGGCGAATGCGTGCCTGGACATTGACTTGCCCCTGGGATTCCGAGACGGATTGCTGACTGGAACTGGTCTGATCTCCGGATTGGTTCTGGTCCGGCGCGGTGCTCGATGAAGAACTGCCTGAGCTTTGTGCGAATGCGGCTGGCATGGCCGGCAATGCGAACGCCAGCAAAAGGGCGAGACGGCGAAAAGATTGCATCGGTATCGGGATTCCTCCACGGGAGTGCGAGAGCGGACCCAAACGGCCGGTGCGCTCCCCCCATTGGTATTAAAACATCTTAAAACCAGTTGGGGGAGCCATGTGCCGGGGTTTGTCCGTTGACTTGCTCTGTTTTGACGCGCGGAGAAGTGAAGCGGCAACTGAGAGGCTAAACAATCGCCTTCAGGTCGGCCAGCAAGTGGGCCTGATCGAAGCCGCTGGGCGAGCCTTTGGCAGCCAGCCAGTCCTGACTGAGCAGGGTGTGCGCCTCGTCGCAGTACTCGTTCCAGAAGGCCAGGGTCATGGTCTTCGGCTGTCCCCAGGTGATGCAGGTAAAGCCGTTCTGATCGTATTTGGGCACGTACACACAGTGGCCGCCCCAACTGCCGGGCGCGGCATTGGAGCCGCCGTTCGGCACCACGTCCCAAACGTCCTGGTTTTGCGCCGTCACCGGCAGCGACAGGCCGATGTAGACGCCGCCAAAGAGGGCAATCGACTGCCGCACCTCGGTGAGGCTGGCGGGCCTGGGGTCGGCGAAGGCCGTGAGCTTGTGGCCGGCGAAGCCACCCTTCTTCCAGTCGTTGAGGACGTCGAGTTCGATACCGCCATTGTCGGTCGAAGGATCGCCTGGGTCGTAGCCATCCCATTCCTCGTAGTACTTTTCGATGGTGGCGTCAGGGATGGTCACTTCGTTGCCGACATTCGCGGTCCAAACCTGTACCGCGTGCCCGCAGCCGGCGATGGTGCAGTCGCTTAATCCGTCGGGGTACTTGGGTTCCGCAGGATCGGGGCCATTCAACAGCATGCCCCAGGCGGTGATGCCCTTGGTCCAGTCGACGGAGGGCGGTGGTGGTGGCAGGCTGGGCATCAGATAGTCGCCCATTTTCAGGTTACGGCTATCGATCTTGACGGCCTTACGGCCGGTTTTCATCTTCGAGTGATCTGCCATGGAGGCGGTTCCTTTCTGACACGTTCCGGTATACGGCCAGATAAGTGGCAGTTGGCTGCAAGACGCTGGATGCGTCGAGCGGCCTCCTCATATTGCCGGGACGGGATGTTTCTATTGTGTCGGAAAGGTGCGTAATTATCTGCAAAGCCCGAGGGCTTTAATTTTCTGGCGGCGGGGCGCAAACAAGGATCGGTTACTTCTTCTCGTCGTCCGTTAGGTAGGGGACCGGCGGAAGATCTTCTATCGGCAGTCCGGCGTAGCGCGGTTTTCGCCTATCCTCCTCGAACTTGCAGCCAACCGCCAGATAAATGAGCGCCGAGCGGGAGAGCTTGAGAAGGTGAAGCGCCTTGCCTTCAAGGCCCTCGCGACTCACCATGAATGCCAGGTCGTCGGGCGGAGTGATGGCCGATTCGCCTGCGGTCACGCGCAGGTACTTATGCTCCAGATGATTCCTGATTTCGCTCAGGCCGCGAGCCTGTGGCTCGGCCACTTCGTCATTCTCTTTTTCGAAAAGGTCCTTGGAAAGCCAATAAAGAGCGCAGAATCCCCAATTACCATTTTGGTCGAACTCGATTCGAATTGGCTTTTTTTCCTCCGAGCGCCAAAGTCTCCGGAAAGAAACGTCCCGCTCCCGGATTCCAAGCTCCATATAGCCGTTAACAAAGAAGCTGATCTTATCAAAGAGAGAGTATGCAGCCCTGTAGGCTCCCTTAATTCTCTCTGTCGCAAGGGAAAGTGATGGCCTCGGGTCGGTTAACTGAAGTAATACATCGCGGTCCGAGAAATGCGGCGGCCTATTTGATGCACCCTCGTACAATGACCACCGAGCCGACACATACTCCTGCTTCATCTGGTCAAAAAAGCTCTCGAATCGGTGTGGTGAGTCCACCTGTACGACGAGGCTGGGCAGTTCCAAGGTGTCCGCCGCAAGAGATCTGTGCTCGCCGAGGTCATTAAGCGGGTTCAGAAACAGGCCATTGGCCAAACACCAACTGCGGTAATCCTGCTCTTCCTTCGATGATGACCTATCGCGGCAGGCGAGAGGGTCGCCAAGCTTATCCATCGTTTTCACATCGAACACCGACTCGATCCACTCCATAAGTTGCTTAGCGCTTTCTTGGGTACGCCTGTCGTGGGCTGGGTCTGTATAAACGGCTGTCGGTGAAAGCGCCTTTGACGCCTCCTGGTGGGCCACCCAAAGAAAGGGCGCATGGAAATCTTTGTCGTCGAGAGCACGCGCGTACTCCGTCAGGATCCTGGCCCTGTTGCACAAAGCCATTCCGAAGTTTGGCTGGAGTTCGATTGTTCGGTGCCAATAATCAAGAGCTTCTATCGCTCGACCCGCGACGCTCATTCTGTTGCCAAGGTTATTCAGGCAAATACACCTCAAATCCTTTGGCACGTTCCCAAATGCGGGGTTTGACACGGCACGACGCAGGTAGAAAATTTCCCTTGCCAGCGATGGCTGATCCCAAGTCCACTGTGTGCCGTACCTCTCCCCGGCAATGGCGTTGGCCCTGCCGAAATCGAGTTTGATCGCTGATTCGCCGCCGATATTCATCTTCTCAAGCGCTTCGTACCACTGAAGTGCGCATGCAACTCCGCCCTTATGGCCAACCTCAATCGCGAAGTCGGTCAGCAATGTCGCGCGAGTTACCGAGTCCTCGTCCGATCGCCCGGCGATACCGTCGCTGATCAGTTTGTCGCAGAATCTTCGTTTTTCCTCGTCGCTCATTTCCGGGCCTTTCTTGCGGTCACTCTCATCCTGTTTCGACTTCCAATTCTAGGGCAAGTCATTGGAAATACGTTTAGGGTGCGCGGCGCAAGGGGTCCGTCGGCGGTCGAGAGAAAGTCTGTCGATTCAGTCTGCAGAACTGCGAACGATGGGCTACGATGAGTGAGAACGGAGGCACAGCGAACCATGGGCCGTATCGTTTTTGGAGTGATTTTAGGACTGATTCTGGCGCCGTTAGCAGTTTTGGCGTGGTTCCACTGGGGGAACGTGCCGGTGGCTGTGGCAGATCCGCCGTTGCCCATGGAGCGCCAGATTACGCATGTGGCGCTCAATGCGCGCATTGCCCGCGAGATGCCGGGGAATCCGCCCATTCAGGCCGACCAGGACAATCTCACGGCCGGGGCGGAGGTTTATCGCGACCAATGCTCGGCCTGCCACGGGTTTTATGGCAAGCCCTCGAGCTTTGGCGCGCATATGTATCCCAGCGCTCCGGGGCTGTGGCAGAAGCACAACAACAGCGACGTGGTGGGCGTGAGCGACGACCCGCCGGGCGAGACCTACTGGAAGGTCGCGAACGGGATCCGGCTCACCGGGATGCCGTCCTTCAAGGACACGCTCACCGACACGCAGATGTGGCAGGTAAGCCTGCTCGTGGCCAACGCCAATAGGCCGTTGCCGCCTGCGGCGCTTGCCATCGTGCACGGCGAGCAGACGGCGGCGCCCGTCATCGTTGCTCCGCCCGCGGAAAA
>JBEKAS010000084.1:0-15392 GCA_050015795.1 Occallatibacter sp. | reverse complement strand
TTCGCATGGATGGAGCGCCGCGCCACGCTCCTCCTGGTGATTCTCGCAGCCGCAATTTTCGCGTTGGTGCATTGGGTCGTGCCCGGAGTGGTTCCCGCCCACATCCCGGCAGTAATGCCGCTCGCACAGATCCCGTTGGTGCTAATGTGGGCCGTCGGCCTTGCCGCATTGGCGTTGCTGCTGGCCTCGCTTTCCGGCCGCTCCAATTGGAAAGTTGTCCCGCTCCTCTTCTTGATCGGTGGCCTCACCGTCAGTGGGCTGGTCCTTCCACTGGCGCGGGTGCGCCTGGGCGCGCTTGAGCTTGCGACTTTGCTCACGGTGGTTCTGGTGTGGCAGACGGCGCGCACGCGCGCGGCCAAATTCGTTTACCTCACCGTGGTTCTGCTGTCGGCCGGGTCGATGATCGCAAGCGACCTGCTCGCCGATCGCGGAGCGCTCGAAGCCGCGCGCGCGTTTCTGCTCACCGGCATGGCCGTCAACTACTTCCTCAATCCGATTCTCATGGCGCTGGGCATGGGCACGGGCGTGCACGTCACGTGGCTGGGCCTCTCCGCCGATGCCGGCAGCTTCTCTTCAACCGGCGGCCTCGTGCTGGCGCTGGTCTCCCTCGTCGTTGGCGGCGCAATTTATCTCGTCGCTTACGCCGTGCGTCCTGCATCTTCCGGAGCTGCGATGGCCGGTGCGGGTGGCGGCGTGTTTACTGGCGGCGAGCCGCTCGGCGAGCAGGGACGCCTCACAGCCGGCGACTTTTCTGAGATTTTTCAGGAGCACTGGCACTCTTTCTTCCGCTGGTCGAATGTGGATCAAGTGTATTTGGCGATGTGGCGCGGTTTGCAGGCGGTCTCACGCGTGCTGGGTGTAGTTGTTTCTTGGATGGAGCGGCGCGCGACCATTCTTCTCGTCGTGCTGGCCGCGGCCATCTTTGCGTGCGCGCGTTGGGTTGTGCCGGGAATGCCGGTTTCAGCCAGCGGGTCTGCACTCGCGCCCGCGCATGTTCCTCTTCTTCTGATCTCCGCCATCGCAATAGCCGCCGCGGCGCTCTTCTTTGTCGCGCTGGCAAAAACACCCAACGTCAAACCGTCGGTTTGGCCTTATATGTTGATCGTCGGCGGCCTTTCTGTCGCCGGTCTCGCCGTCAGCCATCCATGGCTGCGCATCGGCCTTCTGGAACTGGCCGCACTGCTCACCGTTTTCATTGTCTGGGCCACAGGCCGCCGCAAAACAGCGAAGATCACCTATCTCGCGGCCGTTCTCCTCTCCGCGGGCTCCCTGGTGGCGAGCGAACTCTCCATTGACCAGTCCTGGTCGCGCGCGCTGCTCTTGACCAGCGTCTTCGTCAAACTCGCCGCCGTGCCTATGTTCTTCTGGCTGCTCGCGCTCGCCGACGAAGTGCCCGCGCTCGTCCTCGGCATTATCATCGCAGTCGTCGATATGGCGGCATTCGGCGAGTTCCTCATCGGCGCGCAAACCATGCCCAGCCTGCTCACGCCGCAGCCCTTGCTTCCGTTTGTCGCGGCGTTCACATCACTCCTCGCTGCAATGTTGATGCTCACGCAACGCAGCCTCAAGCGCCTGCTGGTTCTCTCCACGGTCGAGGACGTCGGCTTCCTGCTTCTCGGCGTCGCCTCCGCCAGCAAGATCGGAATTGAGGGCGCGGTGATCGCCGCTTCCACGCACGCCCTGGCCAAGGCGCTTTTGTTTATTTGTCTCGCCGCGCCCGAGGCAGACGGCGCTTTCAACTCCGAGCCAGTAGCTCTGGCCGTGCGTTACCCGGTCAGCGCCTTCGGATTCCTCTTCGGCATGTTGGCCATGCTGGGCATTCCGCCCACGCTGGGATTTATCGGCCGCTGGCGGCTCTATTCCGCCGCGTTCCAAATCGGTTTCTGCCCGCTCACCATCTTCATCGCCTCGTCAATCCTCGCATTGATCGCCTACACTCTCGCGCTCACGCGCAACTGGTGGGGACCTCCGCGTGAGCCCAGCAAGGAGCCGCGTGAAGTGGCGTACGAGGCGACGTTCGAATCGGAAATGGGCGAGCCATTCGCTCTCAAGGCCGTGATCGTCGTGCTGGTGGCCGTCCTGCTCATTGCCGGAATCTGGCCCCACGCGTGGCAATCTCTGATGGGGGTGCGGCCATGAAGTTCTGGAAGCGCCCAAAGTTCTGGATGAAATTGATGTGCACCGCGCGCCGCCGCAGCCCTTGGCTCTTCCACATGAACTCCGGCAGTTGCAACGGCTGCGACATTGAAATTGTGGCCGCGCTCTCGCCGCGTTACGACGCCGAGCAGTTGGGAGTGCTGTTGCAGGGCAGTCCGCGGCACGCCGACATTCTCTGCGTCACCGGCCCGGTGACCGACAAAGCCGTCAACGCCGTGAAAACCGTCTACGGCCAGGTCTGCGGACCCAAGGCCGTCGTTGCCATCGGCTCCTGCCCGGCGACGACCAACGTTTTCATCGACAGCCGCACGCTGGCTGGCCCGCTCGACAAGCACCTGCCCGTCGACGTCTTCGTGCCCGGTTGCCCGCCGCGGCCCGACGCCATCATTGCCGGCGTCGTCAAAGCGGCCGTGCTTCTGGCCGAACGCGGCAACGACCCGCCGCAGACCGCAGTCGCCATCGCAACAGCAGAGGAGGTGCAGCCATGAACCCCATGCTCACCGCCCTCGCCCGCTTGCTCATCTTTCCCGGCCTGCTCTTCGCCGTGCCCGCCGCCTGGTTCTTCCTTTGGATGGAGCGCAAAGCCGTCGCGCTCATGCAAGAGCGCGTCGGCCCACCCTTCATGCAGCCCTTCTGGGACTTCATGAAGCTGCTCGGCAAAAGCACTCCGCCGCGCCCCGGCATTGCCGGCTTCATCATGCGCGCCTGGCCGCTTATCGCGGTTTCCTCCGCGGCCGGAGCGGTTGGGCTGCTTCCCGTTTTGCCGTTGTCGGGCGGATTCGAAGGCGACCTGATCCTGTTGCTCGCGTTGCTGGAGCTTCCGTCCATCTGCATCATCGCCGCAGGCTTCTCATCGCGTTCCATCTTCGGCGAAATCGGCTCGGCGCGCGAGGCCGCACTGAGCGTCTCCTACAACATTGTCTTTCTGCTGGCCATCGTTTCCATCGCCGCCTCGCAGCACACGTTCCGGCTCGAAGCACTGGCCGCGATGCACCCGACCTTCCTCACTGTGCTCGGCATCATCGCGATTCTGATTTGCCTGCCCGCCAAGCTGCACATCAACCCCTTCTCGCTGCCCAATGCGGAGCAGGAAATCTACGCCGGACCGATGACCGAGTACGCCGGCCCCGAGCTGGCCATGTGGGAACTCGCTCACGGCCTGGAGTGGGTTGCCGCAACGGGTCTCGTAGCCACGCTCGTCGCGCCGCACATCGCGCTGGCCTGGGGAACTACGCTGCTCGCCGGCTGCATCTTTGTCGTGCTCTCTGTGGCCGTTGTTCTGCTGCTCTCAGTGCTGGCCGCGGCCACGGCGCGTCTCGCCATCGATTCCAGCGTGCGCTTCTACTGGCAATGCACGCTCATCTTCGCGGTGCTTGCCATCTCGTCCGCGCTCTTCGTGAGGTTCTGGTTATGAACATTCTCACCATGTTGTGGAAGAATCTGCGGCGCGGTTACCAGACCCTGCTTTTTCCCGCGCGGCCCAAAATCACGGCGCGCTTCCGCGGCCTGGTCGAGTTCGATCCCGCGTTCTGCACCGGCTGCGCCGTTTGCCGCATGCGCTGCACCTCGCGCGCCATCGAGTTCAAGGCCGGCAAGGGCGAGTTCACCTGGAGCTACAATCCCGGCCAGTGCACCTTTTGCGGCCGTTGCGTGGAGGGCTGCATCGAACACGCGCTCAAGGAAGGCCGCACTGAGCACGCGCTCTCGCAGCAGCAGGACACGCCGCCGATTTACTTGACACAGGGCGAGTTGAAAAAGTCCTACACCGTGGCGCGGCGTCCGCCTGCGCCGAAACCGTCCGCAGCATCCGTAGCGCCGGCCACTTCATCCGTAGCGCCCACCGTTTCTTTTGTAGCGCCGGTCTCCAGACCGGCTGTACTGGCGGCGTCCACGCCGCCAGCAGGAGACTCATAATGATCGCTCTCGAAACCATTTCGGAAAAGTTGGGCGTTGTTGAACAGTGGAACGAGAGCCGCGGCACGTGGTGGCTGAATCCCGGCACTATCAGCGTCCGCCAAGTGGCTACGGTCATGAACGAAGTGCATGCCCGCTTCATCACCATCACCGCCTACCAGTTGCCCGGCACGGAAGGCTTCCGCCTGGAGTATCACTGGGATCTCGAAGGGCGCCTGCTCGGCCTGCCCTTCGTAATTGCTGGCAACTCAATCGAAAGCATCTTCGATCTGTGCGAAGCGGCGGACTGGATCGAGCGCGAAGTGCACGAAGAGTATTCCATCGACTTTACGGGCCGCGCATATGAGCCGCTTCTGCTGCGCAAGGGCGACAAGACGGGCGTGAATTTGCGCGAAGACCCCAATGCGCCGCCCAAGCCGGCCACGGCCGCGCCGGGACAGAAGGAGGTCGCACAATGAGCTACAAAATCCCCATGGGTCCCTACCATCCGGGCCTGGAAGAACCCTACAAACTTGACATGATCTGCGAAGGCGAAACGGTGCAGGATGCCGAGCTGAATATCGGCTTCAACTTCCGCGGCATCGAGCATCTGGCCGAGACGCGCAACTATTTCCAGGTGATCGCGCTGATGGAGCGCGTGTGCGGCATCTGCTCGTTCATCCACACTCTAACTTTGTGCCAGGCCATGGAGAAGCTGGCGGGACTCGAAGCTCCGCCACGCGCCCAGTACATTCGCGTGGTCATGGCGGAGCTGGAGCGCCTGCACTCGCACGTGCTGTGGGCGGGCATCGCCGCCAAGCTCATGGGCTTCAAAACCATGTTCATGACCTGCTTTGCGCTGCGCGAGAAAGTCATGGACGTGCTGCAGGCTATCTCCGGCAACCGCGTGAACTATTCGATGAACCGCGTGGGCGGCGTCAATCGCGACGTCGAAGACCCGCTTGCTCTGGTGGGCATGGTGGAGGACCTGGAGCGCGAAATGATGCGCACCGTGATTCCCATCTTCACCACCAGTTCCACGGCGCGTTCGCGCTGCGCGAATATCGGCATCCTCACGCACGAGAAAGCCGTCTCCTGCGCAGTGGTCGGACCCACGGCCCGCGCCTCGGGCATCAACCAGGACCTGCGCCGCGATGCGCCTTATGCGGCCTACGCGGGGATGAAATTCGAGGTTCCGGTGGAGAAGGCCGGCGACGTGCGCGCGCGCCTCTTCGTGCGCGCCCTCGAAATCATGGAGAGCTGCCGCATCCTGCGCCAGGCACTCACCGATATGCCGCCGGGCGAGATCGCCGTGGGCGGTGACAAGTTCGCCTTCGTCACCGGCACGGCCACCAGCCGCGTGGAAGCGCCGCGCGGCGAGGTCATGTATTCGGTCAGTTGGAAAGAGGGCTCGCGCAATCCGGCCCGCGTGCACGTGCGCACACCCACTTACGCCAACATGCCGGCGGTGCGCTGGATGGTGCGCGGCGCGCGCCTCGCGGATACGCCGCTGATCCAAGCCTCCATCGATCCCTGCTACTCCTGCACGGACCGGTGAGACAGCGGCGTTAGTTGTAGCGCCGGTCTCCAGACCGGCTGTCGTGCGGGCCTCCAGGCCCGCAATCGGCTCTCTAGTCCCTATTCCCTTAGTCCCTCAGTCCCTAGTCCCTACGTCCCTGTTTTTCCCCCCGCAACCCGCGAAAATGCACTACTCTTGCCTTGTCGCATATGTCGCGCTATTTTGCCAAGATACGGGAAGCGCTTTTTCACGCCTATGCCCACGACGTTGTCAATACGGCAAAGGCCGCGGCTTATTCCGGCATGCTCATGTTCTTCCCTGCCCTGCTGGTAATCACCACGCTGGTGGCCCAGGTCGAGGAGGGCCCCTCGCTGGTGGGAGAAACCCGCGCCGTCCTCGAGCAGTTTCTGCCCCCCGACACCCTCGACCTCGTGCAGTCCTCCATCCTCACGCACCAGATCCACTCCGGCCCGGTGATTCTCTCCGCCACCGGCCTCAGCCTTTTTGCGGGTCTCGGCGTGATGCTCTCGCTCATGGAGGGCTTTCGCCGCGCCTACCGGCTTCCGCCCGAAAGCTGGACGTTCTGGGGCCGCCGCGCCCGCGGCCTGATGCTGGTGTTCATCGTGCTGGTTCCGCTGTCGCTGGCATCGCTGGCCATCGTCTTCGGCCATCAGATCGAGAGGTGGATGATCGATAACGCCGGCCACGATCTGCGCCATGTAGTCATCTTCTTCTGGCGCATGGTCCGATGGACGGTCAGCGGTGTTGCCATCGTCGCGGTGCTCACCGCGCTCTACCACTTCGGCACGCGCCGCACCGAGCATTGGGCCTGGGTGGTGCCGGGCGCCATCGCCGGCGCCATCATCTGGTTCCCCGCCACACTGGCCTATGGCTGGTACGTCACCAGCGTGGCCAATTACACGCGCATCTACGGCTCCTTCGCCGCCGGCATCGCCACCCTGGTCTGGCTCTACATCACCTCGTTCAGCGTCCTGCTAGGCGCCGAGCTGAACGGCGTTCTCTACTGGGAGCGGCAGATTCAACTGGCAGGGGATAAAGTCGCGCCCGAACTGGTCCGCGCCTCCCAATAAGGGGTTTTTGCGCGCCAGGAACTGGCTCCGCCGGCCTCCACAGTTTGTACCGCCGGCCTCCTGATGTAGCGCCGGTCTCCAGACCGGCTGTCGTGCGGGTCTCCTGACCCGCACATCGCTGCCTCTCCGCCGATTTCCACCCGCCCTTCCATTTACAATGGGGTCTGTAGCGCTCCTTTGCCCCTTTTCACCAACTCAAAAACTTTTTGGGCCGAACTTGAATTGCCGCCGGAGCTTCCCTGATGCCCTTTGCCGAACTGAACCTGACGGATTCCCCTTCGCAGCGCCGCGCCAAGATTGTCGCCACGCTCGGGCCCGCCTCCAACACGGAGCCCGTGATTCGCGACATGATCCACGCCGGCGTTGACGTGGTCCGGCTCAATTTCTCCCACAGCACCCACGAGCGCAAAGCCGCCGTCATCCAGAAAATCCGCAAGGTGAGCAAGGAAGAACGCAAGCCGATGTGCATCCTGGGCGACCTGCAGGGGCCGAAGATTCGCACCGGGCTACTCAAGGATCATCAGCCCGTGCTGCTCAAGGCTGGCCACCGGCTCATCATCACGCCGCGCGACTTGATGGGCACGACGGCGTGCGTGGGCACCACCTTCAAGACACTCGCCGAGAACGTCGAGCAGGGCTCGCGCATTCTGCTCTCCGACGGACTCATCGAGCTGCGCGTTCACGAAGTGAACGGCGACGACGTGGCCTGCGATATTGTCAACGGCGGCCTGTTGGGAGAGCATAAGGGCATCAATCTTCCCGGCGTCCTGGTGCGCACGCCGTCGCTGACCGAGAAAGACGCAGAAGATCTCGAGTTCGCGCTCCGTCACGGCGTCGACGCAATCGCTGTCTCCTTTGTGCGCACGGCCGAAGACGTGAGCCTGGTGCGCAACCGCGTGGCCGCGCTTGGCAGCCACACCTGGATCATCGCCAAGCTGGAAAAGCCGCAGGCGGTCGAGCATCTCGACGCCATCCTGCAGGTCTCCGACGGCATCATGGTGGCCCGCGGCGACCTGGGCGTGGAAGTTCCGCCGGAAAAGGTGCCCGCCATTCAGAAGTTCATCATCCGCCGCGCCGCCGAATACTCAAAGCCTGTCATCACGGCCACGCAAATGCTCGAATCTATGATCGAGAATCCGCGGCCCACGCGCGCCGAGGTCTCCGACGTGGCCAACGCCATCTACGACGGCACCGACGCCGTCATGCTCTCCGGCGAGTCGGCCGTGGGCAAATATCCCGTGGAATCCGTGGCCATGATGGCGCGCATCGTGAGCGAAACCGAACGCCACATCATGGAGAACCTCGAATCCGAGTTCCACGAGCGCCCCAGCCATCTCTCCATTGCCGAAACCATCTGCGAAGCCACGGCACACGCCGCCAACGATCTCGACCTGCGCGGCATCGCGTTGTTTACAGAGTCGGGGACCACGGCGCGCAAGCTCTCCAAGTACCACCCCTCCGCGCCCATCTTCGCGCTCAGCCCCGTTGAGGTCACCGTCAACCGCCTCAATCTTCTCTGGGGCACCACGCCCATCCGCTGCCCCAAGGCCAACACCACTGAAGCCATGGTCGACCTTGCCGAGAAGATGCTGGAAAAGGGCGGCTACGTGCGCCCGCGCGAGGTCATTGCGATAGTGGCCGGCACCCGCACCAAGTCCGGTTCCACCAATTTCCTGCGCCTGCACGTGATGGGCGAAAACGCCGCCTCGCAGGTCCATGCATCCACGGCCGCACAGAGCGCCCCCGCAGGCAGAAAGCGTGCGCCGCGCTCGGCGCGAGCGGCAGCAGAAGCGCAGAAGCCGGAATTCTCCGAGGCCGCAAGATCCCTGGCCGCAAAATATTAGCTGCTTGCTCTCGATTGGCCGGGAACCCCGGCCGCCAGTCAGTGGCGCCGGTCTCCAGTCTCCAACTTGTAGCGCCGGTCTCCAGACCGGCTGTCGTGCGGGTCTCCAGACCCGCACATCGCAGACCAGCCGTCACTACGGCCGAACTTCATTCTTGCGGTGGCGGTGTTTTAAGGTTTTCCAGGAACTCTTCGACACGGGCGGGGTTCACTCCGAAGGTTCGTTCCAACGACTGAGAAATCGCGGTTCCTTGCTGGGCCTCTTTTTCCAGGACGAGTTCGAGGCCGACACCATCCTTTCCCCACCGAACAGCTTGTGCATTGACGGTGAGGGTTCGGTCAGCCGTTGGATGATCCCGGTCTGTCAAAGTGACACGGATCACCGTGCCGGGATACCAGCGCTCATTGGTAATGATATATATCCCCGTCTTACTGATATCACGCACCTCCTGTGCCACCGGATTGCCGCCGGTGAAGAAATAGGCAATCAATCCCGGCAGCACCTCCCGCGTTGCTGTGCGCGGGTCGACAGGATCTCCCAGCAGCAGGTTCGTGAACCAATTCCTGGTTCCCAGCCTTTTCTTCCAGGAGTTCGTTTCGATAGGCGGTGAGGGCGCAAGCTCTTCCCTGCCAGCCACTTCTCCACCAGCAATCTCTGCCGTTACGGGCGCAGGCTCTTTGGGCGCAGCCTCAATGGGCGCGCCCGGCCCAGTATCCACTACGCTTTCGACCGGTTCCTCTATCGCCGGGCCGGTTGGTTCCTCGGCGGGGGTGAGGGCGAATTGCTCCAAAACAGGCCCCAGAGTGCTGGGCGCTTCAGCCTTTGCTTCCTTCATTGTCTGCAAATGCTGCTTCATCTCTTCGGGTTTGGAGATGAACAACTGATCGCCGGCACGTATCTCTCCCTTGGCCATAGCGTCTGCCGGAAAGGCGAGCACGCTCAGGGCTTTTGCACCTGAAGCAGGCACGCTTGCAAGGGGAAACGACTCAACAATGGCAAGAACGACACAATCGTTGTCCAGGAAGACCAAATCCACCGGAAAGCGGATGCTGGTTGGAGAGATTTCCTGGTAAGGAAGAATCCAGAGCCCGGTTCCGGCGCCTTGTTCCAGGGCTCGCAGGCGCGCTTCAGCGCCGTCAGGTGAAGCGTGGGCAGTTTCTACATCGGTGGCCACAAAACGCTCACGGGTTTGGTTGTAAACGCAATACTTTCCATGACTTGCAGCGGAGTCTAGCGTCGGCGCAGCCTGCTGCGCCGCGTCTTGCCGAGCGTCCCCGAATCCCTCTGCTCCGAATTGTCGGATTTCCGCCATGGGAATCTCGTGTTCTTGATCCTCAGGTTACGCCATTTGCCTGCATGCCAAAAGATGATTTTTTCGTCCGCACCTCGCGCGTCACCCTGCGGCTTTTTGGGTATCCAGGGGCAAGATTCTTAGCCGTCACCGGAACGCCGTTGCACCATTCCCGCACCCGCCTTTCTCGCTCCCCCGCTCCCTCGCTCCCTGCCGGGGTCCCCGACGAGCGACTTTTGCTCGGCGGGGTGGCTTGCTCCCTTGCTCCCTGCTCTGGGAGTATCCTTAGACGTCCCCGAAAATGTGGGCCGAATGGGGTCCTGTCCCGGACACGGGAGGAAGTATGTTCGACAGTATGTTTTCGCCCGCCACTCTGCTGCAAGGAGTGGTTCTTCTTAGCCTCTTCATTCTTATTGTTCTCGTCGCCAAGTCAATCTACAGCATAGGCCCCACGCAAGTCGGCCTGGTCCGCAAGCGCTTTGGCGCAAAGTTGCCCGGCGACAACCCGGTCGCTTTCAAAGGCGAGGCCGGCTACCAGGCGGAACTGCTCATGCCCGGTCTGCGCTTCAAGTTCTGCGCGATTTACGCAGTTGCCAAACATCCGTGGGTCCAGGTCCCTGCCGGTCAAATCGGCGTGGTCATCGCGCAAGTGGGCGCAGCCACACCGATTGGCGCGAAGTCGGGCGTGTACAAAAACGAGTTCGGCAACTTTACAGACGTTTCAGGCTTCGTGGCCAACGGCGGCCAAAAGGGCGTGCAGCGGCCGGTGCTTTCGCCCGGCATGTTGGCCCCCATCCATCCTGTAGCCTTCCTCATCATCACCAAGCCGCAGGTCTTCGGCGTTCCCATCACCGACACCTACCGCCAATTGGCCGACCAGACGGGCCGGCTCACCTTCACGGCGTTCGGGCTGGAAGAGCGGCAGCTCGAAGTCACGCGCATTGCGCCCCGGCCCACTGAGAGCGGCAAGGTCGCGGACATGATCGGCATTGTCACCTCGCTCGAAGGCCAGCCGCTGCAGGCAGGCGCCATCGCCAGCCGCCTGGGCGTCTTCGACGATGTCGCGGAGCTCGAAAAGAAGCCCGACACCACCGACTTTCAGCTCATCGCCGCCATCCTCGGCAGCAAAAACACGCTGCACAACAACTACCAGGACTTCCAGCAATTCCTCGATGCCGGCGGCAAGATCGGCCTGCAACATGATCCGCTTCTCTACGGCGCCTACAACCTGAACCCGTTCCTGGTGCGCGTCGAGCAGGTCCCGATGCTGGTCGTCGAGCAAGGGCAAGTGGCCGTGATCAAGGCCTACGTCGGCCTGCCCACCCAGGACACTTCCGGCGTCGGATTCAAATTCGGCAGCCTGGTGCGGCCCGGCCATCAAGGCATCTGGCAGGAAGCACTGCGTACCGGCAAGTATCCCATCAACCCCCGGATTTACGACGCCAAGGTTGTCCTCACCGCAATCCTCAAGCTCGATTGGGCCAAGGACGTCACCGGAGCCCACGGCCTCGACGCGCGCCTCGAACCTATCATTGCGAAAAGTAACGAGGGCTTTGTCTTCGCCATCGACCTCCAGGTCCTCATCCACGTTCCCGACACCAAAGCTCCGCGCGTAATCTCCATGGTCGGCTCCATGGAGAACCTGGTGAACGAGGTTCTGCAGGCGGCCGTCGGCAATCTGTTCCGCGACAAAATCGGCGGCATGGAAGCCATCAAGTTCATCCAGACGCGCCAGGTCGTGCAGGAGGAGGCATTCGTCTACATCCAAAGGAAGCTCGCCGAGTACGAAATCGAAACCCGCGGCGTCTACATCCAGGATGTGATCTACCCGGCCGCACTGGTCACGGTGCTCACCGAGCGCGAAGTCGCGCACCAGCAGGTAGAAACCTTCAAGATGCAGCGGCAGGCGCAGGACCAGCGCATCGAAACCGAGAAGGCGCGCGGCACCGCGGACATGCAGGCCCAACTCGCGCAAGCCGCGGTCGGCGTCGACATCAAGAAAAATAATGCCGAAGCGCGCAAGGCAGAAGCCGACGGCGAGTCCACTTATATTGAGCGCACCGGCACAGCGCAGGGCGCGCAGGTGCGAGCCGTTGGCTTGGCCCGCGCCGAAGCCTATCAAAAACAAGTTGCAGCATTGGGCCAGGGAGCCACGGCCCTGGTAAATGCCATCGAAGCACTTTCCAGAAGCAACGTCCCGTTCATGCCCAACACACTCGTCGCCGGAGGCGGCGGCAACGCCAATGGAGTTCTGGAAGGGCTGGGAGCGCTGCTGATGCAAAAGGTCGCTCCCGGCGCGCCAGCCAGTCCCTATGCGTCTCTCGCTCCATCCGCGTCGGCGGACGCCGCGAAACCCGCCGCACCGCCGCAGCCAACGGCCAGCCCCGGCAAGGCGTAGTCAGCCTTGTGTAGCGCCGATTTCGTAGCAAGTGTAGCGACGGCCTCGTGGCAAGTGTAGCGCCGGCCTCCTGGCAAGTGTAGCGCCGGCCTCCTGGCCGGCTGTCGCGGGGGTCTCCCGACCCCCGCACCTTTTCATACCCACCAAAAATCGCGCGTCCCCTGCTCCGGCTTTTGAGACCCGGAGACCGCAACCGGTGTAATATTCCTACCAACACACAAATCAAATGACGCTGTGGGGATGCGACCATGTGCCATGTCCGTCAATGCAGGCTCGCCCTTGCACTTCTTGTTTTGGCCTTTGGATGGTGCCTCCAGCCATGCCGCGCAAGCCAGGCCGCTGCGCCGAAGCCCGGCGAACCCTCCGACCCGAAAGCACATAAGACCTATCAAACGGCGCAGGAGTGGGAGCGACAAGGCAACCAAGCCCTGGCCATCGAAGCCTATCGCAAGGCCAATGCGCAGGATGGCGGCCATTGCGGCCAATGCCTCAAGCGCGCGCACGCCATCGCACTCGCAATCGGCGACTACAAAACCGCCGAAGCGATCCTCAGGGACTGGCTCCCGGCCGTAACCAGCGATTCCGCGCGCGCCCCGCTGCACTTTCAGATCGGAATTGCGCTCCAGCGCGAAGGAATCGGCGTCAAAGGCGACAAGCAGCGGGACTGCTTCGAGAAGAGCCTCGATGAGTTCCGCACCGCGCTCTCTCTGGATCCTACCGTCGTCGGATCTCACTTTGGCATGGGGATTGACCTCGCTTATTTGCATCAGGACGACGCTGCGCGTGGGGAGTTCCGCGCCTTTCTCGACGGCGACAAGAGCGATGAGGCGGCGGACGCGAGGGCCGCACGCTTTCTGAATCGCGTCGAGCTGGCGCGCTCGCGAATGGCGCCGGCCTTCACGTTGACGACCCTGGACGGCCAGCACATCAGCATGGACAACCTGGCCGGCAAAGTGGTGCTCATCGACTTTTGGGCCACGTGGTGCGGTCCCTGCCGCGAAGCACTGCCGCATATTCGCAAAATCGCGCAGAAGTTCGAGGGCCAGCCCCTCGTGGTGCTCAGTGTGAGCCTGGATAACGATGCGGCAAAGTGGAAAGATTTTGTAGCGAAGAACGAAATGCCCTGGCTGCAGTACCGCGACGGCGGATTCGAAGGGCCCATGGCGAAAATGTTCTCAGTCGACGCCATTCCGGCCACGTTTTCCATCGATGCCGACGGCGTGCTGGAAGACCAACACGTGGGAGACGAGAACATCGAAGGCAAATTGAAGAAGATGATTGCCCACGCGGCGGAAATGGAGAATGCGAAACCCGCGTCGCCAGCCGCCAGTCAAGCGCCGGGCAGCGGCAATTGAGCCCGAAAAACGGGCGTTGCGCCTTCGGCTTGGAATGGTTTTCAAGAACATGTGGTTCGGCTTTATGAGCAAAACGCCCCGCTGGAGGTTATCCGGCGAGGCGTTGAGCTATACGTTCGGAGCTGGAAGCGGTGGGTGCTTTGTGGAGTGCGGGATGTGTTTGGGTGCGATGCGTTTAAGTGCCCTGTGAATGGCACAGCCCTATCCGTTTCCGCATCACCAACACGAGTCCTATCCCGAGCAACATTAGGGTGACGGTGCCTGGCTCCGGCGTGGAAGCGGGAGCAGTAGTGAAGAGTAATACGCCGCCCTCATCCTCTACCGCCTCAGAGTTGTCTGCGACGCTCGACCCCTGACCGTAAAGCTGATCATTATCGGCTACTATAAAGAGATTGTTGGATGTAAACCAATTAAAGGAGTCAGTATCAACGTCATAGCCAGGCAGTGTTAGGTCTAATGTCTGAGAATCAAACGTGATGTCGAGGGTTGGCGACGGGAATGTCACGTCTGGCGCAGTCGGTACCGGGGCCGAACACACTTCCGTGCATGTGAAGGTCACGCTGTCGGCACGGGCGCAGGGCGCAACGATGGCCAAGAGCAGGAATAGGACTGGGATGAACCACAAAGCTTTTCGCATGTTTGGAACTTCCCCCATTCGAGCATCGAGCACACGCCGACACCGAACCCGCTAAGAGTTGCACTTCAAGCACCAATCTGACATGCTGAATCTAAATTACTTAGCAACACTTGGGAACGGACTTACTGCAAGTAAGTGCACAGTTTTGGGAAAAGTATTCTCCTTTTACTGCGTACCTGTGGCGCGGGGCCTTAAGGCAATCTATCCGACCAGCGTGCCGTAGGAGGGACTCACATCATGCGTTTACTGTCTTTCCGGGCCCCGTTACTTTCCCGTTGCTGCTTAGCCTTTTTCCTTGCCCCGATTCTCAATCCTTCGCATCCAGCCTTCTGTCGATCCATGAATGGGCAGCAAGAGGCGCCGAAGACAAACGCACCAAACGCTGAGGTCGAGAAACAACTTGCGACTTTATCTTCCTATTCAGTCGGGGTCACGACGCTGAAAGACTTCTACTCTGACAAGTGGAGCGCCGGCGACGCCCTTCGAATGAAACTGGGAATTGTGAAGGCCCTGTTCGGCAAAAATTTCCAAGTAGAATTCGACATCGGCTGGACAGGTCACAACAACCCGGAGCTGAGCGAATTTGTGCAGGAACAGTTTGAGAGTGCCCGCCTCCTTGCAGAAGACAGCGGCAAACAAAGCTTTTCGCCAAGCACCTTCCAGCGGGGCGGAAGCGCCAGTGTGATCAAGATCTACGCACACTTGAAATTCGTTGGCGGCAAGCTCACGAGCATTGAGAAGACCTTCTGAATAGGGCGGCGGCGGGCGACCCGGATCTTCAGGAAGCAAACTCACCACGACAGGTTTCGTGAGCCGGTTCGGAAAGCAAAAAGGCTACCAGTTGCCCACTGTTCACCGACTACCGCTCTCTAGTCCCTCAGTCCCTTAGTCCCTTAGCCCCTTAGTCCCTTAGTCCCTTAGTCCCTGATTTTCTCGGTCCCTGCTTTGTGCCGTTTCGGGCCGGCGCTTCCCAAAATGCGGGGCGCAAAAAGTTACCACAACTTGCCCCTTTCGCACAAGACTTGCAATTCCCCGCGCTTACCCCTACCATCCGCATTAGAAACCGGCCTGCAAAGCAGGTGGGTGATCAACGCTGGTTGAACCAACATTCAATGAACAGGGGCTCAACTCGACAATCGGTTCTGTGTGCCGTGTCCGCCAGTCCGGAATGCCTAATGAACCGCGGAGAGCTCCACCGTCTTAGGAC
>JBEKAS010000083.1:0-15525 GCA_050015795.1 Occallatibacter sp. | reverse complement strand
CCGAATCTATCGATACCACACAACCGGGGGCCGCGCAGCCTGAACGCACCGCGCTCGATCTCTTCGATCGTCTGCGCCTGCGTGAGCCGTTTGGACATGCATTCGCCGCGCTCGGCTTCAAGGGCGAAGAAGCGTGGCGTGCCGCCGCGCGCATCAAGGTTCTGCTGTTGACTGGCGCCGGCGCCGGCAATGAATTCGTAGCGCCGGACTCCAGTCCGGAGTCCCCAACCAGCGGGTCTTCGGCTGGTTGGGGTGGGAGGCCGGTTGTACCGGCAGCGTCCACGCTGCCGGAAGCCACAGATTCTTCGCCTGCTGCAAATGAAAGCCGGGAAGGGAAGAGCGCGGGTGCCCCAGGTCCCTCGCATTTGGGGACCCGGGAAGGGAACACCGCCTCACCAACTCCGCAACCCGACCAGGAACAAGTCGCGCTCGCTCCCGTTCTCTGGCTCGATCCCGACGTCCGCTGGCTCTGCGGCGTCCATGAGTCGGAGGGCCACTTCTACCTGGTTCGCGAACTTTACGAGGAACTGCTCTGGTGGCTGCTCATGCCGGCGCTGCTGCGCCTCGCTGGCGAGCCGGCGCCCAGCCGCGCCGCGGTGGAGGAGTTGAGCAAGAACGTCGCGAACGCTCTCCACTCTGCAGGGGCGGCGGAATATCGCATCAATACGCTGCTGGGCCCGCTTGCCGCGTCGGAAACAGGTGAATCCGACGAATCCGCCGAACCTCCCGCGCCGGAAAGCGAACCCACCGAGCCCGCCGCGAGCGCACCCGACGTGAAGACCTAGAACTATGTCTCTGACCGCTTGAAGAGGAACCTCACCGTGCCCCATCATTTCGCCGGTTTTTTGGGCGAAAGGGTGGGATCGTACGCACTTTTCCGCGCGCATAAATCCCACAATCACAGGCCCCTGTGACCATAGGCACATCGCATCGGCGGTGTGAAGGTTCAAAGTTCCAACCGGAGCTTCTCTGGAGAGAGGCCGGTAGTCTTGCTGTGTGCCGTTGAGCCGTTGCGCACAAGTTGTCGCGGTTCAGTGGGCATGCGGCAAGCACCTCTCTTCTCCCGGAGAATTCGTCCACAGCGCGAGGGTTCGGCGCATGATGCTTTTGGGAACCCGCCGGGGAGGGATCATGCAGAGTGCCGCTCCTGAAGTTGCTCACAACGGTCTTGAATCTCACGAGCGTCTGCTCCCCCAAGAGCGTCTGCTCATTGATCAGGCCATCGCCAAGCATGGAAATCGCCCCGGCGCGCTGCTGGGCATTCTTGAGGCGGTTCAATCCGCCAACGCGCACAAGTTCCTCTCCATGGAGGCGCTGCGCTACATCGCCGACGAAACCGGCGTTCCTCCCGCAAGAGTCTTTAGCGCAGTCACATTTTATTCGCTCTTCAATCTGGAACCCCAGGGCGACCACGTGATCTGTGTTTGCCGCGGAACCGCCTGTCACACGCGCGGCTCCCGCGATCTGCTGGAAAAGCTCTGCCTCGATCTGGGTCTGAGCGACCGCGAAGCCGACGAAAACAGCGAGGCCGACAAGCTCGCCATCACCACGGCGGATCGCCGCTTGACCGTGCGCACGGTAGCCTGTTTCGGCCAGTGCGCGCTGGCGCCGGTTGTCGAAGTCGACCACCACATTCTCAGCCACGTAAATGAGCGCACGCTGCAGCGCGAAGTGAAATCGTTGACGCAAGGGAGGAAGTAATGCCGCGTATTCAGGATATTGGTGCGTTCAACGCGGTACGTGAATCCGGGCTGGCCAAGCTCACGCCGTCCATTCCGCGCATTACTGTGGGCATGGGCACATGCGGCCGCGGCAACGGTGCCGAAGAGGTCTTTCACGCCCTCAATGAAGCCATTCAACGCGGCGGCCTCGACGTTGTGCTCGCCAGCGTGGGCTGCTTCGGTCCCTGCTTTCAGGAGCCCATTGTCAGCGTGCGTCTTCCCGGCAATCCCATCGTGATTTTGCATCGCGTGCGCGCCAACGACGCCAACCGTATTCTCGAAGGCCTCTCCACGGGCACATTTCCCTCCGATCTCGTCCTTTGCAAAATCGAGGAGTGGGATCACATCACCGGGCATGTGCGCTACGGCCAGGGCTATCCTGACATCCCGCTCTGGAACGCGCTGCCTTTCTTCAAAGGCCAGAAGAAGATTGTTCTCCGCAATTGCGGCCTCATCAGTCCTTCCGACATCGAGGAGTACATCGCCGTCGGCGGCTATCAGGCGCTCTACCAGGTGCTCATCGACAGCCGCACCGACGCCGTCATCGAACAGATCAAAGCCTCGCGCCTGCGCGGCCGCGGCGGCGCGGGCTTCCTCACCGGCAACAAGTGGGATTTTCTCGCCAAGGCCAAAGGCGACGCCAAATACATCATCTGCAACGCCGACGAGGGCGATCCCGGCGCCTACATGAATCGCAACGAAATCGAAGGCGACCCGCATTCCCTGCTCGAAGGCATGATCATCGGCGCCTACGTGATGGGCGCAACCGAGGGCATCGTCTACGTACGCGCCGAGTATCCGCTCGCCGTGCGCCGCCTCAACCGCGCCATCGAGCAGGCGCGCGAATACGGCCTGCTGGGAGCCAACATCCTCGATCGCGGATTCAACTTCAACATCGATCTGGTGCAGGGCGCAGGCGCATTTGTCTGCGGCGAAGAGACTGCCCTCATCGCTTCGCTCGAAGGCTTCCCCGGCCGCCCGCGTCCGCGTCCGCCGTATCCCGCGGAAAAAGGTCTGTGGGGACGCCCCACCAACATCAACAATGTCGAGACCTGGTACAACATTGCGCCCATCATCACGCGCGGCCCCGCCTGGTTTGCTGAAACCGGCAGCGCCAAAAGTCCCGGCACCAAGGTTTTCTCGCTGGTGGGCAAGGTGCAAAACACCGGACTGATCGAAATGCCGCTGGGCACGCCGCTCCAAAGTTTTATTTATGACATCGGCGAAGGCGCCGTGCCCGGCCGTCGCGTGAAAGCCGTGCAGACCGGCGGACCCTCGGGCGGCTGCATTCCCGTGGAGATGCTCGAAACCCCGGTCGATTATGAAAACCTCGCCCAGATCGGCTCCATCATGGGCTCCGGCGGCATGGTCGTCATGGACGAAGACAACTGCATGGTCGATGTGGCCCGCTACTTCATCGAATTCACGCACTCTGAGTCCTGCGGAAAATGCGTTCCTTGCCGGGTTGGCCTCAACAAGGCTCTGCGCATCCTCAACTCCATCACCACCGGCAGAGGAACAGCGGAGCACCTCAATCTTCTCGATGAGCTGGGCCGCATGATTCGCGACTGCTCGCTCTGCGCTCTCGGCCAGTCCGCGCCCAACCCCGTGCTCACCACCATCCGCCACTTCCGCGACGAATACGAGGACCACATTGTCGCGCACCGCTGCCGCGCCGGCGTCTGCCAGGAGCTCGCGCTGTCTCCTTGTGAGAATAGTTGCCCGCTGCGCATGAACATCCCTCGCTTCCTCGAGCTCTACAGCGAGGGCCGTCTCGACGACGCCTTCGAGTCCGTCATTCTCGACAATCCTTTGCCTGCCTCCACCGGCCGCGTCTGCCAGCACCCATGTGATAATCGGTGCCGCCGCCAATCCTTCGATGAAGTCGTGAACATGCGCGAGGTGCATCGCCTCATCGCCGACTCCATCTTCCAATCAGACCGCTTCGACGCCGTGCTCCAGCGGATTCTTGCGCACCGTCTTCCGCCCACCGGCCGCAAGATTGCCGTGGCCGGCTCCGGGCCCACCGGTCTCACCGCGGCCTTTTATCTTGCCATGCTCGGCCACGACGTCACTGTCCTGGAAGAGCGTAGCGAGGCAGGCGGCATGTTGCGCTTCGCCATTCCCGAGTACCGGCTGCCCAAGGCCGTTTTGCGCCGCGAGCTCGATCTCATCGAGGGCGTGGGTGTCAAATTCGTCTTCAGCACGCGCGTCGGTTTCGATCTTCCGCTCAACGATCTCGCCACCAACTTCGACGCCGTTTTCATCTCCATCGGAACCTGGAAGGAGTCCTGGCTCTATCTGCCCGGCACCGAGCTAAAAAGCGTTTTTCCGGCTCTCCTCTTTCTTGAGTCCGTGGCACGCGGCGAAAAAGCCGCGGTCGGTTCCCGCGTCGCCATCATCGGCGGCGGCAATGCGGCCATCGATTCTGCGCGCACCGTGCTGCGCATGGGCGCTCAGGCCACCATCCTCTATCGCCGCGAGCGCAAAGACATGCCTGCCATCGACGAGGAGATCCAGGCGGCGGAGGAAGAGGGTGTGCGCTTCGTCTTTCTTGCTGCGCCGCATCGCATCCTGGGCGGCGCGGACGGCAGCGTGAAGGCTATCGAAATTGTCAAGACGCGCCTCGGCGAGTATGACAAATCCGGCCGCCGCCGCCCCATCCCCACCGACGAGGTACAGCGCTTCGAGTGCGACAGCGTGATTCTGGCCGTGGGCGAGACCTTCGACATGGATTTCTGCCGCGCCTCCGGCCTTGAACTCAAGGAAGAAGGCACCATTGTCGTCGATCGCTTCACATTTGAAACCAGCCGTCCCGGCTTCTATGCCGGCGGCGATGTGATCACGGGCGCTTCCAACATGTCGAACGCCATGAGCGGCGGCAAGCAGGCGGCGCGCAAGATCGACGAGCGCCTCATAGGAGAAGGGCGCTGGGAGCAGCTCTTCCCCGATTTCGAATACAGCCATGCCACGCCGGGAGAGCCCAGCCTCTCGCGCCGCCACACCGCCGGCTCTTTGCCTCCCGCCGCGCGTGTCCGGTCGCAACAGGAAGTTGTCGCAAACCTCACCCCGCAGGAAGCATTGGAAGAGTGTCGCCGCTGTCTACGCTGCGATTTGCGCAGCACGCCCAGTGGCAGTTGATGAGATGCAGTGAAATGTAAGGAAAGCCGGTAGACATGGAAGCCAAGGCAAACACCAAAATCATCTCCGTTCGCATCGACGGCGAGCTGGTCACCGCGCACGAAGGGGATACCGTCCTGGAAGCAGCGCGCGCCAATGAAAAGTACATTCCTACGCTCTGCTATCTCAAAGGCCTCAGCGCGGTGGGCGCTTGCCGCCTGTGCGTGGTAGAACTGGCTGGAACGGATCGCCTGCTGCCCGCCTGCACCACGCCTGTGCAGGAAGGCATGTCGATCAAAACCGCATCGGCCCGCCTTACTCTCTACCGCCGCATGGCCGTCGAGCTGCTCCTGGTCGAGCGTAACCACATCTGCTCGTCGTGTGTTTCGAATGGTCACTGCGAGCTGCAATCCATGGCGCAGTCGCTCGGCGTCACGCATGTGCGCTACGCCTACAACAACCCCCGGCTCACCGTTGACATGTCCCATCCTCGCTTCGTCCTCGATCACAATCGCTGCATCCTCTGCACGCGTTGCGTGCGCGTTTGCGCCGAAGTCGAGGGCGCCCACGTCTGGGAGGTCTCGTCGCGGGGCATCTATTCGCGCATTGTCAGCGATCTCAAAGACGATTGGGGCCACGCCCACAACTGCACGGCTTGCGGTAAGTGTGTGCAGGCCTGTCCCACCGGTGCGCTCGCCGAAAAAGGTTTCGCCGTGCACGAAATGGTCAAGGAGACCGACAAGATCAGCCGCCTGGCCGGCCAGCGAGCCGCCCATGCTGGCGATTCGCATTAAAGGCAGGGAACAGGCAAAAGCGCGAAGCATTCAGACGGCCGCTAGGAGCTGACACCTCCCCGGTTCCCTTGTTCCCTCGGTCCCTTGGTCCCTGTCGTAGAATCACTGCAGGGCTGCCGGCAACCCCCTTTGGTGCCAACTATCGATGAGCGAACAGGAAACAGAGCTTAATCCCCAGGCGCAGGCCGTTTCGCCGGCGTGGGAGAGAGTCGAACGCGCACGGCATCCCCAGCGCCCTTACCCCATGGAACTGATCGAGCAAATCTTCACGGATTTCAGCGAGATTCACGGGGATCGCGCCTGCGGCGACGATGAGGCTGTGGCTTGCGGCATGGCGCGGCTGGGCGCCGAAGAGGTCATGCTCATCGGCAATCGCAAAGGCGGCACGACGAAGGAACGCGTGCGGCGCAACTTCGGCATGCCGCATCCCGAGGGTTACCGCAAAGCGCTGCGATCGATGAAGCTCGCCGAGAAATTTGGCCGCCCCGTCATCAGCTTCATTGATCTGCCCGGCGCGTATCCCGGCATGGGAGCCGAGGAGCGCGGCCAGGCCGAAGCCATCGCCCGCAACCTGCGCGAGATGGCGCGGCTGGGTGTGCCAACCATCTCCGTCATCAGCGGCGAAGGTGGATCGGGCGGTGCGCTCGCGCTCGCCGTTTCCGACCGCGTGCTGATTCTCGAAAACGCGCTCTACTTCGTCATCTCGCCTGAGGGTTGCGCATCGATTATGTGGAATGACGCGGGCAAGAAGGCCCTGGCGGCCGAAGCGCTGCGCGTCTCCGCGCCCGAGGTCCTGGAATTGGGCTGCGTGGACGCGATCATCCCCGAGCCGCCGCGAGGCATACACACGGATCGCGCAGCAGGCTCCGGATTGCTCGGCACGGTGCTCAAAAAGTACCTCAACGAACTCCGAGCAATGCCCATCGATGCCCTGGTGGCGGCGCGGCAGCAGAAGTTCCGCAACGTAGCACAGTTCTACACGCAAAGCTGATTTCCCGGCTGGAAAGTCCAAACGATTGTCATGAGGCAACCCCGAGCGAATCTCTGCGGCGCACAGCGCGCGTTCTCCCGCGCCGCAACCTGCGCCTGCGCGCTCCGCCGGAGGCCCGCATGACCGAACCCGTTTACACCGGCGGCCGGCTGCGCGCCTATCTCGAATTTCTGGCCGCGTTTCTCTATTTCTTTCCCGCGCAGTCGCTCGCCTCTCGTGGCGCGCATGGGCTCGCCGGCGAAGCCTGGTACCCTCTTGTCGATCAGGCCATGCTGGTCTTTCTCCTGTTGATGGGCTACGCCGCCATGGGCTTCTGGCTTGACCGCCAGGCGCACCCCATTAGTGAACAGGGACTGCCGCGGCGTTCCGGCTGGCCGCGCGAGGCCGGGCTGGGGCTGGCAACCGGTTGGGCGATAGCCCTGGTCTGTGTCCTGCCTCTCACCGTCGTGGGCGGCATCGCCATCTCGTTCTCTCCGCGGGCCGCATCGTGGGGCTGGCTTGTGGCCGATACCGCCTTCTTCGCGTTGGCCGCTTTCGCTGAAGAGATTGCCTTCCGCGGCTACGCCTTCCAGCGCTTTGCCCAGGCCGTCGGGCCTGTTGGAGCCGCACTGGGCTTTGCCGCCATCTACGCTATTTTGCAGGCGCTCCAGCCGGGCGCAAGTCACTCCAGCTTCGCCGTCTCCGTCGTACTCGGGCTTGTCCTCTCCGCGTGCTATCTGCGCACCCGCGCCCTGTGGGTCAGTTGGGGTCTCAACTTCGCCTGGAAAGCCAGCCGCGCCCTGCTCATTGGGCTCGCGATCAACGGCAACACCAGCCATTCGCCGGTGGTGCAGGGAGATCCCATGGGGCCGTTCTGGCTCACGGGCGGAGCCTTCGGGCTCGACGGCAGTTGGCTCACATTTTTTGTGCTTCTCGCGTCGCTGCCGGTGGTCTTCCGCATCACGCGCGACCTCAACTACCGCTACAACGCTCCCGTGATCGTACCGGGTGGAATTCCCGTCGATCTCGATGCCATCTCGCGCGCGCAGCACGAAGCCGCCATGGGACCGGCCGCGCCCGCCGCGCCTGCGCTCGTTCAGATCGGGAACGCAGGGACCGAGGGACCAAAGGACGAGGGGAGCCAGCAAACTGCGAGCAGCCAACCGCCAAAAGCTGAAAGCTAGAAGCTCGTCTCTTGTTTCCTCGGTCCCTAGGTCCCTGCATTTGCCATTTCACCCCTAATGGAGCTAAGGTTTGCCTAGTAGGATCTGCCTGGTACGGTTTGTCTGGTAGCGTTCGAACCCATGGGAGGTCCCATGAAACGGCGTCTCCTTCCCCAACGGATTGGCTCGACTGCTGAATCGGCCACGAGCAACCACGTCAACAGGGCCTTTGCGCGCATCGCCGGCGCATGTGCGCTGGCCGCGCTTCTTGGCGCCGTCACGGGCGCGTCCCAGGTCATCACTATCGATACGAGCGGCAAAGGGAGTGTCACTACTCCCAGCGGGCAGGTGGATCGGCGGTACGCGCAGATCGAACCCACCCACGTCGCATTGGACAAAACCGAGCTGGATCCCAAGACGCGCCTCGAGCTGATTCGGGCTCTCGAATCGGAGCAGGGCTTTGCCATGCGCCCGTTTCCTCGCGGCCACAAGGGGCTTACCCTGGTGGCCAACGGCAAGCTGGAGCCCGCCGGCGAGAGCTATCTGAACATGGTCATCAACGAAGGGCTCTCCGCCAAGCCGGGCGCCCGCGTGGTCATCACCGACATCAAGATCGATCGCTCCAAAATCGTCTTCGACCTCGACGGCGGACCCGATGCAAAGCATCGTTTCCTGCGCCACATTCAGATCAGCGCGGGTCCTGAGATGGGCGATCCGGACATCGATCCCGCAATCGCCAACTCCGCCGGAGATCCGGTCGGCTCGCGCCTCACGCTTACCTTTGGCGATCACGTTCCCGAACTCACGCCTGCTCAGGTCAAGTCCCTGCTCGCTCCGCTCATCTCCTTCGACGTGAAATCGCCGGTGCAGGCCTTCACCGACACGCTTCCGCCCGCATTGAAAAACGCCATCCTCGGCCATAAGGTGCTGGTGGGAATGACCACCGATATGGTGCTCTTCGCCATGGGCCAGCCCACGACAAAAACGCGCGAAATGGACGGCCAGATGCCCTTTGAAGAGTGGATCTTCGGCACGCCGCCCCAGGAAGTCGACTTCGTCCGCATCAACGGCAACCGCGTGATCCGCCTGGAAGTTGCCAGAGATGACGAGGCGCTGCAGATTTTCACCAAGGATGTGGTCTCAGCCATGATGACCACGGATGGCACGCCCGTGATTACGGCACAAGCCAACACGCGTACCCTTCGCGAGGGCGACGTGGAGCCCGCCGACACCAACAAGCAGGCGCCAGCCGCTCCTCCCAGCCTCCGTAATCCCGGCGAAACCCTGCCCACTGACAATACCAAGGTGGGCGTAATGCGCCCCGTGCAATTCCCCAAGCCGCATACGGATCAGCAGCCGGGCGCCAATCCCGATGAGCAGCCCAGCAGCCCCGCTGCCGCCGGTCAGCCCGCGCAGTCGTCCTATCCGCAGCCTGCAGCGCAGGGAAATGCGCAGTCTCCTCCTGCCAACAATTCGCAACCGCAAGCCGCTCCGGCAAAAACGCCCCCCGCGCCGGCCGGCAGCCAGCAACCCCCGGCCAGCACCAGCCAGTTTGTCTCGTCTCACTCTTCGCCACAGCCCAACTAGTACCGCCGGTCTCCTGACCGGCGGTAGTGCGGGTCTCCAGACCCGCACACGCTCGTCAGGTCTACGACATTGCGCAGCCACGACTCTGACCGGCCGCGCTTGCTCGTATAAACTGGAAGCAGCGAGTGCGGATTGCCCCGAGCAGAACACTGCGCCTGGGGCGGGCCAGCACCGCGCCGTTGAAGCCGTCCGCGCAACGGGGCCCCCGACAAGCGATCTTTGCTTGATGGGGTGTCGTGGCGGATGCGTGCAGAGACACCCCAAGAAGGAGAAACACCCTACCCATGGCCAAAATTGCCAAAACTGGTGATCGCAAGAAGGTAATGGACACGACGAAGTCAACTGACTGTCCCAAGTGCTCGAAACCCACGCGCATCGTCAAGCGCGTCAAGGACCGCGAACGCGGCGTCCCAGGAGGAGTCTATATCTCATGTTCCGCGTGCGACTTCTACGAGAAACTCTAAGTTTTGCTTGAGTTCTAATCCACAAGAAAGCCCGGCATCGCCGGGCTTTTCAACTGGTGCAAAAAACGTCGCAATGCTTACGCCGGACCCCGCAATTTTCTCAACCTTTCGATGCAAATCAGTGTGGCAGTCAGAAACAACCCAAGCGCAGCGCACTCGATGCCGAACGCCAGATCGATCCCCGACTCCAAAATTGGACGCTCGGCGAATGTGCCCGCGATTTGCGTCCACCAATAGGCGAAGAGGCCAATGTCCATGATGGTGTGGCCGATGATGCCGAAGATTAGAGTTCCCGATGCTTGAGCCAGAGCCCCCAGGAGGAGTCCGGCGACAAACACGATCGGCACCATCCCGATCAGTGCCCAGCTCTTGTTCAGATGCACCAGTGTGAACATCGCGGAAGAGATGAGAATAGCGATCGTGGGGCCATGCCGGAGTTCGATTGGCTGCTGCATGGCGCCGCGAAACCCTGTCTCCTCGCAGATGGCCGCGGACAAAGCAGACACGATGCACGCAGCCCACTGCATCGAACGCGCCGGGATGAACGAAAAATCGTAGCCGCGATGGAATAATGCAGCCGGATACGGAACGATCCGGAACAGGACCACGATGGCAGCGTGAACCGTGACGGCGAAAGCAACCGCCGCGGCAATTCCCCAGAGCCATTCCTTACCGGTGATTGCTCTGACACGAAAGCGGTCCCTGCGAAGGACGCGCAGGCGGCGAGGCGGACCACCTCCTGACGCCCAGAACACAAAACATGCAAGAAAAAGAATCTCTGCGCAGGCTGCGAGCGGCATTCCCAGCTTGAACAGCAGAGGAGGCCATACGTTAGCGGCCACGATCACCATTGCAGTGCCGGAAAGGACCGCGCGCAAGGTTACAGGAATTCGGGCCCATACGCCACCGGGTTCTGAAGTCCCTGGCATCGTTGTTCTCCTTCAGGAAGGCAAACAAACCCCCTGCGTCCGCCGGCCATCTTTCAGAATGGGATATGTTGAACGAAGTATACGTCAGCTAGGGGGTCGCAACTGCCGCCATCTCGTCGAGGATCGCTTCCGCCGCTTTTGCCGGATCACGCGCCTGCGTGATGGGCCTTCCCACCACCAGGTAACTTGCGCCCGCCGAGAGCGCGAAGGCGGGCGTTGCCATGCGCTTCTGGTCATCGAAATGGGAAGGGGAAGCGACGGGGGCCTCGGCGCCCGCAGGCCGAATGCCGGGAACCACCAGCACTCCTTCCGCGCCGGTCAGTGCTCGTACCGCCGTCACCTCCTGGGGCGAGCAAACAAAGCCGCGAATCCCCGCTTCCCATCCCAATCGGGCCAGCAATTCCACCTGCTCAGCGGGTGAGCGTCTCACTCCGGTGGCTTTCAATTGCGCTTCGTCCATGCTCGTCAGCACGGTAACAGCCAGCAATTGCGGCGGATCGGCCACGCCGTCGAGCGCCGCGCGCGCTGCGACCAGCATGGCCGGCCCTCCCGCCGCGTGAACCGTCATCATGCGCACGCCGAGCCCCGCTGCCGAGCGCACCGCGCCAGCCACCGTGTTGGGAATATCGTGGAACTTCAGATCCAGAAACACCGAGTGACCGCGCGCCGCCAGCGCCTCGACCGCGACAGGGCCGGCGGCAGCAAACAGTTCCAAACCTACCTTGAACCACTGGCACGCGCCCTCCAGTTGCTTCACCATTTCTTCAGCAGCCTCGGTGCTGGACACATCCAGGGCTACGATCAACCGCTTGCGCGCTTCCTCCATCCGGTCAGGCTCTGCGGGGCGAGCGGAAACGAACGTCGGATTCATTCGTTCGGGGATGGGCATACTTAAATGCTAACTGATTTTCTAGTGCCAGACCCGGCGCACCAGCTTGCGCGAGCTCTCAGCGCAGCCGTAAGCCAGCGCACACTCGATCACGTGCGCCGCTTAGCCGCCTGAGGGACTCAAGGCAATTGGCGAAAGGGCGGCCTCGATCCTGAAGCAGGACGAGCGGCATCGTGCGCGATCAGCGATTTGGGCGGGTTGAGTGCAGAGCGGGGCACGAGCACTACATACGGCACAACGCTCTGCGAAAACCTGTCGCTCAGAGATGGATCGCCAAACGGAGGCGCGTGATCGCCCACAATCACAAAAACCGTGGGCCGGGCCAGCGGATCTAATGCCAGTTGCGCAACGGAGCTGTGCACGTTGGCAACCAACTGGTACCACGAACAGAGCTGCGAATCGGGCTGCAGTCCCTCGGCGGCCAAACAGGGCGCAGCATTGGGCAAAGACGAAGGCACAGGCACCGGGAGATGCGAATTGAGAGTCATCCAATGAATGAACTTCGGGCGCGAGCTATCCTCGCTAAGACGACGCCCGATCCAGGCGGCAATATCCGCATCGCAAGTTCCCACAAATACACCGTTGCAATCAGGTAATCCCTGCTGTTGGAGCTGCTCGTGAAACCACTGTTCCTGAAAACCGATCGTGGGGTACCATACCGATCGAATGTACATATGACGGCTAAACCCGTGGATCGCAATCCGGTCGTAACCGAGTGCCGCAAGCCTTTGCGGAAGGCAGCTTTTCAAGTCAGATGCCGGAGCTCGGATGAGGTAATAGCCGATCGAGTTGCCGCAGAGTTCACGGGCTTCTCCGGCAATTGTTGCGCCATAGAACGGTACCGACCCCTGCAGAACCTCGTATTTGGCAAGCAATTCCGGTTGCGAATAAGGCTTGACCATCGCATTCCGCAGGAGTGAGTCCCCGGCGAGTCCCCAGGATTCGACCAGCACCAGAACCAGGTTAGGTAGTCGGCGATTGCCTACACCTGACGTAATCCCCGCGGCATCGAGGCCGACTGCCGTCGCGCTCGGTACGGGAGATCGCGCCACCCTGCCCTTTTCTTCGAGTGCGATAAGCTTTTCGTCCATTTTCCACAATCGGCTCAATCGAACGATGGGAACGCGGTCCAGTTGAAGAGCATTCGAGCTGCCAAGGCCGAGCCGATCCCTCACGGGCCGCGTTTGAAAGGGGATGGGGAAGTGGCCCGTCTCCCGACGGATCGATAGAGCGTCGCTACCGACAATCACAACCACAAAGAGAATTAGGCACGCAGCGGCGAGCCAACGCTGATTCTTTGGCAATTCCTTGCTCGGCAGCAAGGTTACGATTGCAGCGATCAGCAGGATAGATGAAAGCACCAAAAGTGAGCGAAGGGGATGTGCGGCTGAGGATTCAAATGCGACGCGGATGTTTTCCAGGCATTCTCGAATTGGGACGTGATATGTCATGCACGCCCCACTGATTACGTCTGCCGCAATAAGGGGCAGAAGCCAAACCAGAGTTACGAACCGCGGGACGAACAGAGCAACGAATCCGACCGCAGCGTACTGTGCACAAAACCATCCCAGAGGCGAGAAACCGAACTCGCGTGCAGCAGTCCAATAGGGAATATTACAAAGAACGCAATAAAAAGCTGCAAAACAAAGCCAGGAAAGATTCCCGGTCACACGAGTCGCCAACGACGACGGCAACATCGATCCGACCAAACCCTTTGCTCTTACGCTGAGGGAGCCCATTCTGCGTGTCCTTAAGAGGGGGGTGAGACACAACTTCTTGGGAACGTCACTTGCGAACACCTTTTGCTAACGCGAGATCCGAGCCTTAGTTGCGCGGTAAATTAAGTTGGTTGCCTGTAGCAACCCTATTATAAAGACGAAGAAGCACGTTTCTGCGTTGACTTGCCGCGCAAAGAATTTTGTCTTGCGGAAGCACGAGGGTAACGCGAAACCCTCCCATCATGCAAGGCGCTGTCGGGCAGAAAGCGTCAACCGGTACCATGGTAAGCAGGAGCGGATATTGAAGCCGGGAAAGCTTGCCGTGCGGAAGTGGGTCTTTGGAATCCTGGGGTTAGTCCTGTCAGTTCCGGTCGTGGCCGCGACCGCGCACACCAATCCCATGAACTACGACCCCCAGGTGCGCGCGGCGTATGACCGCTTCTACAACCTCGACTATCCCGCCGCGGTGGAGCGCTTCCAGCAGTTTCACTTGGCCCATCCGGGCGATCCGCAAGCCACTGCCTATCTGCTCAACACATTGATTTTTCAGGAGCTTTACCGCCTCGATCTCCTCGACACGACCTTTTACGCCAACGACGGCTTTCTCACCGGTCGCCACGCCACCGACGAGGATCCCGCGAAACGCGATCAGATCTTTGCCCTGGCCGATGAAGCGGTGCGCGAAGCCGACTGGCGAATCAGCAAGAATCCCAACGACGTCGACGCGCTTTTTGCCCGCGCCTGGGTACGCAGTTTGCGCTGTGCCTACGTGGCCATGGTGGAGCGTGCGTTCGCTACCGGCTTCCGTCTAGCCACGAAAGCCAAAGACGATGCGATGCGTGCTTTAGAGATCGACCCCGACTACGCGGACGCGAAACTCATCGCCGGCGTCTACGAATATGTGGTTGGCGCGCTCCCCTGGCCGTTCAAGCTCATGATCGGCTTTGCCGGCATCACCGGCTCCAAATCCACCGGACTCGCCATGCTTGAAGACTCGGGCTCGCGCGGCGTCATCACCAGTGCCGAGTCGCGTACCGTCATTGCGCTGTTCCTGCGCCGTGAATCCAGGTACAAGGAAGCCATCCAGGTGGTGCGCGACTTGAAGAGCGAATATCCTCACGATTTCCTGTTCTGCCTTGAAGAAGCCAATCTGCGCAAGGATGCAGGCGAGGGCATGGCCGCCGTGGATTCTTACCGGCAGCTTGTAGCCGACGCGGCAAGGCCGGGTTATTTTGATTCGTCCAAGCTCGAATTGGCCTATTTCGGGCTGGGCGACGCCCTGCGCGGCCAGCGCCACTACGACGAAGCCGCACAGGCCTACGAACAAGCGGCCGGGACGCCCGGAGTCGGCTCGGAACTCAAGATTCGCTCGCTGCTCGACGCCGGTCAATGCCACGACATGAACGGCCAGCGAGCGCTGGCGACGCGCGATTACCAGGCGGCTATCGACGCCGGCCCCAACACTTCTCGCGCCGCCGAGGCAAGAAAGTACCTGCGCAGTCCCTACCTGGGAGCCTGAAGAATCGTAGATCGCTGGAAAGTGTAGCGCCGGTCTCCAGACCGGCAGTACTGACGGCGTCCACGCCGCCAGAATCCATATGCGGGCCTGGAGGCCCACACTACAGCCGACCTGGAGGTCGGCGGTACAAATCTACGGTTATCACTTTACGGGAACCGGCGCGCGCCAAACCTCGTATCTTCAAATGAGTTCAAGTTCTTCATTGGAGAACCGGTCATGACCGTCTTCTGTCAGCACTGTGGCACCGGATTACCTGCAAGCGCTCATTTCTGCTCGACCTGTGGTGCGGCCATTCCCGCCGTGCAGCCCATCCCCGGCCGGCCGCTTCTCCGCCCCCGCTTTGGCCGCCAGGTCGGCGGAGTCTGCATCGCCATTGCGCATGCCAACGGATGGGACGTCTCTCTGGTCCGCATTATCGCGGTCATCGGCCTCATCTTCTCGAGCGGCCTGGTCGGTGTGGCCTATATTGCTGCCTGGATTGGAATTCCTGAGGAGACGCCGCCCCTGCCGGGGGCGTATCCTCCAGGTGTATGAACGGCGTCTCGCTTTCTGACGGCTCAGGCCTTGGATTCACCGACGCAGGCACCGGCCCACCGGTTGTCTTTCTGCATCCCACCCCTCTCGACCGCGATTACTGGCGCCCCCTGACCA
>JBEKAS010000082.1:0-15609 GCA_050015795.1 Occallatibacter sp. | reverse complement strand
TGGCCCGCCTCGATCGCTGCGCCACCTAGAGTCGCCGTTACCAAAATGCTAACCGCCAGGACAACTGCTGATTGTCCGCGCTGATCCCTCAAGAACCTGAGCAGGAACGAAACTCCGTGGTGTTTCATGGGCAAATCTCTCCTCTTCATGAGCCGGCTCCTCAATCAGCAAGCGCTGCTTCTGTCGACGTCAGTGCGCTACTCGGGGTGAATTTAAAGACGGGCAGCCAGGAGTAGCTATAACTAACCGTAAGAACGACCGGCGTGTTCGGCCCCATCGCGGTCGATGTGTCGCTGGAGCCATCGCCCGCCGTCGGGCAAGTAAACGAAGCCGCCGCGACTGGACCCTCCGAATGGGAATTATTGGAAGAGTCTGTCCAGGCCATGGTGAAGGTCAGCTTCGTCGTCGTCCAGTTCGGCAGCGCGCCCTCAACAGCCGTCACGGCAGTCGCGCACGGATCGGCGACCAGCCCCTGGTTTGCGGCAGCAAGTTGCACCGCGGTAGTGGTCGCGTTGCCAAGTTGCTGCAGGCTGTAGAGAGCCAGCGAGAACGAGGCTGCCCCGGTCAGCAGCGTCATCATAATCGGCAGGGAAATGGCGAGCTCAACCAGCGAGGTTCCCTCCTCGCCTTTCACGCACTTAACCCGCATGAGCCGTTGCGCGAGCCTGAGAGCGTGCCTGGTGATACCTTTGCGAATGTTCATCGTTCCACCTTTGGCGCGGCGATTCCTGGCTTCGGAACTCCGCCGCGTGACCAATCAAAATCTCTCTCGATGCCGGCTACGTCTTTCATCGGCGCTCTTCCAATAGCTCTTGAATGCGCACGCGTTCGCGCGCGCCCGGGTCGCTGTTCGGCTGTTTTGCAGCAGGATTCCCCGTTCTCGGTTCCTGGCCGGCAAAATCCGGCACACGTCAGCCTATGCGCTGTGCGCGGGGACAAATGGGCGCGTTCGTCTCTGTGCGATTCCAACTTGCGGCCTCGCCGACACTACTGTGACCTCTTGGGGAATGGGCCTATTGGGTCTATGATCATCCGTCTCTGGAGCGGGGTATATGCCCCTTTAGTGCTACGCAGGTGCGACGTTTGTACCCAGAACAACCCCTTACTATTCAGCAGGTTCCGTAGCCAGAGGTCGTAACGGCCTCCAGAGATGTGTACCGCCGGTCTCCTGACCGGCTGCGTGCGGGAGCCCGCCCTGAGCCTGCCGAAGGGTCCACGCCCGCACTGATCGGAGGCGATTACGAATTCATGCGGTCTGAGCACTCGCGAAAACAAAAAGGGCGCGGGCATCGTGCCCGCACCCTCTTGCGTTCTCCCCTTTTGAAGCCCACTTTACGTTGTGCCGTTGGGAATGATCCGCGGTGTGCTCAAGTTGTTGGCGATGGCGCGGAGAATCTGCGTGAGTTGCGTGATAGCCCGCCGTTCTAAAACGCGCTGCTCGGGATCAATCGGGCATTCGTAAGGCTGTTTGCAATCGCCTGAAAGATTCCGCCTATGGTTTCGAATTGCGCCTCGGTGTTCACCAGTGCGGCGCATCCGCCTGTATTGTCGGAATAGAATGTGTTTTCATTCGAGGCCATCGCAGCAATCGCGTTGCAGGGCTGGCCGGAATAAGTCCCGGACGGATATGCTTCTGCGCCATGCGTCGAGCCGGACGAGACCGTGACGGTCTGGTCCGTCAGGCACCCGCCTGAAGTCTCAGAACCCATGGCGACCGTGTAAACGGTCGTTCCAGCCGCCGTTGTGGCCTGCGCCGCCTGCACTGCCTGCCCGCACTCGCCCAGCGCGGATGGATATGTGGCCACATTGTAGCCGTTGGGGTTGGTTGTCGACGTCCCGGTTCCGTTGAGGGGTGTACTGGTGCAGCCGCCGGGCGGACAACCGATAGTCGTGGCGACACTGTTAATAGCGACGGAGGTGGAACCGCAGGTAGGAGTGCTGCCAACCATGCTAACCCCAGGGCAATTCACTGCGACTATCTGGCTGCCATGGCTGCAGCTGTTATTTCCGCCGTCCGCTGCGTAGGCTTGCGTGTTGCACGCAGTTGCGTCGCCGTCGCTCAGGATGATCAGGATGTTCTTCGAGCCTGGGAACGACGACTGCTGGTGTACCAGCGCCGCTTGCGCCGCATAGATTACCTGCGCGTAGTAGGTTCCCTCGCCGCCCGGCGCCTGAAGGCCTGAGCAACTACCGGATGTTTCGTACCCGACCGCCGACGCCAGGCCATCGCCGCTGTCAAGCGTGCCGGAACTATCGTTGGCCCTGTAACCGTCATCGAATGCCATGACCTGGTACGTCCCCGTGTAGTCGGTCGAATAGCTGGCGCCGCTCGTCGAACTTGGCAAGGCCAGATTCTGGCCAGACGCCGCCACATTGATAAACGAGTAAGGCACGATAGGGGGGTTCGAGGTGGGGCAAGTGGTGTCGTCCGAAGCGTAATTCTTGGATGAGGAGACCTCAACAGCGGGAAAAACAAACAACGACACGCCGTCAACGTAAACCGAGTTCCCGGGGCAGGTTTCGTTCAGCGGACATGGATCCATAATTTGCAGCATCCCCTTAAGCCCCGAAACCGCGCAACCGATCTGCGTTGCCCCGCTGCCGCAACCGTCGCCCGACGGCGCTGAGGCGGTCATCGAATTCGTGGTGTCGATAATGACGGCAATGTTATACGGGGTGTCTGACCCGCCCCTCATGGCAGCGTACGAGACTGCCGTCAGGCTCATCTTCGGAACTCCCAGCAGCCCTCCAAACCACAAATTCACTGACGCCGTCTGCGTTACCTTAAGCACGTTGCAAGTTGAAAGGCCGCTGCCGCAGGAGCCGGACGTGGGGCTCTGGCACCCCACGTTCAGGGAGCTCGTTACGGTGCTGGAGCAAGCGAACGTCATAGTGATCGCGGTGCCGGTAAACAGGGTGTTGACGTTTAATCCGGCTGGAGTGCTCGAAGCGTCGGAACTATATTTGTAAAGGTTGTAATACGCCGTGCCCGCGGCCGGGTTGCCCGAGGTGCCAATATTCGGCATGGCTTGTCCTGCCGCCACCGCCGCCGCATTCGTCGACGCCACCAGCCTCTCGTAGCTGTAATAGACATGGCCCGCCTCTATCGCTGCTCCACCCAGAGTCGCCGTTACCAATACGCTGAGCGCCATGAAAACTGACGTTTGTCCGCGCTGATTCCGCAAGAACCTGCGTAGGAACGAAACTCGGCGGTGTTTCATGGGGAAATCCCTCCTTTTCATGAGCCGGCTCCTTAATAAGCGAGCGATGCTTGTGTCGACGACAGTGGGCTACTCGGGGTGAATTTAAAGACGGGCAGCCAGGTGTAGGTATAACTGACCGTAAGAATGACTGGCGTGTTCGGCCCAATCGCGGTCGAAGTGTCGGTGGAGCCATCGCCCGCCGACGCGCAAGAAAACGCGGTTGACGACGATTCCGCGGTTGGACCCGCGGTATGGGAACCACCGGAAGAGTCAGTCCATTTCATGGTGAAGGTCAGCTTCGTGGTCGTCCAGTTCGGCAGCGCGCCCTCAACAGCTGCCGCGGCAGTCTCGCACGGATCGGTGACCAGCCCCTGGTCTGCGGCAGCAAGTTGCACGCCGCTTGTGGTCGCGTTGCCAAGTTGCTGCAGGAAGTAGAAAGCCAGCGAGAACGAGGCAGCCCCGGTCAGCAGCATCAACATAATCGGCAGCGTAATGGCAAGCTCAACCAGCGAGGTCCCCTCCTCGCTCTCGAGGTCTACACTGCGCCCATGACGTCGAACGGGCAAAAGAGCCCGCCAGGCCTTGCTTCCACGAATTTTCATGAAACGACCTCCGGACGCGGCCGCCATAGGGAATTTGCAGTCAGCCGCGCCGTACTTGCTCAGAACTCTTTGGCGCCCCAGGCGCCCTTTACTTCGCCGGTTTCAACCGATTCAGGAAACGTTCGAATTCCCGCCCGCCTGCTGCGGTTGGCGCTGTTCTCTTGCTTTGCCGTGGGCCCCAGGTGTGCAACTCCTGGCCGGCAAATTCCGGCGCACACCGGCCTATGCGCTGTACGCTCGGGGGAAATGAGCGCGTTCGCCGCTGTGCCATACCATCCTGGAGCCTCGCCGGCATCACCCCGACCTCTCGGGGAAAGTGAGCCTTATCTCCATCATCGTCGATCTCAATCGCGTGAAAATTCCTCTTTAGTGCTACGATTTGTCAACTTTAGGCCAATGTCCCTATCTCCCGCCGGCAGGTCCGCTCTGCTCGTCATCCACAAAGCCGACGAGGACAGAAAGGGAAGTGAAAGAAACGGAAACCTTTAGGTGACTTCACCTTGACTGTGCAGCCCTTGCCTTTCGGGCACCCTTACTTGGCCAGTTTCAATTGCCCCAGAAAACGTTCGAATTCCTTCCTGCCCGCTGAGTGCAGCCGCGGCGCACTGCCATCGCCCCGGTCCTGCTTATCGGGCAGAACAAACTGCAGGCCCACGCCATCCGGTCCCCAGCGCACCGCACGCGACTGCACGCCAATCGAGCGCTCCGCGACTTCCTCGCCCAGATCGCTCCTCTGCAGGGTCATCAAAACCAGCGTCCCGGGATACCAGCGCTCTTCCGTCACCACGTACAGCCCCGTCGAGCTGATGTCGCGAATGCCGTGTGCCGCGGGCGCCTCGCCGTTCCAGTAATACGCGGCCAGCCCCGGCGTCCGTACCCGCGGAGCCTTGCGCGGATCCGGCGACCACCAGCGCTGCAGCCAGTTGCGCGGTTGCTTGAACGCCTTCACGCCCGGCTGCGTCAGCTCCATCTCGTAGGCCTCTTGCGCGGCCTTGTTCCCGGGTCCGTTCCGGTTCTCCAGCTCCAGCAATCCCGGCCCGCCGCTCCACAGCGGCTTCTCGCGCAGCAGCACCGCCCCGGCAATCGTCGTCGCCACGGCTCCCGCTTCGTTCCGCGGATTGCTCAGCCGCTGCAGTTGCCGGCCCATCTCTTCGGCCACGCACAGCACCAGCTGATCGCCGGGCTGGGTCTGCGACGAGTAAATGGAGTGCGCTGGCAGCGCCAGCACGCTATTCGGCTGCGGGCTTGACGAACTCACCTGAAAGGTGGGGAACGACTCCACGGTGTCGATCACCCGGCAATCCTCGTCCAGGTAGATCAGGTCCAGTGGCGCCGGCATCGCCGCCGCGGGAATCCCCCGGAACGGCGTCATCCATACGCCCTCGCCCGACTTGAGCGGCCGCACCGACATCAACTCGCCCACCCGCGTCGACGGCAGGTCCGCAGCCTTGACCTCCAGGCCAAGAAAGCATTCCCGGGTTTGGTTATAAGCGCAATGAGTCCGCGATTCCATGGTCCTTTTGTCCCGTAACAGCTGGGCAGCAGCTCCTCTTCCTCTCCGTGTCTCAACCGCTTCTTCAAGTCTTTCCAGAAGCTCCATACAACCAGGCCCTCGCCGTTCGCGCACGTCCGGGCGCGAAAGAGAATACTCCCCCTGTTTCGCACTCCGGGCTCCCTGCCCAGGAACTTGCTGCACCGGACAGGTCCTCCCGGATCTGCGAATTGTCTCACTCCCGCCGTGGCGCCTGTTTTCTTCAAGACACCCACGGACTCTAGCTCGCCGCTTACTTTACCCGGGTGCGGCGGCGTTGAACCAGAATCACCAGAATGATGACTGCCAAAACCCCGGCAATAACTCTGATAATCGTGGTATTGTCCATGTCGTTCTCCCTTCCTGCCTCTTTATTTTTTGGTTAACGCCGTAAAGGACTCGACCATAACAATCGCGGCTGGTCCCAGTGTAACCAGAAATAGCGCAGGAAAGATGAACAGTACCAGTGGAAATACCAGCTTTACTGAAGTCTTGCTTGCCATCTCCTCGATCATCTGCACCCGTTGCGTGCGCAGCGAGTCAGAGTGCACGCGGAGCACTTTGGCAATGCTGGTTCCAAATTGTTCGGTCTGGACCAGCATCGAAACCAGGTTACGTACACTCTCTACGGCGGTGCGCTCTGCCATGTTTTTCCATGCATCGGCACGGCCTCGGCCGGCGTGTTGTTCCAGCACTACGATGTTCAGCTCGTCGCACAACTCCGGCTGCGACTGGCTTAGCTCCTTTGCTGTCCGCGCCGTCGCCTGATCCAGGCTCAGGCCAGCTTCCATGCAGATCACCAGCAGATCCAGTACATCGGGCAATCCGCGGTTGATTTTCTTTTGCCGCTTCGAGATCTTCTTCCCAAGCCAGAAGTCAGGCGCCAAAAAACCCCCGCCCAGCGCCATCAGGTACACAGTAAACGGTGCAAGGCTTGCCAACCCTGTCACCAGCGCGATCGCTGACAGCAGAATCGGCGTCACCACTTTGCAGCCATAGAAAATCTTCACCGCCGACTCGTTGCGGTACCCCGCGCGCGTCAGCCGTTGCAGCACGATCGAAACTTCCTTATCGCTCTTCGGCATCAGGTTCTCGACGGACTCCATCAAGTTCCCGATCGAGGACTTGGCCTGCTGCACCACCGACGTCAGGCTCTTCTGTTTGGGGCGCGGATGGATCACTTCGCTGATGCGCTGCAGCATGACTTCGCGGTAAAACAGCAGAAGTCCGCCGCTGGCGACCAGCAGAAACACAGCCAAAAATGCGAAAATTGCGAATTGCATGCCTCTCCCCTACACGTCGATGTTGACAATCTTGTAGATCACAAACCCGCCCAGCATAATCAGTCCCGCCGCGCCCCACATCATCTCGATGCCGATCTGGCGATGCCACAGAATGCTGATCATTCCCGGATCCACGAAATAGATGCCGATGCCCAGCACGATCGGCAGGATGGTAAGGACCAACCCTGTAAGCCGCCCCTGCGCCGTGTGCACCATGATCTGCCGCTTCAGCCGGAACCGCTCCCGGACCACATGCGAGGTCTTGTCCAGCACCTCGGCCAGGTTGCCGCCGCTCTCCTTCTGAATCAGGATCGCGGTTGCTGTGATCTTCAAATCCTGCAGCGGAATCCGGATGAGCATGTTTTCCAGCGCCACCTTCATCTCCACGCCGTAGTTCTGCTCTTCAAAGCAGATCTTGAACTCGCTCTTCACCGGCTCCGCGCATTCCCGAGATACGAGGGCCATGGCCGCCAGCAGGCTGTGCCCCGCGCGCAGTCCGCTCACCATCAGGTCCAGCGCCTCCGGCAGGTTCTTCTCGAATGCCGAAAAACGCCGGCTCCGCTTGAAAAACACCCATCCGAAAGGAAGCCCTCCGAACACCGCGCCGGCCGCTAGCGCCAGCGGATAGGACTGGAATGACAGGAACAAAAAGTACGACGGCAGCACACAACCCCCCGCGGTCATGATCAGCAGACGGCCCGGGCTCCAATCCAGTTCGGCCTGGCCCAGCATCTTGCGCAGATAAGGCGCCAGTTCGAATTTCAGCAGCCTCTTGTTCAGCCACGGAATGCTGCTCAGCTGCTCATCCTTGCGCAGGTCTAAGTTCTGCTGCTGCACCACCTGCCTGGACTCGCCTTTCAGCACCGCGTCCAGAGTAGCCAGCGCTTTCTTGGAGTTATCGGAGGGTGCTGCCGCTGCCATTGGCAGCGCAATGGCCACAAATACGCCGATGAATACCAATACTGCAATGACTCCCATCTCAGTACCCCTCCTTTCTTCTTATCTTCTTAGTTAACTTGCGTTTCCTTGTCGAACAGGCTTGGCGGCAGCACGATGCCTGACACCCGCAGCCTCTCCAGGAACTGGGGACGGATGCGACTGGGCATGAATACGCCGATCACCCGGCCGTCCGGGCCAATCCCCTTCTTTTGGAATGTGAAGATCTCCTGCATGCTGATCACGTTCTCTTCCATGCCCGTGATCTCCGAAATGTTTGTGATCTTGCGGGTTCCGTCGCTCATGCGCGTGGCCTGCACCACGATGGTGAGGGCCGATGCGATCTGCTGCCGCACCGACTTTTCCGGCAGGTTCATGTTGGTCATCGCCACCATCGACTCCATACGCGAAATGGCGTCGCGCGGCGTGTTGGCGTGAATGGTCGTCATGGAGCCCTCGTGGCCCGTGTTCATGGCCTGCAACATGTCGAAGGCTTCCTCGCCGCGCACCTCACCGATGATGATGCGGTCGGGACGCATACGCAGGCTGTTGATCAGCAGTTGCCTCTGCCGGATGGCGCCCTGTCCTTCGATGTTCGGCGGCCGCGTCTCCAGGCGCACGATGTTCTCCTGCGCCAGCCGCAATTCGGCCGCGTCCTCGATCGTCACCAGCCGCTCGTTGTTGGGAATGTACTGCGACAGGATGTTCAGAAACGTGGTTTTACCGGCGCCCGTTCCACCCGAAACCAGGATGCTGATGCGCGCCCGCACGGCCGACGAAAGCACTTCCATCATCTCCGGCGAAATGCTCTTCAACTGCACCAGCTGGTTCGCTGCCAGCGGCCCGGTTCCAAAACGCCGGATCGACATCGACGGACCGTCCAGCGCCAGTGGCGGAATGATCGCGTTGACGCGCGATCCGTCGGGCAAGCGGGCGTCCACCATCGGCGACGACTCGTCCACTCTGCGCCCCACGCGCGAAACAATGCGGTCGATAATCTGCATCAGGTGCCGGTCATCCCGAAACGAGGTGTTCACTTTCTGCAGCAGGCCGCCCTTTTCCACAAACACGTGATCTTTGTCGTTGACCAGGATGTCGGAGATCTTGGGATCGCGCAGCAGCGGTTCCAGCGGACCCAGGCCGAATACCTCGTCCAGCAGGTCAGCATGAATCTTCTCCTGCTCGTCGAAGTTCAGCGGCACCCGCTGGTCCGACATGATCTCCTTGACCAGTCCCGAGACCGCCTGCCGAGCCTGGCTCGAGTTCACGCGCGACAGCTTCTCCAGATCCAGCTTCGAGATCAGCGTGCGGTGAATTTCCGCTTTGTAGTTTTCCAAATTCAGCAGTTCCACGGTTTACCTTCCATCCAGTTGGGGAATTTCACTTCTTGCATCGTCATCCTAAGAAACTCAGACTGAAAATCTTCTTCTTGGCCACGGTTTCGCTCTTCCCGGTCACCGCGCTCACCATCTTCCGGATCTGCCGTGATATGGGTGAATCCGTCAGCACCAGCGGCGTGGCGCTGATCTGCATGTTCCGCACCGCTGCATAGTCGTTCGGAATCTTCCACTGCGCCGGCCTGGTCAGCGCCTTCGTAATGTGTTCCTCCGGCACGCTCTGTCCGCGGGATTCAAACCGGTTCAGCACGATCTCCAGCTTGGGCACCGCGGCCGTGAAAAACTCCCGGATCAGCCGGTTTGAGTTGCGCAGCTCCGGAATGCCCGACTGCGTCACCAGGTACACCGTGCTCGCTTCCCGGTACGCCGCGGTTTCCATCATCTCCATCTGCGACCCCAGATCCACCACCACGTTTTCGAACTCATATCGTGCCACGTTCAGCAGCTGGTCGATGGCCTCGTTGGCGGCTTGGTACGCAATGAACCGCCCAGGAGCCGCCAGCATCCACAGACCGGAGCTGTGCTTTACCAGGAGCTGGGAAAGGAATTGCGCATCCAGACGGTCCGCGGCTTCCAGCGCATCCACCGCCGAAAACTCCGCCGTAATGCCCAGATTCAACGCTGCATCGCCCAACGGCAAATCCAGATCGATCAGCAGCGTCTTCTCTTGCGACTCTTTGGCCAGCGCCACCGCGAAATTGCAGGCCACCGTGGTCGCCCCGGCGCCGCCCTTGGAACCTACGAACGCAAACAGCTTTCCCGCCGGCTTCTTCGTGGTCCGCACTACCGGCTGGCGGGCTGCGGCCCGCACCAGCGCTTCTTCCACCACCCTTTGTTCCAGCGGAAGCGTCAGAAACTCGCGTGCTCCGGCTCGCATGCACCGCACCAGAAGCTCTGGATCGGCGCTTTCCGAGTACACCATCACTGTTGCAAACCCATCGGCGCTGATGCCCTCCACCAGTTCGAGCGCGTACTCCGGATCGCTGTCGAGATCGATGATCACAACGCCAAACTTCTGGTCCATCATCTCCGAAGCATGGTCCAATCTCACCGGATAGCTCGAGAACTCGGAAACCTCATATCCCGTGCAGCCGCCCAGCGCCAGGGCCGCCGCCTCGCGGTGGCGTCCATTGGGACTGATCAGTGCGATGCAGATCGGCATGCCGCCGATCGCCTCGGCATTCGCATTGACCAGTTGTGGGGATGAATTTGTAGCCACCTTACGTACGCTCCTTGACGTGCCGTAGCTCTGTGGCGCATCGGTCGTGCGCGCCTGAAACTTGTATCTGGTTTGCTGTAAACTGGACATCGACTTTCTGCATCCCTCAATGTGCAAAAAACGAAATCAAGGTCCCGATCGCGATGGCTGGTGCGTACGGCATCTTGCGCCGCCGCGGGTTGCTCAACACTGCCTCTCCGCGATCTTCCTTTGAACCGAATGCCAGGTCGCCGGCGTGCTGGAAGAGCTCACCCAAAAACCCTCCCCACACCGCCCACGCCAACGCCATCAGTCCACCCACTAAACCGGTGAACACCAGCGCATAAATCAATTGCACCGGGCCGATCCAGGCCCCGATTGCGGCGCATAATTTCACGTCGCCGGCGCCCATTCCGCCCATGAAGAAAAGAACTCCGTACAGCAACAGGCCCAGGCCCGCTCCGCTCAGGCTGTGGCCCAAGCCGTACCAGCCCTGCAGAAAGCAGGAAACCACAACCCCGACGCCGAAAAAGGGAAGAACCAGCCAGTTCGGAATGCGCCGGCTGCGAAGGTCAGTGAACGTCGCCACGCCCAGAACGATGACGGTCGGCCACCAGGCAAACGAATGCATTCCTCCTACTCCTTCATCCCTCCGGAGTTCCGGGATTACCCTGCTTTGTAGCAATTGCTCAACCAAACCGCTCAAGCCAATATGTCATTTCGATTCAAATAGATGACTCCGGTACATTCGCAGGAGTGTACACGATTGTTTACGGCCGGACCGCGTTTTGGAGTGGTCCGTATACACCCTCGCACCGCCGCAATCTGGCGCTGCAAGGCTGCGTAATAAAAGTGGCCGTAACCTCTACCAACAAAATGAACTTCTGGCCCCAGCCAGCGAACTTGACGCATGGGCCCCGCCTGATGTTTTGCGCTTCGGGCTACGTTCCAGGGCGCCTTCCCGCGCAATCACCAGCCATGTGGAGAGCACATCTTACCACCATCTCCAGTGTTCCCGATGCCGATCATGCCGGAGTTGACGATTACGACGGGGTGCGGGGAGAGGTTACTTTGGCGTGGGCTGTCCCGACGGCTTTTCCTCATTTCCCACTTGACGTCTTGGGGCGAATCTTACAGAATAACTTTCACTTGGCTCCCGTTGAGAATTTGAGCCTTGTTTCCCCTCAGGACATGCAAACCATCATCCCGGCGTTCAGGGCAAAGTACGATAAATTGTCCGGACGGAGCGTGGGCCTGACGCATTTTAGGCTTGGTTCCCTGCACTTGGTTCTCTTCACTTGAACGAATGACACGAGGTGAGACTGGACTGCGGTGCGCGTCCGGAGTGGTCGTGCCAACCCCTGCTGGTTCCCCTTGAGGGTGGGTTCACCGCCTGCGTTGCTGATCTTGCTTCCCTGCGGCCCGATCGGGTCACAACTTCCTGTCGCTCGTTTTGGTACATGGTCGTCACCAAAGTACCGTCCTAGCACGAAAGAGGCATAGGCGGTGCCTTACCGATTGACGATCATAAAGTTACATCGCTAATCCCCCAGAGCGGCACCGTGAATCCTGTGAGTTGGATGACCGTACGCGCATGACAAGAATTGGGCTGTATTCCGAAGACCGCACGCTGCAACCGCTTCTTTCTCCTGCCCTTGGTAAGGAATTCGAGGTTCTGCTCGAGTCCGACGGCGAGGCGATGGATGCCCTGATTGCTGCCGGGAACTGCGATGTCCTGATCCTCGATCTGTATTCCCACGAGGACTCCCTGCAAACCCGCATCGACTGCGCGCGCCGACTCATCGCCTCCAATGTCCCGGCAATCCTTATGGCCGACGACAGTCTGCGTTCCACCGCATTCGAGCTTGTCCGTTCCGGAGCCTTCGGTTACACGCGCCGCCCGCCTTCCATTCGCGACCTCAAGACCATGCTCAGCCGCGCCTGCGAGACCTCCGCGCTCAAGCAACAGTTGTACAGCGTGCAACATCGCATCGAGGAGCCGGGCAACTGCGATCGCATCATCGGATCCAGCCTCGGCATGCAACGCGTCTATCAGCTGGTGCGCAGCGTAACCAATCTCAACGCCGCGGTTCTGGTCACCGGCGAAAGCGGCACCGGCAAGGAACTCATCGCCCGCGCCATTCACAACCTCGGCTCCCGCGCCAACAAGCCCTTCGTCGCGGTCTCCTGCGGCGCTATTCCTGAAACTCTCATTGAAGCCGAACTTTTCGGCCACGAGAAAGGCGCCTTCACCGGAACCGTCGGCGCTCGCGAAGGCTACTTCGAGCAGGCTGGCGACGGCACGCTCTTCCTCGACGAAATCGGCGACCTCAGCCTCTTCACACAGGTCAAGCTGTTGCGCGTTCTGCAGCAGATGGAATTCAGCCGCCTTGGTTCGAGCAAGCTCACTCCCTTGCGCGCGCGCCTTATCTTCGCTACCCATCAGGACCTCGCCAAGCTGGTGGCCGAAGGCAAGTTCCGCCAGGATCTCTACTACCGCATCAATGTAATGAGAATTGACTCGCCGCCGCTCCAGGATCGGCCCGAAGACATTCCGCTCATCGCGAGCCATTTCCTGCGCCACTACGCGGGCGTCTTCCAAAAGCCCATGGACAACATCGAGCCGGATGCCCTCGACATGCTCCTGGGCTACGCATGGCCCGGCAACGTGCGTGAGCTCGAAAACGTCATGCAGCGCGCCATCATTCTCGCTCCAGGCCGCGCGGTCCGGGCTGAGGACCTGAACCTTAATGCCCACGAGCAGGAAGAAGGCACAGGCGCTTTCGACGAAGTGGTGGATATCGCCGACTACCAGCCGGCAGGCTCCTTCGAGCGCCAGCTCCGCGACTACAAGGTCCGCCTGGCCGTTGCCGCGGTGCGCGAAGCCAACGGTAACAAGACCCTGGCCGCCCGCAGCCTCTCCATCTCACGTGCTTATCTGCATCGCCTGCTGCGCCTCGCCGAAACCGACTCCGAGGCCATCTACGCTGAGCAGCCCCTGCGCCACTCCGTCACCGCCTGACGCCGAGATCATCCTCAACTCAGCACAAACACGACTGCCCCGTCCAAGTTCTGCCTGGGCAGGGTCGTTTCGCTGTCTTGCCGGCCCGCTGACTTGCTGACTCGCCGACTCGCCGACTCGCTGTCTAGCTGCCCGAGCTACGCAAAATAATCCACACTCCGCGCGGAATCTTCTCCCAACGTTCCACCGGGCTCCGTTTCGGCTTCCAGCATCAGGTCGTCCTCATCGTTCTCTTCCGCTCCCGAAGCTTTTCTGCCGGCGCGTTGCTGGTCGCCATCGCCCGGTCTCGCCGAGCCCTCGATATCGAAGACCTCCGGCGGGCGAAAATCCCCCTGCGGCGCCTTCACGGCCGGCAGAGCGCGAATTCCGGGAATGGGGGCTATTTCCATATTTATTTCCCGATTCCTCATCTGTTCTATCGGCAAAGAGACACGAATCTTTAATCTTCTCTGGGCCGATCTGTCCAGTTTCCAGACACAAGGGCTTCCACCCTCAATGTGAGGCTCAATGCACTGCCAAACCGGGCGGATTCGCCTTGCTACACTGTGTCCATGTCAGACGAGCAGGACTTCCGGCGCACGGCTGAAGCGGCGCTCGGCAACCTCAAGCGGCATCTCTTCGCGCGCGAGGAAGGCGAGCAGGCAGGGTTCGAAGTTGAGGAACAGGGCGGCGTGCTCAACGTCCTCTTCGAAGATCCCGCGGCACGCTTCGTCATCACGCCCAACGCGCCGGTACGCCAAATCTGGATCTCCGCGCTCGCCACCAGCTTCAAACTCGACTGGGATTCCACGCTCGAGGAGTTCATCCTGCCCCGCACCGGAGAGACTCTCCGCGTCCTCATCGATCGCCTCATCGGCGAACATCATTCCCCAAGCTCCGGCAGCATCTGAATCCTGATCCCTGATCCCTGATCTCTGATCTCTGATCTTCTGATACGATTTGATGCATCCTTTATAGGAGTCGCATCCATGAGTGAAACGATCGCAACCCCGGAGCTCTCAGGCGAACAGATTTCCACCATCACGCGCCAGACCAACTACGGCACCTGGCGCTTCCAGAAAAGCTGGAAACCGCTTACCATCGCCGACGCCGAGGGCTGCTGGTTTACCGATGGCGCGGGCAAGCGCTACCTCGATTTCAGTTCGCAGTTGATGTGCGTCAACCTGGGCCACAAGAATCCGCGCGTCGTCGAGTCCATCGCCGAACAGGCGCGCGAGCTTTGCTATGCCGCGCCCGGCTACGCCACCGACGCCCGCGCGCGCCTCAGCACCAAGCTGCTTGAAGTGCTTCCCGAAGGCATCAACAAATTCTTCTTCACTACCAGCGGCACCGAGGCCAATGAAGCGGCCTTCAAAATTGCCCGCATGGTCACCGGCAAAAACAAGATCATCTCGCGCTATCGCTCCTATCACGGATCCACCGCGGGCTCCATCGCGGCCACCGGCGATCCTCGCCGCTGGGCCATGGAACCGGCCGGCAAAATCGCCAACGTCGTCTTCGCGCCTGAAACCAACTGTTACGACTGCCCCATCAAGCACACCTATCCCATGTGCAACATCGCCTGCGCCGATTACATCGAGCACATGATCCGCAACGAGAGCGACGTCGCCGCCATCATCCTCGAGCCTGTGGTCGGCACCAACGGCGTCCTCGTTCCGCCGCCTGAATACTTCCCGCGCCTCCGCGAAATCTGCGACCGTCACGGCGTGCTCATGATTGCCGATGAAGTGATGGCCGGATGGGGCCGCACCGGCAAGTGGTTCTCCGTCAATCACTGGAACGTGAAGCCCGACATCCTCGTCACCGCCAAGGGCATCACCTCAGCCTACGTGCCGCTCGGCCTCTGCGCCACCACCACCAAAATCGCCGACTACTTCGAGGACCACTACTTTTCGCATGGGCATACGTATGAGGCGCACCCACTCACTCTCGGCCCCGCTGTCGCCACCATTGAGGAGATGCAGCGCCTCAAGCTCGTCGAGCGCGCCGCCGAGCTGGAGCCTTACGTTCGCGAGAAGCTGCTTAAGCTCAAAGAAAAACACGTCTCCGTCGGCGACGTCCGCGGCCTCGGCCTCTTCTTCGCGGTCGAGATCGTGAAGAATCGCAAGACCAAGCAGCTCTTCAACACCATGCGCGACAAGGTGAAAGGCAAGCCGCTGGTAGTCGACCAGATCGCCGCCAAGATGATGGCCGGGGGCGTATCGATGCAGGCCTGGGTCAGCCACTTCGTCATCGCCCCGCCGCTCATCGTCACCAAGGAAGAGCTCGACCTCGGCATCGCCGCGCTGGACGAACACCTCGCCATCGCCGACGCGCTGGTCGAGTAGCATCCCCCGCACCGCCAGCCGTTTTGTACCGCCGGTCTCCAGATCGGCTGTCGTGCGGGCGTCCTCGCCCGCACAAAGGGATCGCACCACTCTCAACCCAGCTATTTCAA
>JBEKAS010000081.1:0-15706 GCA_050015795.1 Occallatibacter sp. | reverse complement strand
TTGCCGGTGACCATACTGCGAGGGATCACCCGTTCCCATCCCGAACACGGAAGTTAAGCCTCGCTGGGCCGATGGTACTGCACGGGCGACCGTGTGGGAGATTAGGTGATCGCCGGCATTAAATCAGCAAAAAGCCCTGCCGAAAGGCAGGGCTTTTTGTGTTTGTCTGATGCTTATTTGAATTGATAATGCCTGTTATTCCGTGGAATGAAACGCGGAACTTCAGCTGGCGATAAAACCTGCCAGGCGTAGGCTTGATATTGATAGAGAGGGCAGCTTTCGGGATAGGCTACGCCTTTCGATGTTGTGATCTGAGAGGTAAATGAAGTCTTCTGATAATCCCTAAAGAGCTTGTTGAATATCGATTGTCGATCGTGATTAGGCGTATCGACGCGAATGTTTCCTGCCTTCCTTCCTGGGAGCTTTAGAAGAGGCCGGTGCCTGCCAGACGAAGTCTGTGCACCCCAGAACGTCTTTGACTCGAAGAACTTTTCCAGAACTCTTCGTTGGCCGGCCAGAAGAAAGAAGGCTGGAGCCTTGGTGTTATGCGCAATCAGCTCGAGCCTTAGCAGGTCCCACAAAATATCCCCCGCGGAGATGCCAGCTTTCCCTATCCATTTCGACTCGAGGACGCATGTTACATCGGGGTAATTCGCTACCACCGCGAAATCGACTTCCGGTCGTCTTCCCGGACCCTGCTTGGTTGGAGCAAGCACTGGATGAAGGTACTCGGAGCGAACCTGATTCCTGTAGATAGCGCCCAAGGCGCTCGCAATTGGAACGGCCAAATAGCTTTCGCAGAATAGGTTTGAGTGATCACATGCAAACTCGTATTGGAGCCAAGCGCCGACAGCCTGCGCGATGATGCTAACCGGCTTCATGCGTTCCTCCGCCTGCCGACAATCCGCCAACCTCGTCTATTTCATGCGAAGTGCCCGACTCACTCCACTGTTACGCTCTTGGCCAGGTTCCGCGGCTGGTCTACGTCGCAGCCGCGGCGGACAGCGATGTAATACGCCAGCAACTGCAGCGGAACAATCTCGATCAGCGGCGAGAGCAGTTCCGGTGCCGGTGGAATATAAATTACCTGCTCCACGAGGCTGCCGATCGTCTCATCGCCCTCCGTCGCCACCGCGATCACGCGGCCGCTGCGTGCTGTCACTTCCTGAATATTCGAGAGCGTCTTCTCATAGCGCAGCTTCGACGCCGGATCGGCTTCATCGCGCGTGGCCAGCACCACCACTGGCAGCGATTCATCGATGAGCGCGTTGGGCCCGTGCTTCATCTCGCCTGCCGGATAGCCCTCCGCGTGGATGTACGAAATCTCCTTGAGCTTGAGCGCGCCCTCGAGCGCGATGGGGAAATGAATGCCGCGCCCCAGGTACAAAAAGTCCCGCGCCGTCGAGAAATCCTTGGCCAGCGTCTCGCACTGCGCCGACCGGCCTCGCAGTACTTCTTCGATCTTCGCTGGCACGCGTCCCAACTCCTCGATCAGCGCCACACTCTCGGCCATGTCCAGCTTCCCGCGCAACTGCCCCAGCTTCATAGCCAGCAAAAACAGCGCCGTCAACTGCGCGGTAAACGCCTTGGTCGACGCCACGCCGATCTCCGGGCCCGCATGGGTGTAAATTGCGGCGTGCGCCTCGCGCGCCACCATGGCTCCGACCACATTGCAGATGGCCACGGTCTTCGAGCCCAGCGTCTTCATCTCGCGCTGTGCCGCGAGCGTGTCGGCAGTTTCGCCGGACTGCGTAATGAGCAACCCAAGAGCATTGCGGTCGGGGATGGGATTGCGGTAGCGGTACTCGCTCGCGTAGTCGACGTCGACGGGCAGTCGGGCGAGACGTTCGATCATGTATTTGCCGGTGAGCGCTGCGTGCCAACTGGTGCCGCACGCGGCGATGTTGATGCTGGAGGCGTCAGCGAGTTCTTCGTCCGCGATCTCCATTTCGCCGAGGAAGATCTTGCCGGAGTCCAGCGACACGCGCCCCAATGTGGTATCGGTAATCGCCCGCGGCTGCTCCCAGATTTCCTTGAGCATGAAGTGCTTGTAGCCGCCTTTTTCCGCCTGGATCGGGTCCCACTGCACGCGCGTCAGCTCGCGCTTTACCGGCCGGCCGTCAAAATCCGTAAGCGTCACGCCTTCGCGCGTAAGGATCGCCATGTCGCCGTCGGCCAGGAAATAAATATTCCGCGTGTGATGCAGAATCCCCGGCACATCGCTGGCGACAAACGCCTCGCCCTCGCCCACGCCGATCACCACCGGCGGGCCCAGCCGCGCCGCCACAATCTTGTCCGGCTCGGCCGCGCTCAGCACGCCCAGCGCAAACGCGCCCGTCAGCCGCTTCGCTGCCCGCCGCACCGCATCTTCGAGCGCGATCGGTTTTCCTGCGGCCTCGGCCTCCTTCTGCACCTGCTCAATCAGGTGGGCAATAATCTCGGTGTCTGTCTCGGTCACAAACTTGTGGCCCTGCGCGGTCAGCTCCCGCTTCAGCTCCAGGTAGTTTTCGACGATGCCGTTGTGCACCACAACGATGCGCCCCGTGCAGTCGCGATGGGGATGCGCGTTCTCCTCCGTGGGCCGTCCGTGCGTGGCCCAGCGCGTGTGCCCGATGCCGAAAGTGCCGTCCAGCGGGTGTTCGCGCAGCACTTCTTCCAGATTCCCGAGCTTGCCCGGCGCGCGCCAGACTTCCAGTTTTGTGTTTCCCGGCTTGCCCACGGCAATGCCCGCCGAATCGTAACCCCGATATTCAAGGCGCCTTAGGCCTTCAATGATGACGGGAACGACTTTCTTGGGTCCAACATATCCGACTATTCCGCACATATCTGGATTCTAAGCGACTTGCTCCCAAACCGCTCTGACACAAATGGGGGAAGAGGTCGTTCACAGTTCGTCCGAGTCCGTTGGACAAGCTGCCATTCTCCCGGGCCGCCTGCCAATGCGAGCCTGGATCGTCCTTCGTCTTCTACGCCTGCGGATCACCATGACTTCTGAGGCGGAGCGACGCGCAGCAATTCTGGGGCTCGTCCTACGGCGTTCCAAATCGGTACGCACTTCGATCGCGGTTCCCGCTCCCGCAATCTCTCGATCGCTGCAACGCACGTCACTGGCTACAAAGAACCGCGTCGGGAGCACTCTTAGAAAAGCACGGGAACGAAACCGTCGCCAGAGGCGGGATTGCGCCTCCAGTCCCTTGCGCCCATGAAAACGAGGGGATTTATGTGGAGAGCCAGCCAGACACTTTCTCTTTCATCTGCTGCAACGCAGGAACCATCATCGATTTCTACCCCCGAACGCAAATTGCCGGCGCAAGTTTGCGACGATCTGCGCTCTTACTCATCTGAAGAGGTAAGAATCGGGAAAGGGCAGTTCGTCAAAGGGAAGATCAGCGGCTCGGGCCCGCTGTTTATCGACGGCCGCGTCGAGGGCGACATCGATATTCCCAACGAACGTGTCACCATCGGCGAGCACGGAGTCTTCGTCGCCCATGCCCGCAAGGAAAGGCAGTTTGGGATTACCGCTCGCGAGATTGTAATCCTGGGCCAGGTGATTGGCAGTGTGTCCGCCTCGCATCGTGTGGAGATTTTTCAGAGCGGATCCATCACCGGCGATTTAGTGACACCCCGGCTACGTATCGCGGATGGCGGGTTTTTAAAAGGGGGAGTCAACCTCCGCGAAGACAAGCGGGAACTACGCGAAGGGGCAGCGTAGACGAGAAAAGGCCGGGCACAAGGCAGCTCCAGGGGATCGGTGCGGCCAATCAGTTTGGTTTGGACGGCGTGGGCTGCTTGGACAGCTTAGCGAGCGCGTCCTCGAAGTATGTAATCACTCCGGGCATTCCCGCGGGAGCATCCGACGCGTTTTCCAGTTCCGTCGCGATGGCGATCGCTTTGTGCAGAACGTCCCTGGCCTCGGCCGCATCGCTCGATATCTGGCTCAGATAATAGAGATCCCAGACGAGTTCCAATCGAATCTGGGGAGTGCCATGATGCGTATCAACAATGTTCTGGAGCAGCCGGACGGTCTCCTTGAGCGCATTGGTCGCCTCCGCCTGGTGATGACTCCAGAAGAGAACAGAGCCGAGCTGGATGGACGCGTGCGCCGCGTTCAACTGGGCATCAACGTCCTGGGGAGCAGCATGCACCAACTGCACGCGAATCGCCAGGCCCTTCTGATAAGACGCGATTGACGCGGCGGTTTGTTGCAAGCTCTGGGTCGCGTTGTGGGCCTGGTCGGCTGTCTTAGCCAGAGCGAATTGCTGGTTGCCGACCTGCTCAAACGCCTGCGCCGCCTTTTCCTGCCAGGTCTTATTGCCGGAGTCGCGCGATTCGAGATTTTGGTATAACGTGAGCTCATTGTTAAACTCCACAAGAGCATTTGCTGCATCACCCTGAGCCGCCAGCGCCTCACCCAGCTTGTCGAATCCGCCTGCGAGGTCCGCTTGATACTTCGGGTTACCTGTGTCCGCGCCGGCCTGATTCTGAATTGTCGCGAGCTCACTGCGGCGGATGGTGAGCTCCTGTGCCGGACAAATGATTCGAACCGCGTCGTAGCCGACATTAATGTTGCGCATTCGCGTACGGCTATCGATCTTGAAGATCATTTGCTTTGGGTATAGGGGTCCCAGTTTCGTGGAGTTCCAGTCCACCTCAAATTCATCATCGTGCCCGGCGACCGGCATGTATTTCCAGGTGCAGACTTCATCTTTCGTGTCGAGCTTTTGGCCGTATTGGTAGATATGGCCGCTGGCGCAGGTGCCGTCGCGGTTCCAAGTACTTTCCGTCGATGAGCCTCCCTGGTAAACATGCCAGACTCCCACCATGTAATCGAGCGATGCCTTCGCCGGATCGTCGGCAAGGCGATTTGTTGAGTCGACGCACGCGCGCAGTTGATCCTGCGATCCGCCGGTGTCCAATTGCTCGTCTGCGGCTGCCGCCCAGACGACGGCGTCCCTTCGCTGCTTCTCTTTCTCAGCGGCCTCGCTCGTAGCCTTGCCGGTCGCCACGTCTGCCTTCTGCAAAGCATCAGCCAATTCCAACTGTTTTGACTTGGCCAATTGTTCCGCGCTGAGCGCCCGGGCACTCTCGCTCTGAGCAATCTTCTGCTGCTCAATGGCGCGCTGGGCTTGTTGATCGGCTTGTTGCCTCGCGGCAACCGCATCGTTCCTGGATGCGACCGCCCTTATTTCTTCGAGGTCGGCTTTTTTCTTCCCCCGATATGCAAGCACCGCCAGCCAGGAAACCCCCACCAGCGCCGCCACCAGAACCGCGGCCCACGCGGCAACGATTCTCTGCCGCCGACGCTGCGTGGTCAGCAACAGTTGTGCAGCCTCGAGCGCCGCAGCCTCACGCCGCGCATCGCGGCTGGCCTTGGCCACGATCGCCAGAACATCGTGGATCAGCTCGAGCCGAACCAATCCGCCACGCTCTTCGCGGCGCAGGATGCGTCGATCCACCAGAGTCTGAATCGCCTCTTCGCTGACGCCAGGCTCCGTCAGGGCATTCTCCAGAGCGCAACTGTCGCGGTAGCCTGCCGTGGTCAGGAGCCGATCCTCCACGAAATAGCGCACCCTGACGTCCAAACCGGCAAAACCCTGGCTGTAGAACTGCGCGATGATCTGTTGTGTGTTTTCGCCCTGAAGGAGGTCGGCGCTGATCTCGGTTTGCCGGCGGGTAATGCGTTGCTCGTTGAGCTCGCGACAGACCAGCGAAAGCAGCGCGGGCTCAACCGAAATCTCCGCGAGCGGTCCGGCGCCGTCCATCGGCGCGCCGCCGACAAACTTCACGATGCGCGCCGCGACGGCTGCACTCAATCGGCCGGCCGCCGCCTGCTGGATCGCCTCGGACGCCCGGTCGCCCCGCATGGGCGCCAGGCGCATGCGGTTTTGCATGATGGGGCGAATGAGGGTCTTCAGGCCTTCGAATTCCGCCAGATAATCCTCGCGAAACGTCAAAACGATTTTGACGTTTTGGCGCAGCAGATCGAATTGATCCATGCGCTCCGGATGCTCGGTGAGTTCGCTTTCAAGCGCAGGTGGCAGCCGGTTTTCGATCAGTTCGCCCAACTGTTGCAGGAGTACTCGCGTGCGCGCGGTTTGCTCCGGGGTTTGCCGGCCAAGCGTAAAGATCTCTTCAAACTGATCGAAGGCCAGCACGGGTACGACGGGGCGCCCATGAGGATTGAGGAACCGCGTGCCGGGGCGATGCAGGTATTGCCAGAAGCTGTCGTCCGGCTGGGGCGGGGTCGCCGTCACCTCGTGATCGACGCATTCGCAGATGAGCGCATGCCACACCTGCTCGATCAACTCGGGCGCTGTAGCCTCGAGACTCAGGCGCAGGTACACCGGCAGGTAACCGGCGCGGCGCAGGCACGGAAATACGCCGGCATTCAGCAGCGAGGATTTTCCCAGCCCGGATTGACCGAACAACACGGTAAGAGGTTCACGTTCGATCAAGCGAAACAAATCATCCGTTTCGGCTTCGCGGCCGTGGAAGTACATGCGCGCGTCTTCGGTGAACGGCAACAAACCCGGCCACGGGCGTTCGGCGTCGATCATGGGAAGCTCGATCATGGCAACCCTTGAAGGCGGGCGCGCATGGCGTTGAAGGCTTTCACGATCGCGTCTGCCTGGTGCGCCTGCAGGTTGCCGGCCGGGGCTTGTTCGATGTGCACCGTCTTGAAGGACGGCGGAATTTCGTTGCTGGTCACCACGGCAGTATCGTCGATCACCAACGGACACAGGAAGGCGAGGCTGCTGCCGGTAAAATCCAGGTTGCGCTCGCTGGCCCACGACCATTCCTTGCGAAAGAATCCGGTGCGATGTTCTGCGGTGCGCGACAGCACCGGCACAAACAGGGCGCATTGCTGGATCGCGAGCCGGATGCGTGCCGTGTAGTCGCTGCCCCAATCGAGTTGTTGGCGATCAAGCCAAACCGGCAGTCCGGCGGCCTGCAGTTCCGCCGCCAGCCGCAGCGCGGCCGGCCGGTCCTCGCTGGCATAGCTGATGAACAGGCTGCCGGGCGGCATGGTTTCCGGCATCGGACCGGGTTCCGGCGCCTTGGCCGCGGCGTCATTGCCTTGGCGTTGCTGCCAGCGCTGTGCGAGTTCGGCCACAAAGTCGAGCGGGTCCAGCGCCAGCACCTGGGTTTCGCGGCTGAAGCTGGTGAGGAAAGCAACCAAAGGTGAATCGGATTTCGCGTCGGCGTCGATTAAATATTCCGAGAAGCCGCGCTCGGCGGAAAGCTTCGTGTTCTTGGCCGTGCGCAGGATGAAACGCGCCAGCCAGTCAGGAAACCGGCAGCCGAGAAATAGCAAGTGATTGCGCCCCAATTCATCGAAGAGCCGCTCCGGACGCTTTTCGGGAATTTGCAAGGCGGTGACCCACTCCAGTTCGTCCTCTTCCGCAACCACGTACTTGGGCAGCACCGATATCCGTCCAAAAAGCGAATAAACCAGCGGCACATCGCGCGCGCCGTCGGGCAGGTCGCCGGCTTCGCTGGGATTGAACGACAATTCGCGGGTTTCCGCGCGTCCGCCGAAACGCGCCGCGTTGATCGCCTGAGCGAGTAGATTATCGGTCGAAAAGCTTACATAGAGATTCAGGTCGCGTATGCTCGCGAGTTGCAGCAACGGCTCCGGAATGTCAACGGAGAGTTTTCCGGCGATATCGCCCAACTCGCGATAGACCGACTGCCGTCTGCTGCCTGGCTTGGCGAGATAAGCTCCCACCACCTGGTCGAGCGTCACGGCTTCACCGGGATTGTCGAGCTTCAATCGCGTCGCCAACTCGCGCGCCAGCAATCGATAGTAGGGTTCGAGTCGTCCCTGATGCTCGACGATGACCATTTCCGGGCCGACAACGGGTATGACGCTATGCGCCTCGACATAGGTCAGCAACTCATCCCAAAAACTGTCGTAATCCGGCATCATGCTCCGGTGTCCTAGGCACGTCGGCTACGTGTCACGCTGGTATTCGAGTATAAATCGACGACGGGCCCTCAGTTTCTGTTTTCTAGTCCCTGTTTTTTGTATCAGGGCGCGAGCGGGGAACCCACCAAGTGGGTGGGTCGCGCGCCGCAAAACCGCCCGCCCATTTTTCGCGAAATCAAGCACGCGGCGAAGTCGCGATCAAACCTATCGTCGCGAGCGGCTGTCTCCGCATCACCCACGCCATGCCAACAGCCTTCCGGTACGAATCCAACCTAGACGCGCGCATCGGCGATCACGTGTCGATCAAGAAAATCTCAAAGGGACAAATCGGCGTTTCAGAGTACCGATCACGTGCGACTACCAGCCTGCTAAATCTCGATGAATGAATTGGCCTTATCTTTTATTGGTCTTTTTCGGCAACCTTCGACTGCGCTCTGGACAGGCTTTCCACCCCACGGACGAAGGCCTGTCCGTGGGGACCCCGGCTTTGAAGCCGTGCCCTGATACAAAACCGTGGTTCCTGGATTGCATGGGAGTCAGTTGTTGAGATGATCTAACCGTAATCGCAGTATGATTGCTTACGGCGTCTCGCAAATTTGCAATCAGCTTCCAGGACGGAACCTGGATAGCCGCGAAGGCGGCATATCCACTTGCAGTTGAATTCAATAAATTGAAGAGAACCATGGCGAGATTGGGAGCATTCTGTTTTCCGGGAACCGGTCATCTGAATCCAATGACTGCGCTGGCGCGTTCTTTGCAACAACGAGGCCATGAAGTAGTGATCTTCGGGATTGCGGATACCGAGGAGCGCGTACGTGCAGCAGGAATTGAGTTTCACAGGATTGGCATTGAAGACTATCCGCCTGGCACCCTGCAAAAGCAGGATGAGCGCCTGGCCGAGTTAAAGGGATTCGCTGCCCTTCGATTCACGTTGGAGCGAGTGAGGAATACTGGGCGGATGGTGCGGCGCGACGGGCCGGAAGCGGTAAGGATGGCCAACGTTGAAGCACTTCTGGTCGGCGAGTCGGATTCTGCTGGAAACGTGGCAGACTATTTGGGACTGCCGTGGATCTCCATCGCCTTGATTCCTCCCCTGCTACAGGATGACAGGTTTCCGCCCTTCTGGTTCGGTTGGGGCGCGGGACAGGATCGGCTCAGCCGTTTGCGGAACCGCCTGGCAATCTCTTTGCTGTTGAAGATAGGAGCCCCAATCTTCAAAGATGTAAACCAGCAGCGCAAAGCATGGGGACTGAAGCCCTTCAGGCGTCCCGATGAATCGCTTTCGCGGCTGGCGCGAATTACCCAGTTGCCTGAAGCACTGGAGTTCGACATCGCGGGCGAGAAGCCAGCGGGGCTTCACTATACCGGGCCGTTCGTGCATTCCGGGCAGCGCCCGGCGGTCGAGTTCCCCTGGGATCGCCTCGATGGTCGCCCGCTTATTTACGCATCGATGGGCACTCTTCAGATCAGTTCGGAAACCACCTTCAGAACCATCGCGAAGGCCTGTGCCGGACTCGACGCGCAATTAGTGATTTCACTGGGTGGCGGACTCGATCCGGCAAGGTTGGGGAAGCTGGCCGGAGACCCCCTGGTAGTGAGCTATGCTCCCCAACTGGAGATTCTGAAGCGGGCCGCGCTGGTGATCACGCATGCCGGCCTCAACACGGTCCTTGAGTCGCTTTCGGAGGGTTTGCCGCTGGTGGCCGTGCCCCACGTCCACGACCAACCCGGAGTGGCGGCGCGGGTCAAGGCCCGCGGAGCCGGCGTGGTGGTTCCACTGCACAGACTGAGCGCGGCCAGGCTTCGTAAAGCAGTCATGCTGGTGCTTCAAGACGCCAGCTACCGTGAGGCGGCCCGGGTTTTGCAGAGAGCCATCCAGCAAATGGACGGACCTGGCCTCGCCGCAGATCTCGTCGAGCAAGTGTTGAAACTCCGTTCAATTTAGGTGGGCTCTCAGGCAAGATGGACGGATGCGAGCACCCGCTCAGGCTATGGTGACCGCCTCCTCCGCAGGAGGAGCCGCAACAGCCGTTACACCCGTCGCAGCGAATACCATCTCCCGGATCGACTGAATCACCAGTTCCGGCTCGTCCAAATGAATCCAATGCGCGCTGGCAGATGCGATCACCTGTGTCACCGTGTCACCAATTTTCTGCAGGCGATCATCGGAAAGCGGCAACGATTTGCCCGGCGTCAGCAGCAAAACGGGAATCCCGCGAATGGGCTCCGCGTCCCGCATTTCGCGCACCGTGTCCGGCACTGCCGCGACATGGCTGCGCATGCCGGCGTAGTAGCTAGGCCGCGACCAGTGAGCGGCTACGATCGGCCATACCTCGCGTGGCATCTTGCCCACCTCGCCTTTGATCCGCCCCAGCACATGCAAGCCCCCCTCGCCGGCAGCGCCAGCCAACTGATCCGCAATTCGCCCTGAACGGCACAGGAGCGATGTCACAGCAAGGCGGGCCAATCCCAGTTGAGCAATGGTAATGGCAAAACCCGAGAGCCTGCAGCCACGGTCGAGGGTCGCCTGTTTTGCCGGGTCCATGGGCGGCCACTCCTCGCAGCGCATGGGGTCCACCAGCACGATGCTTTCCACCTCTTCCGGGTACAAAAGCGCAAACCGGCGCATCACGAGCCCGCCGAAGGAGTGGCCCACCAGGATGAAGGGCGGCTTGAGGCCAGCTCCCCACAGCAATTCGTGCAATTCTGCCGCAAGGTTGCTGGGCGTGCGTGCGGTTCGGGATGGACTGCTCCACCCGAGGCCGCTGCGATCATAAGATGCCGTGGCGGCAAACTGCGAAACCGTCTCCTGGATGTGAAACCAGTTCAGATTGGTGGCTGCTATCCCCGCTTCAAACAAAACTGTAGCTTTGCCCGATCCCTTTTCGAGCAGGTAAAGCCTTTGCCCGGATCCGATGTCGATCCATCTCCCCCCTGCTGCGTACCGCCGCATGTCATAATGTGCGCCCAGCATTTGGTAGAGAAAGCCTGCTGCGACGAGAGCCGCTATCAAACAGGGGATCGATAAAAGGTATACGAGTGTGGAGCTAGTCATGCCGCAGCGCCTCCACCGGAGAGAGTTGCGAAGCACGCCAAGCGGGCAGAGCCCCCGCGATCAGCCCCGCCAGAACGGCGATGCCAAGCGCCTCGGCCAGAAGCGGCACAGGGGGGGACGCCGAAACCAGACTTGCAGTTTGGGGCAGGGACGCCAGCAGGTGCAGGGCGCAGCATCCGAAGGCGATTCCCAGGAAACCGCCGCCCAGTCCGAGAGTAGCCGCTTCAAGCTGGATGAGAATCAACACCTGCCCTCGTTTCCAACCCAGCGCCCGCAAAATTCCGAGTTCTTGCGTGCGTTCGTAAACCGACATGGCCATGGTGTTGGCGATTCCAAAGATGCCGATCAGCAGGGCGATGGAAGAAGTACCCCAGGCAGAAGCGTGGGCCAATTGAACAAATTGATTATTATGGGCGCGCTCGGCTGCCGGAACCGCGTGCAGTCCTGGTAACGCTGCTTCGATCTGCGCCTGTGCACGCTTTAGATAATGCTCCTGGGATTCCCCCTCTGGCGCGGGGCGCAGCCGAACGTCAAAAACCGAAACCTTGCCCTGCAGGCTGCTCAGTTCCTGCAACTGATCCAGCGGCATAATCACTGCGCCCGCCTGCAATCCAGACCCGCCATGGTAGATGGCGCAGACCGTGAACGGCGAGCCTTGAATCTCCAGCGTGTCGCCCACTTTTTTCTTGATATCCTCGGCCAGCAGATCGCCGAGCATCACTTCGTGCTTGCCGTCCTGAAAGCGGCGTCCGGAGAGAATCTGCAATGCGTCAAACTCATAGGTGTCAGCTGTCCAGCCGTATACCAAGGCATTCACATCAGTCGTCAGGTCCATGAGGTTGAATATCACCGGCGTCGCCTGCGCCACCAACGGCAACGACCTCAAAGTTACAACAGCAGACTCATCCAACGAGGTATTCAAAAAGGTTCGTTGAATCACTGAGATGTCGGTACCACTACTCGTGTAGATTCGAAGCCATTCGTTTTCAAATGCACTCGAAAAACCGACGAGACCAACGAATGCGCCAATTGCAATCCCAATTCCGCAAAGCGTCAGCGCCGTCCTCAGCGGCCGGCGCCTTAGATTTTTCCAGACAAAACCTGTAAGCGAAAGTGGAGCGGCACTCGAGTGGGTCTTAGCCATGGTTCCTTTAGGGTTTCGAGACCGGAATCTCCTTTTTGGACACCGATTCCAAGAAATTGTATCGCTCCTGAGACAGATTGCAGGGCCAAAAGAACGATGGCGCCGTAAATGCCAGCTTTTGCGGTGAAAGAGCCTGCCAATTTGCTGCGATTTTCGCCTCGTCCGCCTCATCAAGAACCCTCCAAGTCGTTTTCTCCGACACTTATCCCTCCTCTCTCTTCTGTTCGTTGAGATTCTGCTCGGCGCCGTCAGCCGATCAGTTTAGAGGAAGCGGCAACAACGCGATATTCCGCAACATCGCCGCGAACCGGGTTCTCGAGGTTCTGGTATGGAATTCGAAATCCTTCAACTACGGCGGGGGCACTTTATCTGATGGCGGGAGGGGGTCGGATTGCCGGTTCGTATTGATGCTAGACAGGTTATTGAAAATGTTAGACGCTCAAAACTACCAAAACGCAGGAAACGCGATTCTTGAGTACGCTACAAGTACACGGAATTCCTGACAAATGGGCTTCGCATTCCATCGCTCCTGGAACTGCGAAAAACGGCAGACGGGCGCACTGAGCGCTATGGTCTTTCACCGTCAGTTGATGGTTACTTCCGGATCGCCGGTGACCCACCCGGAGCAGCGCCGCGATCCCGGAAAACGGTCGCAAGAGGAGCCGCGAGGGGAGCTAACCGGTGGTATATTGCGTCATAGCCGGATAGGCAAAATGGAAGTATTGTTCAAATCGGAGATTTAGCGTGCAGACGCAGGTGGCCCCGGACGGGTTTCAAGCCGAAAAGGAAGAGTTGGACTGGCTGCTGACCTCTGGGGCACTGGGCCGATCCGGCAACCTTGCCCGGCTGCTCACTTTTGTCTGCGAGAAGCACTTCCAGAATCAGGATGATCAGGTCACGGAATACATGCTGGCCACCGAAGCGCTGGGGAGGCGCGACAATTTCGACCCGCAGACCGACACCATCGTCCGCGTAACTGCCCATTCCCTTCGCAAGCGCCTGCAGGAGATCTACCAGACTGAAGGAGTTAATCGGCCGGTCCATATTCTGATTCCGCTTGGCCATTATGTGCCGTCGTTCGTCCATACGGGAGCGGACCGCACACTGGACGTGCGTGACACACCAGAGTCGGCTTCTTCCTGGTCGAAACAGACTCTTCGTTACGCCCATTTGGCTGCCGCCAAGCTTCTGCCAAAGCGACTCTCACAATGGCTTGTAGCCGCCGCCGTCGTTGCGGCGGTCTCTCTGTGGTGCGGCCTCTTCATCTTCGCGCACCGGAAAACAGCCAAGGCGGTCGTGGCCTCGTCCCCGCCCCCGGACCGGCAAGCGGCACCTCTGCCGCTACCGAACAACACCATCCGTGCGCTGATGGGGACCGGCCGCAAGGCGTATGTCGATCACTCCGGATATACCTGGACGCCGGGCAATTACTGCTCTGGTGGCGAAAGCGTCACAGTGGCCAACCAGAAAATCGTCGGAACTGAGGATCCATACCTCTATTTGGGCGGTATTCGTGGAATCGCCCGCTGCACCTTCCCCATCAAACCGGGCGAGTACGAGGTTCACTTCCACTTTGCGGAGACCTCGGATCTCCAACCTGCGACCAGGGTCGCTCTCCTCTCCATCAATGCGGGGACTGATATCCACTTCGATGTAGTCGACAATGCAGGTGGAGATGGCATTGCGACGTCCTTCGTTCAAACAGGAATTCATCCCGAGAACGATGGCATGATCCATCTGGATTACACCAGCGAAGTCTCTTTGCTGAACGCGGTCGAGATTCTGCCTGCGGATTCCGAGAATCTGCTGCCGGTTCGAATCGCTGCAAGTCCCAATTCAATCAGAGATTCCGCCAATCAGCTTTGGATCTCCGATCGATACTACGTTGGAGGTCGCAGAGGTCAAGTTCCCAACTCAGCAGAGACCTCGCATCGCAGTATATATACCTATGATCGAGTTGGGAGCTTTCGCTATGACATCCCCGTCGTTTCACCAGGGAAGTATCGTGTCACGTTGTTTTTTTCTGAACCATGGTTCGGCAAGAAAGATTTGGTGAGCGGGGGGCCGGGAAGCCGGATATTCGATGTGTCTTGCAACGGGAGCCTGATTTTGAAGAACTTCGACATCATGGCGGAGGGCGGGACCAACCCGGTCGTAAAGACGTTCGACAATATTCAGCCCACTGCGCAAGGTAGGATCGTGCTCTCGTTCATGCCCGTGGTCAACTACCCGGAGATCAACGCCATCGAAGTTGTTGCTGAACCTCGCACTGACAGAGCGAAGACCCGAAACTGGTAGGGTCATTCACTCAGTTGACGGCCCTCTCCGCAGTCTGACGAACGAGATTGCCGAGCCGTGCAGACTTTGTCTCGTTCGTAGTTGAGAATCTATCGGAGCGCTGGCGGCATTCTTCGCGTAACTGAATGCACGAAGTCGTCAGGCAGCTCAGTTCCTTCCTCGCTCCTTCAACCCTCCTCTCGGGCGCCTGCAATTGCCCCTTCCCATACCCCCGGCGAGGAACGTCCATTGGGCTCAGCCGCGCCATCAACCCGAGATCGACGGTGGCTGCCGGGGCTCCATTGGATTCGCTAACCCTCTTGCAACAATGCATTTGTCGGAACTTTAACAATGTTAACAGCGCATAAGATCTGCCTATAAACCGTCGCAGTACCCTTGTTTTCAGTATTTTCAGGATGCAGTCGGTTTTAACGTTGAACCCTCCCATTTTTCACTTCTGATTTACATGACAAAGTCGAAAAGACGTTGCTATGTTTCCTGTCAACGACCGAAAAGCGCAGTGCTCAGAATCGCACTCAATGGATTTGCATGGAGCATGGAATGCGAATCGGGGCGATGGTCGGCGAATGATTCAGAAAACACAAACAATCTGGAGGCTTCAAAAATGAACACACGCAATTTGGCAAGATACTCGCGGCTATGCGCGAGCGTCCGAATCGTCGCGGCGCTCGTCTTCATCATCACGGGCAGCATCGCCGCGTTTGGACAGCAGATTACCGGAAGCATCTTAGGTACGGTGAAGGATCCACAAGGCGCGGCAGTCACCACGGCCACCGTGACGGCAACCAACGTGGATACCGGATTCTCCCGGTCGGCGCCGGCAAACGGCTACGGCGAATACCGCATCGATTATCTGCCCGTGGGCAGGTACACCGTCGAGGCGAAGGCCCCCAGCTTTGAACGCTTTGTGCAACAGAATGTCGCCCTCGACGTGGACCAGGAGCTGACGGTTAATATCGCACTGGTCGTGGGTGCGGCGACTCAGACCGTCACGGTCACTGAGGCTCCCCCGCTGATCAATACGTCGGACGCGGTAATAGGCAGGACGATTGAGGCGGACGAGATCGTCGCGCTCCCCCTGGTCAATCGCAATATCTACACCGAAATTTCCATCACGCCGGGCGTGATGGCCAATAACCAAGGCTCCTCCACGAACCCCACCGGCTCGCCCAATATGACCGTTGGAATTGCGTCCACTGCAGTCCAGATCAACGGCGGGCTCGACGCCGGCAACGGAACCGTCGGCTTTTATCTGGATGGCGGCAACAACATCACCGGT
>JBEKAS010000080.1:0-15839 GCA_050015795.1 Occallatibacter sp. | reverse complement strand
GGGACTCTCCGCAGCGCAAGCCGCCGCCGTGTCCCTCTTATGTGGCCTGGGCACGCCGCTGCTTTTCCGAACCGGTCATTTGAACCACAACCTCCTGGCCGGCGACGCCGGGTTCATTGCGCTTCTGCTCTTGTGGGACCCGGAGGACAAGCCTCTCAGCCCGGCGCGCGCCAGTTTTGCAGGATTACTGTCCGGGTATGCCGTGCTGTGCGACTACAGCGGAGTGGTGATCGCAGGGGTTACCGCGCTCTATGTGTGGATGCGCTCCAGCAGAGACTCCCGAAGACGATGGAGGTGCGCAATCGCGTACCTGGCAGGAATGGCGCCGGGTATCGCGGGATTGTTGATCTACCAGCAGTGGGCGTTTGGTTCGCTTTACCTGCCATCTCAGCACTACATGACGCCGAAGGCGGTGACGGCGATCGGCTATCGCGGATTTGGCTGGCCTTCGCCCGCGCTGCTCTGGGCGAATTTCTTCGATCCGCGTTTCGGACTGTTTCCATACTGTCCGGCGCTCTTGCTGGCGGGTCTGGCGCCTTTTGTGACGCGCGCACGCCGCCGCCTTCCCTCCCGCGAAATGGTTGTCATTCTCATTTATTGCTTGTTGCTTGTGTTGTTCTGCGCCGCGAACCAGTATTCCTGGCTGCAACCTTCGACCGGTTTCCGATACCTGGTTCCGATCGTCCCGGTTTTGGCTCTCGTTGCCATCCAGGGAGCGCAGCTTTTTCCGCGCCCGTTATCGCGAATCTTCCAGTGGGGAATTGCGATAGCCTCGCTGACGTGGAGCCTCGTCCTCTCCGGCGCGCATGAAAACGATGTCCGGCTGGCTGTACAGGTTTTTTGGAACAGGCGATTCGCACTCCCCTGGATGCTGCGCTTGCGCGAAGCCGGAGTGCCCGTCACGTGGGAGTGGGTGCTGGCCACTTATGCCGTCACAGTTTTGGCCATCGCCTGCATTTGGGCCGGACCCGTGACTCGCTGGCGGCGTCCTGCTAAAGTGGACTGAATGTCAGAAACGCACAACCCTGCAATCTCCGTAGTCATCGCGTCCATCGTTGGCGCGCCGTTCATCGACGAGTGCCTGGATTCGCTGGAGCTGCAGGCAGGCAAATGCGGCGCAGAAGTGATCGTTGTGGCTTGCGGCACCGCTGAATTTGCCGACCGCATTGCGAACAAGTTCCCTTGGGTGCGTGTAATCCACAGCGCCGAACGGGAGACCGTGCCGGATCTGCGACGCCACGGAGTGGAGAGTTCGAGTGGCGAAGTTGTCGCGATCATCGAGGAGCACTGCGTGGCCGTGGCCGATTGGCTTGAGCAGGCCTTGAAGGCGCACGCAGGCGGCGATTTCGGAGTGGTTGGCGGACCCGTCGCGCCAGACGGCTATGCCCGACTGCGCGATTGGGTGGTGTACTTTTGCGAATACAATAACTATCTGCCTCCCTGGCAGGAGGGAGGCGCGCATGAGCTGGGAAGCGCGAATATCGCCTACTCGCGCGCCGTGCTCCTCAAATACAAGGACCAGTTAGGGGCCGGCTATTGGGAAGCCAGCCTGCACCCGCGGCTCTGGGCGGATGGCGTAAAGTTCCACGCCGCCGCGGCCATGGTGGTGCGACATCGCGGGCCTTTCAATTACCGGTACTACTTGAAGCAAAGATATTGGTTCAGCCGCGCCTTTGCCGGAGCGCGCAGGCTGGCGGTTCCGCGCAGGGCCGCCTATCTTCTGGCCTCGCCATTGCTACCGTTCTTGCTGCTGGCGCGCATGGCTCTGCGCGTGCGGAACAAGCATTGCCACATCGGTAAGTTCATCCTGTCGCTGCCGTTGCTGATGCCCGTCCTGATCGTCTATGTGGCCGGTGAATTCATGGGCTACCTGGTCGGGCCGGGTGATGCGCTTCTGAAGGTCGAATAAATGACCGCATTGGAAACTCCCCGTTTTTCGGTTGTGGTGGCCATCGTGAGCGACACGACGGGCAGCCCAGACACGGCCCACCTGGAGCCGTGTTTGGACGCTTTGGGCCGGCTGCCTTCCGCATTTTCAATCGAGATCGTCGTTCCGTTTTATCCTGCGGTCAAAGGAATCGCTGCTCTGAAGGTGCGGTATCCGCACGTAAACTTCGTTGAAGTCACGGATCTGAAGACGTACACCGGGCGCAGTGGAAGCCGGGAGCACCACGATGAGTTGCGCGCGCGCGGCCTGGCTGTGGCGCGCGGCGAGGTGGTGGCACTCATTGAAGATCACGGCATCGTAACCCCGGACTGGAGCACACGGCTACTCGAAGCGCACGCCGGAGCTTCAGCTGCAGTGGGCGGCGCAATCGAAAACGGCATTGACAGGCCCTTGAACTGGGCGGTCTACTTCTGCGATTTTCTGCGTTACCAGAGTCCGTTGCCGGAAGGCGAAACCGCCATTGTGAGCGACGCGAACGTAGCCTACAAGCGAATTGCCCTGGAATCGATCCGGCCCATCTGGCAGGAGATCTTTCATGAAGCTTCTGTCACGGCTGCATTGCGCTCGAGGGGCCAGCAAATCATCCTGGCGCCGGCCGCGGTGCTCCATCAGCATCGCTTGGGGCTCCGCGTGGGCTCAGCGCTGCGGGAACGATTTGTCTGGGGCCGTTCCTACGCGGCGACGCGCGCCCGGCTTGCGCGACTTTCTCAGAGAGCTTTCTGGGCGGTCTTCGCGCCTGCCCTCCCCGCCCTGATGATGGCTCGAATGACCAGGATGGCATGGCAGAAGCGGCGGACCATGAACGCATTCCTCAAGGCATTTCCGCTTACCTGTGCCCTGGCGGTGAGCTGGTCATGCGGTGAATGGGTCGGCTATGTAACCGGCCGGGCGAACTCAGCGGGTTCGCAGGCAGCTGAGGCGATTGCCCGCGGGTCACGGACCGCCGGTTAAACTATTCTCCGCGAGAACAAGAATCGGCCGGGAGCGCAGGGGCAAGCAGCCCCTGCGCACGGCTTGCGAGAGGCATCATAGCCATGCGGATTGCCATCGACGCCACCTGCTGGCACAACCGGCGCGGTTATGGAAGGCACGCCCGTGCTTTGCTCCGCGCTCTGGCTGCGCTGGATCGCGACAACCGCTACACTCTCTTTCTGGATTCGATCGAGGACGCCGAGCCAACACCGCCGGAGTGCGAGGTGCGGATTCTGCGGGCGGCTGTGCCCACATTTCGCGCAGCTTCTGCTACCGGCCATCGAACGCTTGCGGACATGAGCCGCATGAGCCGCGCATTGTCGGCGCGCAAATTCGAAATGGTGCTCTTTCCCACTATCTACAGTTACGTTCCTGTCTTCAGCTCCGCCCGCAAATTAATTATGGTCCACGATATCATCGCCGACACGTATCCCAAGCTCACGATCCCTGGGGCGCGCGAACGGCTGTTCTGGGACATCAAAGTGCGCCTGGGTTATTGGCAGGCCGACGCGCTGATCACCGTGTCGGAATACTCGCGTGCTGGCATTCTCAAACGTTTTCGCGTGAATCCGCGCAACCTGTTTGTGGTTGGAGAAGCTGCCGATCCCGTATTTCGCAGGCTTGATCACCCTGTGCCGGGTCCCAATTTGCTTCGCCTGGGCATCGATGGATCCCGGCGGATGGCCCTCTATGTAGGAGGATTCAGCCCGCACAAGAATCTGGAGGCATTAATCACGGCGTTTTCCAGGATCGCCGCGCGGAAAGAGTTCGCGGACTTGCTGCTCGTGATGGTTGGCGACACAACGGGCGATGCGTTTCTCACCTGCGTGGGAACCCTGAAGGCCCGGATCGATGCCCTCGGGCTCAGGGAACGGGTCATTTTCACCGGCTACCTGGACGACGAGGACGTGGTCGTTCTGATGAACATGGCCGGCGTTCTGGCGCTTCCGTCGCTGATGGAGGGCTTCGGCCTGCCCGCCGTGGAGGCCGCAGCGTGCGGCTGCCCGGTAGTAGCCACCAGGGAAAGCCCGCTTGAAGGGCTTCTCGGCGAGGCCGGTATTTATGTCGGCCCGGGCGAGGCCGGGATTGAAGAGGCCATGGTGCGGGTGCTCTTGAGCGAGGAACTGCGGGCACACATGCGCGACTGCGGGCTGGCTGCTGCACGCGGCCTTACCTGGCCAGCGGCCGCCCGCCAGATGATGGACGTGATTCAGCGGGTGGCTTCGAAATGAGCAGACCTCTCAATTTTCTGCACATCACCACGTTCTATCCTCCGTACAGCTTTGGCGGCGATGCAATGCAGATCTATCGGCTGTCGCATGCCCTGGCGGAGAGCGGTCATCACGTCGATGTGATTCATTGTGTGGATTCCTACCATCTATTGCACGCTGCAGATCCGCCCTTGCAATTTCCCGAACACCCGAATGTAGTGCGCCACGAACTGCGCAGCGGATTTGGGCTCCTTTCGCCGCTGCTTAGCCAACAGACGGGTTATCCATGGCTCAAATACAAGCCGATTCGCGAGGTGCTGCGGTCACGAAACTACGATGTGATTCATTTTCATAACATCTCGTTGTTTGGCCCCGGCGTGCTAGGGATCGACGTTGCGGAGAGTCGAACGGTCAAGGTGTATACCACCCACGAGCACTGGCTGATCTGCCCGACGCACGTGCTATGGAAATTCAATCGCGCGCCGTGCGATCGCCCGCAGTGTCTGCGCTGCACGATTCAGGCCAGGAAACCGCCGCAACTCTGGCGCTACACAGGACTTCTTGAGCAGATGGCTGGAAACGTCGATCAGTTTCTGGCCCCCAGCCGATTCACCGCGCAAATGCACGCCGATCGGGGCTTCCCCTTGCCATTCGATGTCTTGCCGAACTTCGTCGATCGTGTTGACGTTGACTGGCAGAGCCCCGCGCCGCGTCCGCAGGAGGCGCCGTATTTCCTGTTTGTCGGGCGGCTCGAGAAGGTTAAAGGTCCGCAGATTCTCATTGCCCTGTGGAACAAAGTACCCGACTATGATTTGCTGCTGGCAGGTGCCGGAAGCGATGAAGCGGAATTGCGCGCCATGGCGGCCGGGAATACTCGCATCAAGTTCCTGGGCCCGGTGACGCAGCAGGAGCTTGGCCCGCTCTACTACCACGCGATCGCATGTCTGGTTCCTTCTGTCACCTACGAAACCTTCGGACTGACCTGCGTTGAAGCTTTCGCCAGAAAAACTCCGGTAATTGTGAGAGACTTGGGTGCGCTGCCGGAACTCATCCAGGACAGCGGCGGTGGGTTGGTCTTTACCACCGGCGATCAACTCTTGACGGCGATTGACAGCCTTGCCCATTCCCCCTTGTTGCGGGCCGAATTGGGGCAAAAGGGTTATGACGGGTTCTTGCGATCCTGGTGCCGGGAAGCGCATCTGCGTGCGTATTTTGCCTTGCTTGAAGCCGCAGCCCAAAAGAAGTTTGCTTCTGTACCCTGGTTGCCTTAAGTCGCATTCGGCTGCGCTCGCAGCTCAATGCGATGGCGCATCCTCCACAAGCGTCCGGCGATAAATCTCGATTCCTTGCGGCCGGGGTGTTTCGGAATCCAGATGCCAATCCGCGGGGTCCTCCACCAGAGCCGCTCGCAATTGAGCCACCTGGGGATAGGTGCAAATTGGCTGGACGAGAATAAGAGACACATCCCGATGATCCAGGTAGTGCAATATCTCAGGCGACGAAGCGAAGAGCAGGCGCCTGAAGTAGCCCATCCATTTGCTGTTCGCAAGGACTTTGCTGGCACGGAGCACTGTATGAACCCGATTGGGGTCTGAGAGAGATGCCTCGACGATCAATGCGCCTTCGTTCACTTCGTCTGCGGCAATCAACACGGCACCGTTGGTGTTCAGCAGACCGTTCTTAACCATTTGCCCGTAGCCCCGGTCCGGTTTCGGTTCCACATGAACTGCGGCCCAGGCCATCCATCCGATCGCTGCGGCGCTCACCGCCAGACGAAGCACTTGACGGCTGGCGGAGAAGCGCTGGAGCAGCACATGAACTCCGCCGCCCGCAAGCACCGCAATCGCCTGCGTCGATATCAACATGAATCGAGGCTCCACTGGAACCGCGACTAACATAAAGAAGGCCAGGGTGGCGGCGATTTGCCCGGCCATCGCTGCCCAGAACTGTTGCTGAGAATTTCGGCTGAAGGTGAGTGTCAGGCCAATCAAGGCGAGAATTGCACAAGGCCAGCCTGAAACAAGTGCAACACTATCCCGGGCATGAATTGTCCACGGGCAGCCGGGCAGGAACACACTGCTTAGAATGATGTCCCATGCGCGAGGCAGCATGGCCGATAAAGATACGTGCGATGCCTGATGAAGCAACGGTGGCAAAAACACTGAAAGCAGTACGAGCGCTCCTGCCGTCAGCCATTTCCATTTCACAATCCGGGAACGCAGCGGCAAAAGAGCAAATGGAAGAAGAATCAGAACGGCCGCCCGCCCATGTGTGAGTCCGGCTGCCACAGCAAACACTACGAAGAGATTGCGGCTTCTCCGCGATCCGAACCGCATGTACTCGCCGCAATGCACCGCAGCCCAAAAGACCAGCAGCGTCATGAGCATGTCGGGACGCACTCCACACAACATGGTGTGGAAAACCCTCGAGCTCATCAGGACCGCAACGCTCACCACGGCCGCAACCGTCGAGCTTCTGTGCTGCACCTCGAGATAGACGCTCGAGATCAGGCCCGCGGCGCAAAGGGCTACAAAAAGCAGAAGCGCAACCTGGCTGCGCCCTGCAACCAGCATCCATATCCCTTCAGCGAGATAAAAAAGAGGAGGCCAATGTCCGATTGCAACCTTGGAATAATGCCCATAGAAAAGCCACGCGAACTGGAGGGGATCATGCGGAAAATCCTGCACAAGGTAGTCGCGCACCATCAAACTGGATACCGCGTGCGCCGGTTCGTCCGAGTCCAGGGCCAGATCCGCCGTGAACGCTCCGCTGCGGTATTGGATGACGACCATCATCAACCCAAACAGCAAGCAAAAAGCGGAGTCGCGCAGACGTGCCGGCGTTAACCAGGCGGCTCTGCGAAAAACCGGAGCATTCAATCTGAGTAAAGTCATTGAGCGGGATTTTAACAGGGTTGAGTGGAGTGCTCGTCACCTTTTTTATCAGTTGCAGTGAGAGAAACTGAAATGAAAGGAGCCTGGAATGGCACAAGGCAGGATGCAGACACCGGAGCAGATTGTAGGATTGTTGCGGCAGAACGAGGTGCGTACGGCGAACGGGAAGACGACGGCAATATCGGCTCTCAGGCCGGCAAGCTCCAGCCGTTTTTTCGGATCACCGCTTTCAATGCCTCGCGGTCCAGGCTCAGGTCGGCGACCAGCGCCTTCAGTCGCCGGTTCTCGTCTTCCATCTCACGAAGCCGCTGCGTCTCGTTCACATTCATGCCGCCGTACTTCGACTTCCAGTTGTAAAACGTGGCGTCGCTGATTCCATGCTCTCGGCAAAGATCCGACGTCTTCACCCCTACCTCATGCTGCTTCAGTATCCCGATGATCTGCTCTTCCGTGTACCGACTCTTCTTCATCCCGAATCCTCCCGTTCAGATTACGAGAGGACTCCAGTTTTCAATGGCTGGGTTTTCGGGGGCAGGTCAGCTCTCCGCCAGCAGTAGCCAGTAGTAACGGGCATGCTTTACCAGCCGGCCGCCGGTTTTCACCAGCCGCTGCTGCAAACTGGTTGATGACCACGTTCCGATTCCTTTCGGCAGAACCAGCCGCCGCCACAGGTTGTCCAGGTTGTAGGCGATCACGCCCAGCCACCGCCGAACTTTGTTCGACCGGAATCGGTGGCAACTCAGCCGTGTCATCTTCACCTGACAATCGGCACAGACCAATTCGTTACTCAAGACATGATTTAACAGAGAAACAGGTCGTTGAGGGCGACCCCGTTGTGTTTGCCGGGTTATTTGTTCAGTTTCACGGTGCAAGTAGGTTAGCGCAGATCAACACCGGTATGATTTGCCTTGGTATTTCTGAACCAGGCAGAATGATAGTCTTCGACTGAATCTGACCCGAGAGGGAGGAGGATTTGGATGAAGAAGAAGCGGTTTTCTGTTGAGCAGATGATTGGGGAGTTAAAGCAAGCTGAGGTAGAAGTTCCTGTAGCGGAGGTGATCCGCAAAGCTGGGATCAGCGACCAGACGTTTTACCGGTGGAAGGCTAAGTATGCCGGCCTTGAAGTGGACCAGGTCCGCCAGATGGCCCAGTTGCAGGAAGAGAACCTGCGGTTGAAGCAGCTCGTCGCGGAGCTGACGCTGGACAAGACGATGTTGCAGGATGTGCTCCCAAAAAATTGCGACGCCTTCGCGGCGTGGGCATCAAGGGAAAAAGACTCAAAGCCGCTCGGAACCATCCCTACCCGCTCAAATCACTGGGTATTTGATATGCGTCGGCCCTGCCAGTGGGCTTGTGCGTTGCCGCCTGCGGGAGCATGCGGCTAAAATCATTGATATGCTACAAGGCTTGAGTGTCAAGACTTCGGCGTGGAGTTGGAAGGAACCGTGCCGGCAATAGATATCCCCGCACGGCACAGCGCGCCGCCCCTATCTGCCCGGTGGATGCGCTGGGCAGTGATTCTGCTTTCGCTTCCGGCGCTGATACCGCTCGCGGGCGCGCTCCTCGTTCCGTGGCTCAAGGGCAGGGTCCCCACGGGCTTCACAGAGTACGACTTGCCGTACTATGTCGCCAACGGCAGAGCCTATTTTTATCCTCACTTCCATCTCACTTACGGTAATCCGTACGCGCCATACGATACTCCTTCCATCTATTTCCAGCCCCAAACCATCTTGCTTGGCTTGATCCAGAAGCTTGGATTCCATCCCGGCGTTACGTTCAACATTTTTGGCTTGCTTGCGCTTCTCTTTGCTGCAACGGTGGCGGTCAAATTTTATATCGAAGTGGTGGGAGCCGAAACCACTGCCAAGAAGATAGGGCTGGTTTGCTTTTTCTGGGGTGGCGGCATCTTTACCCTGGTGGGCGCAGGGCTTGCATTGGCCAGGCACGGCACGCTCTTATCGGTCTTTGAATTCGAGCCTACGTGGGGCTGGTGGATGCTGAACTTCGGTAGAAACCTCGTCTATCCGACGGAGGCTTACTATCACGGTGTCTTTCTGCTCAGTCTTTTGGCCCTCATCCGCAAGCGGTTCATTCTCTGCCTCGCTCTGGCAGCACTCCTTTGCGCTAGTCATCCCTTCACTGGGCTGTCGCTGATCCTTGTCCTCATCGCCTATTCGGCGCTGGAACTGGTCCTGCGCAGCGGTGCGGTCACACTCAGATTCATGCTTGTTGCCATCCTGATCGCGGGTTTGCACCTGACTTACTACATGGTGTGGCTGAATCGATTCAATGACCATCGGGTGCTGCAGGCGCAATGGCAAAAGGCATGGCTGTATCCTCCGAAAGTGTTCGTTGCGGCCCTTATGATCGTTGGCTGTCTGGCGATCTGGCGGATTGCCAGCTCGCGATTCCGCTGTTTTCACGAAGCCCGTACACGTCTCTTCGGAGTCTGGTTTCTGGCGGTCTTCGCGCTTACCCAGCACAACTTGATCATGCGCCCCTTGCAGCCCATACACTTTGCACGCGGTAATGACTGGACGGCGCTCTTCTTCATCGGCGCGCCGATGCTGATTGCAATGCTGGACTACCTTTTGAAGCTCACCAGACCATGGCTTCGCGCGGGCGCTTTGACATTGCTGATGGGTGTTTTTCTGCTCGATAATGCCGCGTGGCTGGTAAAGAATGCTATCCACAATGAGTTCCTGGTATCGCTTACCAGAAGCGAGAGCGGGGTCCTGACCTGGCTCAGCCACAACCTGAAATCGGGGGATATGGTGGTCTGCGAGGATGAGACCATCAGCTATCTCGTGAGCACATACACTTGGGGACGCAGTTGGCAAGGCCATGAAAAGAACACCCCACACGTGCAGCAGCGGCGTGCGGAAGTCGACGAGGCATTTAGCCAGGATCGCATTCTTCCGGAGTGGAAGGGGCATGGTGTATATTTCGTTTCCCCGGCCACATGGTTGCCTCCGGCGCAGTTCCCGCTTACGCGGCTCTATGGAAACGCCGAATTTGCAATATGGACAGCCCCATAGCGTTACTTGCTGAGCTTCGAGAGCTCTACTCGTCAACTGGTCGCAATGCTCTCCAAAGCAGGTTCCGCGAGCTTTGGCGCAGGGCTTTGCTGTGTAAGAGAGGGAAAGAATCGATCCCGGAAGTGAAGTACTGGAACCTCGATGATCTTAGCCATGACGATGCCAAAAAGGATAGGTCCGGCGATAGAGCACCAGTACGTTCCCATATGTGACGCAATGTGAAAGTGCGGGAGTATATACCACACGAAAAGCATCTGCCAAAGATAAATCGAATACGAGTAGATGCCAATCCGGGCAAGCAAGCCGCTCATCACACGTACCGGTTTTGGCCCCTCTACCGCAACGGCCCTTATCACCAGAAATCCTGCCGCGATATAGAGCGCGGTCAATCCCCAAGTGTGCATCTGGCGATTTTCAACTGGAAACACTGACAGCAACACGAGCGCGGCTGCGATCACGGCCCATCCGCCCCGCCACGAAACCATCCCCTGAAACAGCGTCGGCCGGTATTCCTTGAAATAGCGCAGAAGCACGCCGAACATGAGCCCATCCATCCGCAGGTGTGTCGGAAACAGGCAGCTCCATGGATCGATAATTCCGTCCTGACTCCATCCCACCGCAAACCGGCAAACCAGCGAGAAGACGGCGATTGCAGCAAACACCCACGGTAAGGCAACAAAAGGCTTCTCGGGATTTCTGCGTATCAGGAAGATGAGCAACAGCGGCAAAGTGAGATAGAAGTGCTCTTCTACTGCAAGAGACCAGGTCAGGCCCCAGATGCTAGGAAAGTAATCCTGCATGAAAAACAGCTCTGACCACAATCGTTTGCTTGAAAAGTGATGTCCCGGCAAGAGAGCAATAAAGAGGCCCGCGGCAATGAGCGCATAAAGCGATGGCCAGATCTTCAATCCGCGGCGGATATAAAAGCGGGACAAGCCGATCGATCTCTGCTTCTGATAATCCGAAAATAGCAATCCGGAGATCAGGTACCCGGAGATGACGAAGAACAGATCGACACCGGCCCACCCGATTCTTTCAAAGTAGCGTGTAAACGGATTGGAAGCATGTAGGATTGTGATCGCCATGCCAGCATGACGGCCAAGCACCATGAGAATGGCGATGGCCCTGAGGGCATCGAGGTTTGTGTTGCGGCCAAGTGCTGAATTGTGTATCTGGACAGCCATCGATACAGCCGAGTCTCCCATACAGGTTACTCCTTGTCAAAGAGCAGCCTTTGGCTTCGCCGCTCATACCTCCATTCAGGCTGGGACCCGACTTCGTGCTCATCGCCGCTTCGCAGAAGCATCTGTTCAGGTCAGCGGAAAGAAGTCATCTTAAGAGTGAAGAACGCTCTGAGCTGAAACAATCTCAGTGCTCATCCCTGCGCTTGATGGCTTCGGCCTCGAAATTGTCGGGAAGGTGGCCATCCCCGTAGAAGATTGCAGCCGAGTAGGTTAAGTAGCCAAATCCGCTCAGCGAAAAGCCCGGTTAGCGAAAATTTCATCTTCCGACTTAGTGAATCCCTCCAGATGCCGCGCCCGGTGGGGCGTCCCAGTCACAAACCGACCGTGCGGCACAAGGGCTTTCTCTACAGGGCCGCCAGTTGGATGACACGCGGCGAGTGGTGGCGAAGGTCGAACATCATGCCGGAGAGTTGTTCCCGTGCATTGGGTTCATCGTGACCAATCTGACGCTGCCGAGCCGCGGGGTGGTGCGCTTCTACAACAAGCGGGGCGCGGTCGAGCAGTGGATCAAAGAGGGGAAGCAAGCGGTGAAGATGACCCGGCTGAGCTGCCATCGATTCCGGTCCAATGAAGTTCGGCTGTGGCTGAGCGTGATCGCATACAACTTGGGCAACCTGTGGCGACGGCTGGTGCTGCCGAAGGGAATCGGAACGTGGTCGTTGACCAGCTTGCAGTAGCAGTTGGTAAAAACGGGCGGGCGACTGGTAAAGCATGCCCGCTACTATTGGCTGCTGTTGGCAGAGAGCCATCTGACGCGACGCCTGTTCGGAAGCACGCTACGGCGCATGGAGGCATTGCCGCTACCAGCCGGGTAGACGCGGCGGAAAGGTGAAACCAATCTGGACGACAGAGGGGAGTTGACGGGGGAAGTCTTCGAGCAAGTGCTTCGAAATGGGAAAAATCTCCGTTTTTTGGTCGCGCAAGCGGCCCAGCCGGGCACGCCCAGGGCTTTGGGATGGAAACGGATGCAAGAAAGATCGCGAGCGGAGGCAATGGGAGTATATTGGGCCACAGCCTAAAGACAAAACGGAAATTCCGGCTTACAGCGTGCGGCCGACGGCCTCGGCGAGAACGCGCAGTTCGCCCACCAGCTTTTCAAACTGGTCAAGAAAGAGCGTCTGCGCCGCGTCGGAAACAGCCTTGTCGGCGTTGGGGTGGACCTCCAGGAGCAACGCGTCGGCCCCGGCAGCTACGGCCGCCTTCGCCATCGCCGGAACCATGTCGCGCCGCCCCGTGCCGTGCGAGGGATCGCCAACCACCGGCAGGTGCGAGAGTTTCTTCAGCACCGGAATGGCTGCGATGTCCATGGTGTTGCGCGTGGCGGTTTCGTAGGTGCGGATGCCGCGCTCGCACAGGATCACTTCGTAGTTGCCGCCCGACATGATGTACTCGCTCGACAGCAGCAGCTCCTCGATCGTCGCCGCAATGCCGCGCTTCAGCAGCACTGGCTTGCGCACCTGGCCCAGCTCGCGCAGCAGGTTGAAGTTCTGCATGTTGCGCGCGCCCACCTGGAAGCAGCCGGTATACGGCAGCATCGGCTCGATCTGCGCAATCTCCATCACTTCGGTAACCGTCACCAGTCCGTTCTCCTGCGCCGCCTCGTGCATCAGCTTCAGTCCCGGAATCCCCAACCCCTGAAAGGCGTACGGCGAGCTCCGCGGTTTGAACGCCCCGCCGCGCAGAAATCCTGCACCGACGGCTTTTACGCGTTTGGCGATGGTATGAATCTGTTCCTCATTTTCGATGGCGCACGGGCCGGCGATCACCGCCACCTTTTCACCGCCGATGGTGGCGCCATTGGCAAACTCGACTACCGTTCCCTCGGAGCGGAACGCGCGTCCGGCCAGCTTGTAGGGGACTGTAATCCGGTGAACATACAATACGCCGGGAAGCAGTTCGAACTTCCTCAGATCAACCTCGGCAGTGGGTCCCACGCCGGCAAGAATCACCTGGGACGCGCCGGTGGTCAGATGTACGTTTACCCCTGCCTCCGTCATCGCATCGACCACTGCAACTATCTGTTCTTCGGTGGCCTCTTCCATCATGGCTATGATCATTACTTGTTCCCTCTCTCGGCGTCTGAGGCGCCAGTTCCGTGGCCCGGCAAATGCGCCTGGGCGTTCCTCTCCGATGCCAACTCATCCCGCTGCAAGGCCCGCATCACGTCGATAATGCGCTATTCAAAGTCTCGAAGATGTTGTTCCGACAAACCTCACAGTTGAGACAAGGGAGGTAAGCAGCCGCCCCGGAGTGCCTTTAGAGATCAACGATTAGCCCCTCCTGACTGTGACTCTCTGTTGCGCCTACCGTTGCCTTAAACCATTCCGCCAATACCCCTCTACTAAGGGCTTAGGCAATTCCGAGTGCTGCCAATTCAGCGCCGAAGTCTCCAACGTATTCTATGCCCCCTCGCACAACCCAATGAAGCTATAGGCCGCGAGTCTCGAATAGGATCATGGTTGGCAGTTTCTCTGAAGCCAGCACTTCTGCTTGCGCTACTTCGCTAACCGAGGGTGTCGAACCACCATCGCAATATGGAACTAAATGGAGACAAAGCTTACACCTCGCTTGGTCATGCTCAAGAAGTGGCACTGCGAGCCGACAGCCCTCGGAGCAATCGACAGAGGGCTGGACGCAAGGCGAACAGCTTCCCCTCAAAGGGGAACAAGGGAGAGTTTTTCCCCTTGACATCCCCACTCATGGGATGCCTTCGTTGAACGCCATCGCTATCTCTGGCCGATTTGTGTGCAGTGCCGGGTGCTGCGGGTAAGCGTGTCGAGCTTTCATCAACACCTGGCGCGTCGCCGGCAGATGGCGCATGGCCGGCACTTGACGGACGCGGCGCTGCTGGCGCACATCAGCGCAGTGTACGCGGAACATCGCGGCGCGTATGGCTGGCCGCGGATCTGGCGAGAGTTGGCGAAGCGCGGCATCCGCGTGGGCAAGCAGCGGGTGCAGCGGCTGATGCAGCAGCACGGCATTCGTGCTCGTGGCAATCGGCGCGTCCGGGTGGTGACCACCGACATCCGGAACGATCTGCCGATCGCGCCCAACTTGCTGAACCGCAACTTCACTCCGGCCGCGCCCAACCAGGTGTGGTCGGGTGACATCACGTATATCGCCACCGAGGAAGGCTGGTTGTTCCTGGCCGTGGTGATCGACCTGTTCAGCCGCAAGGTGGTGGGCTGATCAATGCGTCCGGACATGCATCGCAGCCTGGTCATCGACGCCCTGGAGATGGGCCTGTTTCAACGCCGTCCGCGGAAAGGAGCATGGATCTTCCACTCCGATCGCGGCAGCCAGTACGCCAGCGAGGACTTCCGCCAGGTGCTGGAAAAGCACGGCCTTCAGGCTTCGATGAGCCGCAAGGGCAACTGTTGGGACAACGCGGTAACAGAGACGCTGATCGGATCGCTGAAAGTGGAGCGACCGCATGGTGAACGCATCCAAACCATCCGTCAGGCCAAGGACGCGGTACTTGCGTGGCTGCCCTGGTACAACCGGCAACGCATGCGCTCAACCCTGAACTATCTCAGCCCGGCAGAGTTCGAAAGCCGCTGGGAGAACGCGGGCTCGCAGGCCGCCTGATGGTTAAGCGGTAACCGAAACTGGCGGTGGAAATATGGAAATCGATCAAGCTGATTTCCACATTCCCACGGCCACGACGACTACGACGAGATGAGTTAATCTCGTCAAAACCCGCACGCTATGGGATACGCATTCTGAGGGCACGGACAGCTAGTCCGTCGAGGCGAAATGGAGTGAGGTAATAAATTATCCAATAAGAATGTGTGAATGAAGTGACAGCGCCTCGAAGCAACGGCTCCGCCAAAAGGACAACTGCCAAGCTGATTACAAGGAATTTCGCCTCGATTCGGCGCACCGCTAGGGGTCAAAGAAGGTAAAAATGCTCCTCGATTGCGAGTGACCAAAGGATTCCGATGTGTCCACCCAGATTAGAGAAAAAGATCGTGGCGAAGTTTGCACCGAAGAAGATATACGTGAGCCAGAGAAAGTGAAGCCGAGGACGAAAAGGAACCGCAAACCCGATCAAGAATAGGACAACGGGTGGCAGAATCCTGGCAGATCTTTTGAGATAGAAATTTCTCCAATCGTGATTCGAGCTCCGTTCGCGTCGCAAGATGCCGGTGATTAGCAATCCTGAGAGCACAAAGAAGAGATCGACTCCTGCCCACCCCATCTAAAGTCCCAGGCTATGTTCGGCGAACACCATGAGAATTGCGATCGCCCTGATCCCGTAAAGCATTGGTAGCCGGGGTGTTTCGTGCGCTTTCCGGGATGTCCGTTCAGTCACGCGCTGTTCGGAGCTTTCCGATTCCATTGCGCCCTCGAGTGGCCCGGAGCATTAACTTATTGAATCTCGCATAATATAGCAACCTATCTTCAAACCGCGGCGTCTAAATAGGCATGGGGAATCCACGAGGAGTACGGCGCGATTTCGATGCCTTGGAGAAGCGGCGGCTGGAAGCGATTCGCCTCTGGGAAAGGGGTGAGACGCAAGCCGCCATTGC
>JBEKAS010000079.1:0-20607 GCA_050015795.1 Occallatibacter sp. | reverse complement strand
CGCACCTTGGCCACCGGAATGTCCATGCGCCGCGCAATCTCTTCGCTCGAAGGCTCGCGGCCCAGCTCCTGCACCAACTGGCGGCTGGTGCGGATGAGCTTGTTGATGGTCTCGATCATGTGAACAGGTATACGAATTGTGCGCGCCTGGTCGGCGATGGCGCGCGTAATCGCCTGCCTGATCCACCACGTGGCGTAGGTCGAAAACTTGTAGCCGCGCCGGTACTCGAACTTGTCCACCGCCTTCATCAGGCCGATGTTGCCTTCCTGAATCAGGTCCAGAAACTGCAGGCCGCGGTTGGTGTATTTCTTGGCAATCGAAACGACGAGTCGAAGATTGGCCTCGATCAGCTCGCGCTTGGCCTGCTCGGCGTCCATGTCGCCCTGGATCATCTCGCGCTGTGTGCGCTTCAATTCGACAATGGAGACGCCCGCGTCGCCCTCAATTTTTTCGAGGTCGGTGCGGCAGTTCTTCTGCTGCCTGCGGTATTCCTTCTTCAAATCCTCGCTCTTCGAGGCTTCGTACTTCTGCTCCAGCGACCGGATCTGCCGCTCCAGCGTGCGCATGGTGTCCACGGTCTTGTTGACCTTGTCCAGCAGGCGCTTGCGCTCCGGGGCGGTGTACTTCAGTTCGCGCACGATGCGCGACACGTACACCTTCTCGCGCGCGACCGTCCAGCGCAGCCGCCGCGCTTCCTTCACCTTGGCCTTGTTGCCCGGTGAAATGGCGGCCTGCTTCTCTTCAAGCTGCGCAATCTTCTTCTGGTGCTTTACCAGAGCGTCGGTGCGCGCCACCGTGGCTTTCACGCGCGTCTGCACCACCTCTTCGGTCAGCTCCTCCTCGTCGAAGATCACCACCTCTTTTATGTTGCGCACGCCGCGCTTCAGGTCCTCGCCCAGCGCCGCGATTTCTCGAATGACAATCGGCGAGCGCGAAATCGCCTTCAGCACGCGCATCTGCCCGCGCTCGATGCGCTTGGCTATCTCTACTTCGCCTTCCCGCGTGAGCAGCGGCACCGTGCCCATCTCGCGCAGGTACATGCGCACCGGGTCGTTGGTCTTCTCCAGCGTGCCCGGCGTCAGATCCAGCTCGACGTCCTCGCCTTCCTCCAGCTCGAATTCCTTGTCGCCGGGAAACTTGGGAGCGTCCAGCAGGTCGATGCCCTGACCGCTGATGGTAGTCATCAGATCGTCCAGATCGTCGGCAGAGCCAATCTCATCCGGCAGCGCGTCGTTCACTTCGCCGTAAGTGAGATAGCCTTTTTCCTTGCCGGTCTCGATCAGTCCGTGTACTTCTTCTTCGAATTTGTCTTCAATCGCCAAATGATTCCTGCTCTCTTCGGCACCGCGGGAATCCCCGCGTCCTGCCCGTTTTCATCTCAGGCCGTAGCACTCTCAGGTCGGCCCGTTCGCGCCCGCGCGCTGCAATTCATGTAGCAACCTGGTCAGGTTGCTACCTGGTCGCGTTGCCGCTCGCGGATTCTGCCGTGTATCATGCCGCGTAACTCGTCCGCACCGCAGGGCTATCGGCGACGGGCCCGATTCCGCACACGAACGATGAAAATTTCCGTGAGGAAATCCTCGCGCGCGGACACATCCGCATTTCCGCCTGAGCGGCCGTAGCTTGACTCGGAACAGGATGGCAGCGCTTCAGGTTTGGCCTGGGTCGCCCGCGAGCCGAAGCTCATGTGTGGGGCAAAAGGGGCGCGCATCCTCACTGAGATCAATAGATTACCACAATCGAACTTGCCTCCGCCAGCACAAATTCGGCGGCAGAATCAACCCCATTGAGCCCACTGCGGAACATTGCAGGCGCGGATTTGAAGAGCCATCCGCTCCTTTTTCCTACTGTTTAGACGCTCGAAATGGCCTTTTCGATGCAAGATCCACGTAATCGTCCGGCCCGCGCCCCGTTCGCCAACTCCTACTGTCTCAGCGGCTTGTGGGTGTTCAACTGCCTCAGCGCTCGGTCCGCTCTCGTGTTTCAGGTTCCTCGGGCAGCCGCTTTGCGTCTCGCTTCGCCCGGCGCTCGCGCAAAATGCGGACCGTCTTCTCGGCGTCGATCAGTTCACCCCGCTCAGCTTGCGCAAACCCTTCTGCAATGTGCGCGGCGATGGCTTCGCGTTCAGTGAGCATGGCCGGGACTATACCGAATCGCCATCTCGGCGGTGCAGTCCGCGTAGCGCCCGGTCCAGCTCCAGCTTTTGCTGGGTCAGCACCGCCAGCTCCGCGTAATCGCCGCGCCGTGCGGCCTCATCAATCTGCGCGCGCAGCTCGCGCTGCCGGTTCTCGATCGAGCGTTCCTGTACCTCTTGTAGAGCTCCCCCCACCGTCATTCGCGTCTCGCGAAACAGCGCCCCCGCCAGTAGTGCTTTTTGACCTGGATCGTCAACCACGTCCATCGGGTCCCTGGCTTCGCGCACTGCCAAAACCTGCAGGGCTGGAAACGAGGCAAGATGTTCAAACCAGGCGGGCTGCTCCAGAATCGCCTTGGCTGCAAGATAGCGTTCGTTTGCTCCTTCGATGTCCGTGTTAGCGAGAGCGCGCAGTAGGACGAGATCCACTTCGGTCAGCGCCGCGGGCCGCGCCTCCACCCGCTCCCGCCGCTTGAGCGCCGCCTGGCGCAGCTCCTCGCGCAGCACTGCCGAGTCGATGCCCAGTTTTTGTGCTGCGTCTCCGGCAAACTGGTCCCGAGCCAGCTTTTCCGGAATGCGCCGGATGTGCGGCAACAGAAAATTCATTGCCTTCACCTTCTGCTCCGCGCTGGCGCCAGGGAATTGCATCCTTGCCCGCTCGATCAGATAATCAGATTGCCGCCGCGCCCCCCGAATTGCCTCCTTATAGGCCTCCACACCTCGCTCGCGGATGAATCGGTCCGGGTCCAATCCGCCTTCCAGCGTGACCAGCTTGATGGCAAAACCTTCTTCGGTCAGCAAGGCGATAGACTTTTCGGCCGCGTTCGCTCCGGCTGCGTCGGGATCGAAGTTGACGATCACATTCGACGTATGCCGCTTCAGAATCGCCACCTGCTGCTCGGTGAAAGCCGTCCCGCTGGTCGCGATCACGTTCTGGATTCCGCGCAGAAAGACGCTGATGCAGTCCATCTGCCCCTCGACCAGCAGCGCAAAGCCCACGGTCCGGATCGCCGTCTTCGCCTTGTCCAGGTTGAACAGGACTTGCCCTTTGGAGTAGAGCGGCGTCTCCGGCGAATTGATGTACTTCGGGCCGGCCTTTTCGCCCTCCGCCGCGGCGCCCAGCGTCCGCGCCGTAAACGCAATCACCCTCCCGCCCTCATTGCAGATGGGAAACACGACGCGCTTGCGGAACCGGTCGTAGATGCGGCCGTGGCCGCCGTCCTCCTGCTCCTTCGAGCTGAAGAGGCCGCTTGCACGGAGAGTCGCTTCGTCCGCCATGCCGCTCAGCCGGTCGCGCAGGGCATTGAAGCTGTCGGGCGCATAGCCGATCCTGAATTTTTTGATCCCCTCATCCGAAAGCCCGCGACCAGCAAGGTACTCGCGCGCCAGCGCCCCTTCCGGCCCGCGCATCTGCTCCTCAAACCACGTGGCAGCGGTCTCGTGCAGCTCCAGCAGTTTCGTACGCTGCCGCGCACCGGCCGCCTCCTCAGGCGAAGAGAACTCCCGCTTGGGCAACGGAATGCCGCACTTTTGCGCCACAATCCGCACTGCCTCAGGAAAACCCACGTTCTCGATCTTGCTCACGAACGAAAACACGTCGCCCGAAGCGCCGCAGCCGAAACAGTGGTAGAACTGCCGCACCGCGTGCACGCTGAACGAGGGCGTCTTCTCCTTGTGGAACGGGCACAACCCCGAGTAGTTTTGCGCTCCCGCCTTGCGCAGCCGGATGTAGCCCTCGATCACCTTCACGATGTCGGCCTGTTGCTTGACGTTTTGGGCGAAGTCGCACACGGACGCCTATCTTGAGGATAAGACCCAATCAGGCACTTGGCAGGCACACTGAGTGTGGATCAAGTGGATAAACCCAAGAGAATCCAGCCCGCTACACCCGGCCAGATACCTGTTGCAACGAATATCTCGCTCGCGCATCCAACATCTGTACGGCAAAATCGGATTCGGCCGCGCAGCGCGTTTCGGGCTTTCCCGGCCCGGAGCTGCCATGCTCGAAGCAGCCGCGTCCCCCTGATTCTGCCGTTGGAGGTCCACCATGTCACTCAGAGCTGTAAAAGAGATCTACCAGACCAAACCCACCATCGAGGGAGCCGGCGTGAAACTGCAGCGCGCCTTTGGCTTTGGCAAGACCCAGGAATTCGACCCGTTCCTGCTCCTCGACGACTTTCGCAACGAGAATCCCGCTGATTATCTGGCCGGCTTCCCCTGGCACCCGCATCGTGGCATCGAGACCATCACCTACGTCCTGGCCGGTGAGGTCGCGCACGGTGATTCGCTCGGCAACAAGGGCCGCATGACCGCGGGCGATGTGCAGTGGATGACCGCCGGCAGCGGCATCCTGCACCAGGAGATGCCCAAAGGCGATGAGCACGGCCGCATGCACGGCTTCCAATTGTGGGCCAACCTGCCCTCACAATTAAAAATGACTAACCCGCGCTACCAGGACATTCCTGCCAGCGCCATCCCCGAGGTCACTGAGGATGACGGGACGAAGGCGCGCATTATCTGCGGCGAATTCTGGGGCAAAACCGGGCCGGTCGAGGGTGTCGCCGCTGACCCGCGTTACGTTGACATTTCTGTGCCGCCGTTCAAGCGCAAGGTCATCAAAGTCGAAACCACGCGCAACGCCTTCGCCTACGTCTTCGCGGGATCGGGAACCTTCCGCGATGCTTCCGCGCCGCAGGCCGTGCTCACCGAGTCCGCCATCGACCCCAACGCCACGCCCGTGTACGACGCGAAAAACCATTCGCTCGTGCTCTTCGACCGCGGCGACGAAATCGTGGTCCAGGCCGGCCCGGAAGGCATTCGTTTCCTGCTCGTCTCGGGCAAGCCGCTTGAGGAGCCGGTGGCGTGGTACGGCCCGATCGTGATGAACTCTCAGGCCGAGCTGCGCCAGGCCATGACCGAGCTTCAGAACGGCACCTTCATCCGCCACGGATGAGCGCGTTGGCCGGCGCCAGCTTCCCGCGGTCCTTCGCCTTCGACGCGGTCATCGGTGTTGCATCGGAGAACCGGCCGCACTAAGGGTTTTGAGGGTTGGCGCGAACGCCCAGTTGTGTCCCAGACAGAAGTTCACAATCGAGCAGCATAGAATCGCGATGGCATTCGCCACCACCACGGGAATTCGCGCGCCCTCCACCAGCACCGGCATCAGCGCCAGGTTTCCCACCATCGAAACCAGCCCGTTCGACAGATGGAACCGGATCAATTGGCTGCGGAGCGCGCTGCGGCAGCGGCGATCGCGCCACGTGTAATGCAGGTGCCACACAAAGTTGTGCAGCAGTGTGATCTCGAGGGCTGCGGCCGTTGCCAGCATGTAATGTCCCGGCGCAAGGCGGTTGATGAGCGCCAGCGTACCAAGCTGCACGGCCATGCCCACCACGCCCACCAGATTGAATTTGCCCCAACGCACCATGACGTTCATTTGAGTGGCTCCGATTTCAGGGGTTCTTGCCGGTAGAGTTGTGCGGTGTGCCGTACCGCGACGCCAATCGCCATCGCCGCCATGACGACGGCCGCAATCGTTCCTCCCAGATCAAATAGGAGAAGTCGATGCCCGAGCACCGTCGAGTATGGGCTGCGCAGCGCCGCCAGGTTACCGAGCGCGAGCAGAATGCGAATCTCCGTAGGCCCGAAGATCCCCTGCGAAAGCTGGAAGCAAGATAAGGTGTACGTGGCGAGATAGCTTTCGCTCGAGAGCACAAGAAACGCGATCAGCATGGCCATCGCCGTCGCCCAGTGCAGCAGCCCGGACGCGCCCAAGCCGCACATCAGAGCCACAGAGCCTAGAATGTCGACGATATGATCCACGTAGAACCCGTAACGCGGCCGTTCCTGCCGGCGCACGCGCGCCAGCGTTCCGTCCAGGCTGTCGCCCAGCCAGTTCAGCGCCAGGCACACGATCACCAGCAACAAAGCCCGCCGGTCCCAGCGCGTCAGTGCATAGCAAATGCCCGCTGCGATCTGCGCGCCCAGCCCCAGCAGCGTCAGCTGGTCCGAACTCACCCACTTCGGAGCCCGTTCCGCCATCCATGTGAGCGCTCGCTTCTCCATGCGCGCCGTCAACGCCTGGTTCACGCGCTGTGCGTTCCGGAACGTCGCTTGATTTCCATTTGCAATTGCCTGCGTACCCATCTTCGTCTCCTTTCAAGTCGCGCCGCTCTTAATGCTGTTTCCGCAACGCGTCGCTCGTCGCGCGCAGCGTGAACGCCAGTGAATCCCGCGGCACGCTCTCAATGAATGGCCCGATCGCCCATCCCAGCCCGATCGGAATGGAACGCGAAAGCGAAACCGACTCGATCTGGATGTACAGTCCGCCGTCCCGTTCTTCGTAGCTCCAGTAGGTATTCATCCGCCATAGAAATCCGTGCTCCTCGCCCGGACCCAACGCGCGCTCGTGCGTTGTTCCCGGCGAATCGATCTCCTCAATCTGCGTGCTGCGGGTCATGCTCGATCCGCGCTGGGCATCCAGTCTTTCAAACGTGATGTCGTACGTCGTATCCATCACCACGGTCAGCACGTGCTTCTGCTGCACTCGCATCGTGGTCTGAAAGTGATCGCCGTCGTGTTCGAGAATGCGCGCTGTGAGTACTTGCGGCGAATAAACCTTGGGGTAGGCATTGAAGTCCGGCATGAGCCGCTCGAAGTCCGCGGCTTTACCGCCGGCAATAAACGCCGTGCCGCACCAATCGTGCAGTAACGCGCCGGGCAACTCCGTGCCCGCGTCTGTCGTCAATTGCTCGATGATCAGCTGGCCCTGGCGCAGCCGCGCAGAATCCACAGGAGCGAGAAAGCCGCCGGCCGACCGATGCTGCGCATCCAATCGAGCTTCGACGCGCTCCACATAGGAGTTGAAAGCCGTCGTCGCTTCGGGCGTGGGCTGCGCCGCAACCCATGCGGCCCCGGCAAGGAGGAGCAAAAGTCCAGCCGCCCAACTTCCGTATCCGTTCTGCTTGCGTTCTTTCATGTCTCGCACCTTAATCGGTCGGACGTTCGGGCGCAATGCAAGTTGTCTCATTTGTGAGCTGAAGATTTCTCACCGTGCAAGTAGCTCGATCGGCGCAACTTGGAAAAAGTTCTCCATCGTCGGGCGGGGTCTCCGGACCAAATCTCGATCGGCTACACTGGTCTGAAAGCCATGACGGAAGACAGCACTGGCCCGCGATCGGCCCCACGCTATCGCTTCGGAGTCTTTGAGGTGGACGCCGCCACAGGAGAGCTTCGCCGTCAGGGGCTGCGCGTCAAGCTGAACACCCAGCCCTTCCAAGTGCTCCTTATGCTGCTCGACCGGCCCGGCCAGCTCCTTACGCGCGAGGAGATCTCCCGCGAACTCTGGCCCGACGGAACCTTTGTCGACTACGAGCACGGTGTGAACTCGGCAGTCAACCGCATCCGCGAGGCCCTCGGGGACACGGCAGCCAGTCCTCGCTTCCTTGAAACCCTGGCGCGCCGCGGCTATCGATTTATCGCGCCGGTCGAACGTGTCGATTCCGACAAGGGCTTCGCGTCAGGAAAGGGCTTCGCGTCCGGCAAAGGCTTCCCGGCCGGCGAAAGCCAGTCGCCCTCTGTCTCCGAATCTCCGGCGCATCCGGAAGAAGACCTGCCATCCTCCGGTTCGCTTTCGTCCCGGCCGCGCATCCAGATTCTCGCCACACCGGAGGAGCTTCCCAAAGTCTCCTATCGGGTCGCGCAAACCCTCTTCATCCTCTTTCAACTGATGTATCTGGGATTCTATGTGGGGGCGCTGGCCAATCTGGCTGAGATTGAGGACCTTTTTTCACCGCTGCCGAATGCGGCCGTGGTGTACCGCGTTCTCATCGTCACCGCCGCCATCCTCATCCCCGTGCGCGCTTTCGTCCTCTCGGCCGCGCTCTTCCATGCGCCGGGATTCCGCGAGAAATTCCTGAAAATCTGGCTGTTTCTACTGCTCTTCGATGAGCTCTGGTCGCTTTCGCCCTTCCTGCTTCTGCACCACATCAACTTCGGACTGGCGCTGGCCTGCACCACGCTGCTCGTCTACTCGCCCTTCGCGCAGCGCTCGCTGGTCCTCATGGGCGCGGGCAGACCGAAGCCGGAGATTGCGTAAATGTTGAAGGAATAGCGCCGGCCTCTAGGCCGGGGTCCCCGGCGAGCGATCTTTGCTCGCTGGTGTGGGAGGCCGGCTGTCGTGCTGGTTTCCTGACCCGCACTTCGCTTCTGGCGGCGTGGACCCTTCGGCTTCGCTCAGGGCAGGCTGTGCCAGTACAGCCGGTCTGGAGACCGGCGCTACACCGTGCTCCCTGCTTCATTTTGGCGGCGATGCGGGCGTCTGCGGTTGCTGATTCTGCGGCTGGCCGGGGTTCGTGATCTCCTGATCGCCGTAAAACACCTTGGAGGATGAGCCGAAGCGCTTGTAGTCGGAGTATTTGATGGTGTCGCGGATATGCACGTCCTGCGCCATATATCCGTAGCCGCCGCTGAAGTGCAGAAAACCCTCGCCCTTGGTGTAAATGGGAAACCAATAGTGCCCGTCGATCTGTTCCCGCCAGGTCATGAACGGCGGGTGCAGGTCCTCGTGGTTCTTGCGCGTGTCGTCGGGCACCATGCGGCCGTTCGTCACCACGATCTGCAGGTCGGTCGCGTCGACCCAGATACGCCCGTCCAGGTAGCGCTTGTTCTTCTCAATCGTCTTGGGGATCACATCGAAGACGTAGCAATCTACCTCGTCCACCTTCTGCCGGCCCACATACTTGACGTCGTACTGGGGAAGGTCCTCCTTGGTCAGCACGAACGGATAGCCGTGCTGGATGTCCTGGAGGTCGGAGGGGGACATCAAGATCCCTGCGTCTGCCAGTGTGCTCGCCGGCGCGAAGACGACCTTCTCGGTGCGTCTCCCGTCCGGGTCGAAGATCACATCGTCCACCTCGTAATACTCGCCGATCGTTTTGTTGTCGTCGTCCAGCACTTGCACGCGCGCGGTGCGGCGGTAAGTGTAGTGATCGAGCGCATCCTGGAACTCGGATTCTTTGGCGGCCATGCGTTGGATGATCTGATCCGGGGGAATTGTGGGGTCAGAGAGGTCCATGCGCCCGAAACCGGCGTCGAGCGGCATGGCTGTAAAGCTGTCCTTATCCTGCGCCGCAGCCGCCACCAACCCCAGCGACGAAGATGTGCTGCCCCCCCACTGCGTGACCCCGGCGAAAGCACACGCGGCGACAGCAACCGCCGCAATCCATGGATGCAGTTGCATCTTCATTGACCTCCACATCCGATTCTCGCGCATTTCCGCGCCCGGCGCATTCCCTCGCCGGTTCTCTAACCCTTAGACGCATAACCTCGGTTCCCGGAAGACCTCAATCTCGGCTCGGAGCGGTTTGCGTCGTCGAAAGGCCTCAAGTACCGCTGCGCGTGCTTTTTCGCTCGGATGAAAAGAGCGCGGGAATTCTCGAGGGCAGCGCCTACCAGGTCATGTATTGAGACCGCTCCCTGCCCATCCAATCAATAGAATAGAACCAGATGGCATTTACGGAACAATACGACGTCGCCGTAGTGGGCGCGGGACACGCCGGCTGCGAGGCCGCCACGGCCGCGGCGCGCATGGGACTCAAAACCGCCCTTATCACCATGAACCTCGACCTCATCGCCCAGATGAGCTGCAACCCTGCCGTCGGCGGCGTGGCCAAAGGCCACCTTGTCCGCGAAGTGGACGCCCTCGGCGGCATTATGGGCGAGGTGGCCGACGCCGTCGGCATCCAGTTCCGGCTGCTCAACTCTTCCCGAGGTCCCGCCGTCTGGAGCCCGCGCGCCCAGTGCGACAAGCAGCTTTACCGCGTAAAGATGCGCGAGGTCCTCGAATCCCAGCCCGGCCTCCACATCCGCCAGGCGGAGGTCGTTGATCTGATCCTTGACGAGGGGGGAACAGAAGGCGAGGGGCTAAGGGACTTAGGGACTAAGGGACTGGGGACTGGGGAGCTGGGCGAATTGCCGCGACCGGCGCGTCGAAGAGGACGCGTCCTCGGTCTCAAACTCCGCGACGGTCGCCGCCTCTTGGCCGGGGCCACCATTATCACCACCGGCACATTCCTGAATGGCCTCATCCACTGCGGCGAAGAGCGCTATCCTGCCGGCCGTTCGGGCGAGCCCGCAAGCGTTCTTCTTGGCGAAGCTCTCCGCTCGCTTGGCCTTCGCACTTGCCGGCTGAAGACGGGAACGCCGCCGCGTCTCGACGGCCGCACCATCGATTGGAAGGCGTTCGAAGAGCAGCCCGGCGACGCCGATCCCACGCCCTTCAGTTTCCGGACGAAGCGAATTGTGCAGCCGCAGATCAGCTGTCACATTGCCTTCACCACGCCGGAGACGCTGCGCCTCATTCGCGAGAACGTGCATCGCTCGGCCATGTACTCCGGCCGGATCGAGGGCATTGGCCCGCGCTATTGCCCGTCGATTGAAGACAAGATCGTCAAGTTCCCTGACAAGACGCAGCACCAGTTCTTCCTCGAACCCGAGGGACTCAACACCCACGAGGTCTACGTGAACGGCATGTCCACCTCGCTGCCCATGGAAGTACAGTGGCAGATCGTCCACTCCATCCCCGGCCTGGACCAGGCTGAGATGCTGCGCCCCGGATATGCCATCGAATACGACTCCGTCGATCCCACCGAGCTCGACCGGTCCCTGCGCGTGAAGGCCTTCACAGGCCTTTATCTCGCCGGCCAGATCAACGGGACGAGTGGCTACGAAGAGGCTGCGTGCCAGGGCATCATGGCCGGCATCAATGCCGCGCTGTGGCTCAAGGGTGAGGCGGCGTTCACCATGGACCGGACAGAGGGTTACACGGGAATCCTCATCGACGATCTGATTTCCAAGGGCACCAACGAGCCCTACCGCATGTTCACCTCACGCGCCGAGTTCCGCCTCCACCTGCGCATCGACAACGCCGATCGCCGGCTGACGCCGCACGGCCGCCGCCTCGGCCTCATCAACGACGCGGCCTGGGCCGAGTACGAGCAGAAGCAGGCCCGCATGGCCGCACTCGAGCGCTTCTTGACAACTGGCAAGGTCAATTCCGAAAGGCTGCTGGCCGCAGGCCTTGGCAGTCTGCCTGCCACTGCCGGCCAAACCTGGGCGCAACTGCTCAAGCGTCCTGAAGTCACGATCGAATCGCTTCTCACCGTACTCCGCAATGACCTCGCGCGCGATCCGTTGCTCGCCGAATTCACAACTCTGGGTGCCCCATCCTATGCAGAGTCTTCCGAAGGACAGACTCTGCATAGGGTGGGAGATCAAATCGATGCATCCATCGCCCGCAGCACCCGCCGCAACGAAGCCCGCGCCGTTGAAACCGAGATCAAGTTTGCCGGCTACCTCGAGCAGCAGAAGAAGTCCATCGCGCGCCTCAAGGCCGCCGAGTCTGTCGCCATCCCTGAGTGGCTCGAATACGGCGTCATCAGCGGCCTCTCGCGCGAGATGCGCGAAACACTCGAGCGCGTGCGCCCGCAGACCCTCGGCCAGGCCAGCCGCATTCCCGGCGTCACTCCCGCGGCGTTGAGCCTCGTTCACGTGTCGATACGCATTCAGGGCAAGCAGCAGGACGCAGGGCGCCGCGCCACGGCCTAACTCCGCTAACCCCGCTAACTCCGCCAACTCCGCTAACTCCGCCAACTCCGCAAAATGCCGCTGCCCGACCCGCGTATCATGGACCCGTATGAATGGACCCGTATGAATCTCGAGCAAATCCAATCCGCGCTGCGCGATTCCGCCCTCGACGGCTGGCTCTTTTACGACCATCACCATCGCGATCCCCTCGCCGCGCGAATCCTCGGCATCGATCCTCAAGCCCACGTCACGCGCCGCTGGTACTACTTCATTCCCGCGTCGGGCGAGCCGCGCAAGCTGGTGCACCGCATCGAGCAGGGCCGACTCGACGCGCTGCCCGGCAGCAAAGTCCGGTATTCGAGTTGGCAGGAGCTTCACGCCGGTCTCGATGCCATGCTCTCCGGCTTTCGTCGCATTGCCATGCAGTACTCGCCCGCGAACGACATCATGTACGTGTCGATGGTTGATGCGGGAACTGTAGAGTTCCTACGCTCGCTCGGCAAGGAGATTGCCACTTCCGCCGATCTCGTCAGCCAATTTGAAGCCGTGCTGAGCGAGGAGCAGGTTGCGAGCCACCAGGCCGCGCAGCGCGCCATCGACGCCATTGTCGCCGAAGCCTGGCTTGAGATCGGCCGCCGCTTGCGTCCCGGCTCTGGCAGCGCGGGCGCAGTGACGGAATGGGATATTGTCGTCTGGCTCAGCGAAGCCATGCGCCGCGAAGGTTTGGTGTGGGAGAACGGCCCCGACGTGAGCGTGAACGCGAACACCTCCGACTCGCACTACGAGCCTACAGCGGAGCGTTCCGCGCCGATTCACGAAGGCGATTTCCTGCTCATCGACATTTGGGGAAGGCAGAACAAACCGGGCAGCATCTTCTACGACATCACCTGGACCGGCGTAATTGGCCGCGAGCCGAGCGCGAAAGAGCAACTGGTGTTCGAGACGGTCCGCAACGCGCGCGACGCCGCCATCGCCACAGTCGAATCCGCATTCGCCGCGGACCGCGACATTCGCGGCTTTGAGGCCGACGATGCGGCGCGCGGCGTGATCCGTGCAGCCGGCTTCGCAGAATACTTCACGCATCGCACCGGACACAACATCGCGATCGAACTGCACGGTTCCGGAGCGCACCTGGACAACCTCGAAACCCACGATGTGCGCCGCATTCTGCTGCACACCTGCTTCTCCGTCGAGCCGGGAATTTATCTGCCCGAGTTCGGCGTGCGCAGCGAAGTGAACATGCTGACTGCGCCGGGAAAAGCGTGGGTGACGGGCAAGATTCAGCAGGAATTAGTGCGAATCTGACTGGTCAGGCCGTCGTCTGGTTTACTCCCGCTGCGCAAAAGCGGGAGGGCGGCGAGTAGTGTCCTAATTTGCCTCTTCGGGCTGCTTGCTCTGCTCGGGAGAGCTTATGGGGTACTCGGGTTTTTCTTTCTCTTCGTTTGCCGCCCAGTACCCATAGGTGATTCGATCTCTGGCCGGTCTGGGGGAATTTGGGTAGGGATCACGGAGCCCGTACAATCCGGCCAATCCGCTGTTGCGATCCAAAACCTTCCAGTCGTATCCAAACTCTTTCCGCCGCCAGAATCCAAGAGTTTCGTATTCGATGAATCCAAAAAGGTGCAAACTAAAAGTGCCTCCCTCCAAACATTCGGCGAAAGTTGCGGTGGTGGCGGATGGGAAACAGTAGACTTTCACTGCAACGGGAGTCTTATCAGGCTCGATGAATTTTTCTGGGAGGTCCAGTGGTGAGTAATCAATGTCTCCCAGGGGGTCATTGCGAAGTTTGGTAATCAGGATGCCCGATGTCCTCCCTATGAACGCCTTGGATTCCCCTATGTTTCTTACCGAAACAACGGCTATCAAGTGAACAAGGTCTTCCCCGGCAACCTCCACCTCCAAACCGATTCGTTCAACGTTCAAATCCAGCCTAGCCCGCTTTTCCTCTTTCATAAGATCCATTTGTGCTTCGGCAAACGTGAGACTTCCGTAAGCAGCATTGGCTGCTTCTGCAGTGGCATCTGCGGCGCGACGCGTTTGGCTGGTTTGCTCCGCGAGAGCGAGAAGCGTCAGCAGAATAGCCCAAGTGGTAATCCCTTCGGGCCAGCCAAAGACTCGATACCAACGTGGCAGGTGCCGCGCGGCGTTTTCTGCGCCTTTGTCGCAATCTTCATAATGTCCCGTTGGGGCGACCGCGCTGGCGTTGAGATGATTGCATTTCTGCTCATACTGGTCGCGGGTTATCTGATCTTGACGGGATACATAGATGCAACCCCCAAGAATGATTACCACGGCAATCAGATATTTCCACGAAAAGATCCGCTTCAACATGATGCAGGAATTGTACCCATAGAAACCGAGGCCGTGGATTTCAAATTAGGACACTACCGGGCGGCGAGCGTTCCCTTGTTCGCCCGCTCCCTCGCTCTGTATAGTCAATAGGGAATGTCGACCACGCCGAATAAGCCTGTCGCGGGCAAAAAATCAGACCAGGGATTCGTTTATCTGCCGCTTATCGCCGGATGGCTGGTTCCCGGCGCGGGTCATTTCCTTCTCGGCAAATGGATTCGCGGGACGCTGCTGGCGGTCTCGATTGTGGCCATGTTCGCGCTGGGGCTGGCCATGCAGGGCAAGCTCTACACCAGCGTGCAGGACATTCTCGGCCTCCTCGGCATGGCCGGTGATATGGGCACCGGCTTGCTTTATTTGGTCAGCCGCGCCCTCGGCCTCGGCTCCCAGCCCACCCAAACCACCGTCGCCGACTATGGCAAAGTCTTCATCGTGGTGGCGGGCCTGCTGAACATCATTGCCGCCGTGGACGCGCACAACCTGCGCACGGGGAGGAAGTCGTAATGTTCCATCCCTCCCATTTCGCCGCGGTGCTGCTGTTCTCGCTGTTCGCGTCGACGGTGTTCGGCATTACCATGCGCGACACGCCGCAGCGCATGTTCCGCTACGGCGCCTACTGCTTCATCCTGTTTGTGGGCTCGGCGATCGTGCTGAGCTGGGTGATGCTGCTGATCGCGCGGTAGCGCGGTGCTACAATTCCTCCCGATTGCCTGCACGAAAAAATCCGTTCCGATCGCAAAGGAAAGCCCCATGAATCTTCGTTTCTGCCACGTTGCGGCACAGGTTGCCGCGTTGCCTTGTCTTGCTGTTCTGCTGGCGGCGCTGCCCGCGGCGGCACAAAATGTGAACCTGTTCCCGGCAAACCTGGGAAACGGCCAACAGGAAGCCTGGTCGCGCGTGGCCATTCCGCCCGACCACCCCGTGAGCCAGACCCCGCAGTGGCACATCGATTACGCCAACAAGCTGATTGTTTGCGACGGGAACGGCGGGCACGAGTGGCTGCGCTTTAATCGCGAGCTGACGAATTTTACCTTTCACGTGAAGTGGCGCTTTACGCCGGTGATGACGCCGAATCCGAAGTACAACTCGGGCGTGTTCTTCCGGAACAATCTCGATGGCTCGATCTGGCACCAGGCGCAGACCACGCTCGAGGGCGGGTATATTTTTGGTTTGACGCCGGTGGACGGCAAGCCGACGCGCTTCAATTTGCAAAAAGAGATGACGGAGGATCGCGTGAAGCCGGCAGGGGAGTGGAACACCTACGATATCCGGTGCGTGGGCGACACGTGCACGCTGGCCGTGAATGGCAAGGTGGTGAACACGGCCAAGGTGGGGCTGGCCGAGGGCTACGTCGGGCTCGAGTCAGAAGGTTATCAAATTACGTTCAAGGATTTTCGGTTGCACGAGCTGAAGTAGGGCCCTTTGTCCGGTTGCCACGGGCCGGGGCCTCGCGTGATGTGCCGGGACGGGCACAAAAAAAGCCGCCGATCCTGAGGGAACGGCGGCGCAGGTTTCGGCGGGAGTGCCGAAAAAGTGAGGTCGCCTCGCAGGGCTACCAGCAAATCCAACCCATTGCACGGGAGAAAGTTGCGGCGATCGAGCGGGTTTTGTCGCAAAACCTGTGCGTTTACGGCGGTTCTCCAATTCATGTGAAGTCTTGAGGACCGTGCATTGTGGCGTTTTCTTAAGGAAAACGCCACTTGAAGGCTGCGGCTTCGCTCTACACCAATTGGAGAACCGCTATAAGGGCAAATGCGAGGTTCGCTAGATCCTGGGATGCGGCCTTTGCCGAGCGGGGTGGTTCGCAAGCGGGGAGCCACCGGCGCTCGGCGGTCGAGCGGCGTGCGGCGGCTTACAATGGTCTTTCCTTTGGGAGGGATCGATGCAACGTCGCCGCTTCTGCCGTGGCCGCTTCCCGGAGGGCACCCGCCCAGGCCACGGCGGGTGGGGCCCGCGAGTTCTACCTGTTGCACCGCTATCAGCTAAGGAGCGGGCCGCAACTCAAGTTGACGGAGGGCTACTTCGCCGGGGCTCTCATTCCGGCACTGGGGCGCATGGGCCTGGGACCGGTGGGCGCGTTCAAGCTGGACATTGGCCCGGAGACGCCGGCGTACTACCTGCTGATCCCCGGCGCTGGGGTGGAGATGCTCGCCGAGTTGGATTTGCGGCTGGCGCGCGATGCGGAGTTTCTCGCGGCGGCCGCGCCGTTCTGGAATGCGACGGCCGGCTCCCCTGCGTTCGAGCGCATGGAGTCGTGGCTGCTGGCAGCTTTTGAGGGCTGGCCGCGGGCGACGCCGCCGGCTTCCAAATCAAAGCGCATCTTTCAGCTGCGCACCTACGAGAGCCCGTCGAACGGCGAGCACGTGCGCAAGGTGGAGATGTTCCACTCCGGCGAGTTCGAGATCTTCAAGGCCGCGGGCTTTCATCCCGTGTTCTTCGGCGACACGCTGGTGGGCTCGCGCATGCCCAGCCTGACCTACATGCTGAGCTTTGGCGATACGGCGGAGCTGGAAGCGAAGTGGGACGTTTTCCGCAGCGATCCCGCGTGGAAGAAGCTGTCGGCCGATCCGCGGTTCGCGTTCGATCCGATCGTGACCAACATCAGCAACCTGATGCTGAGCCCGCTGGACTGCTCGCAAATCTGAACGGTAGCTGCGGAGGAGCGGGTTGCCGCCGGGGCGGAAAAGATTTCTGTTGACATGCTTATCTAATAGATATATATCTAATAAAACTATGGCGCGCCGCTCCAGTTCGAGCCAGGAAGTGCTGCTGGGACTTTTGACCGTGGAACCCATGTCGGGCTACGACCTGGGACAGTCCATCCGCGCATCGATTGGCTTCTTCTGGAATGAGAGTTACGGCCAGATTTATCCCAACCTGAAGAAGCTGGCCGCCGCGGGACTGGTGACGGCGAGGACCGAGAAGCAAAAGGGCAAACCCGACCGCCAAGTCTACTCCATCACGCCGAGCGGAAGGGCGCACCTGGGAAAATGGCTTGCCGTGGAGCCGCAGCCCGAGGTGCCGAGAAATGAATTGCTGCTGAAGCTGTTTTTCGGCGCGCAAGCGGGCCCGGAGGCTGTGATCGGCTACGTGGAGCGCATGGCGAAAATCGAAAGGAGTTTCCTAGAAAAGTTCAGGCAGATAGAGCGCGAACTGCTGTCGCAGATGCGGCGCTATCCCGACGTGCCGTACTGGCGGATGGCGGCGCGATTCGGGCAACTGGAACTGGAAGCGCACCTGCGCTGGGCTGAAGAGACGCTGAAGGCGCTACGCAGGCTTGCCAAACGCCGTCAACCGGGAGCAAGGAAGGACAAACACAATGCAGGTAAATTGCACGTTCCCCACCAGACCACCTAAGCCTGAACCGATCGCTTCGTGGATGCACCTCGTGGGCTTTCTCACGATCATGGCTACGCTGCTGGTTCTGGGGCTCTACCAGCAGCAGGCGGGCGGTGGCAACGGCGCAGGCCCAAATCAGGGGCAGCTCGCCAGCCATACGTACGCTATCCCGATCTATCTCACGGCTCTCGTGATGGACTGGTTGCTCCTGTATTTCTGCTGGGCCGGCGTGCATCACCGTGGCGGCAACTTGTGGGACCTCGCGGGCGGACGCTGGAAGAGTTGGCGGGATGTGTTTACCGATCTCGTCATTGTGTTGCCGTTCTGGGCCGTCTGGGAAGGCGCCGCATATGGTGTCCATTGGATCCTGGGCCCCGGCAACGCGAAAACCGTGGACAGTCTGCTGCCGAAAAGTCTTGTCGAAATTCTCCTCTGGATCGCCACGTCTGTGACCGCGGGCATCTGCGAGGAGATGGCATTCCGCGGTTACCTGCAGCGCCAGTTCCACGCGCTCACGGGCAACATAGCATGGGCCATCCTTCTGCAGGCTCTGGTTTTCGGCATCGCGCACGGGTATCAGGGTTGGCGAAACGTCGTGGTCATCAGCGTTTTCGGCGTTCTCTATGGCGCCCTCGCAGCATGGCGCAAGAACCTGCGCGCCAACATGGTTGCCCACGCCTGGTCGGATATCTGGGGAGGCTGGTTGAAGTTCGTGGTTTTCAGGTAGTGCTTTGACCTCTTGATTTCGCAATGATCCTCGCACGTGTGCGGGACTACCACCCCAAGAAACTAAAGACCGCTTCTTGGGGACCCCGATCTACCACCCCAAGAAACAAAGACCGTTTCTTGGGGACCCCGATCTGGAGACCGGCGGTACCTGTTCGTCGCCACTGCCCCGCACTATAATCGCCGCATGCCGTTTCTCGGAGATCCACGGCGGCGTTCGATGTTCCTGCTCTTAGGCGGGGTTCTGCTGTTGTTCGCCTTTCTGGGCGCATTGCAGGCCTTCAACATGTCGGAATTCAGGTTTCTCAATCCTGAAACCTCCGGTGAGACGCTGGCCTTTGTCGGCCTCATCGTGCTGGTATTTCTACTGCTGATGCTGCTGTTGACGCTGCTCTTCAGGAACATCCTGAAGCTCTACGCTGATCAAAGCGGAAGCGCGCTGGGAGCGCGGCTGCGGACGCGCATGGTGGTAGGAGCGGCACTCATCGCACTGATTCCCGCGGTGTGCATGTTCCTGTTCAGCTTTCTGCTGCTGAACCGGTCGATCGACAGATGGTTCTCGCAGCCGACATCGGAACTGCGCGAAGATTCGACGCGCGTGGTTCTGGAACTGGCGCAATACGCCACGGCCAATGCGCGTGTTGAAGCGGAATCAATCGCGGCTTCAGGCGCGGCAGAAAAGCCCATTGCCGATCTCGATGCGGAGCTTGATTCGCATCGCATCACGCTGGATGGCGGATTCGCGGTGGTCTTTGACAAGGACCGGAGGATGCTGGCGGGTTTTCAGGATCCGCCGGAGTCGAGCGCCGCGAGCCTGGAGACGTGGCTGGACGATGTGGAGCCCGGCGGCGTCCTTCTCCAGGGGCCGCTCTCGCAAATCCTGCTGACCTCGGCGCAACGAGGGGACGAGACGCTACTGCGCGTCGCCGGCCGGGAATTCGCACTGGGCATGGCGGCGACTGCTTCACGCAAGACGGTGGTTGTCGCCCTGCCCTTGCCGCAAGGCTTGAGCCAGACAGTGGCGCAAATCCGGTCGGGCGCAGCGGAATACAGGCAACTGTACCGTTCGCGGAGCCGCATTCGCACCACCTTCATCCTGATGCTGTTGCTGATCACGGTTTTCGTGTTTTTCTCGAGCGTGTGGCTGGCGCTGTTCCTTTCAAAACAGATCACGCGCCCCGTGGAAGCGCTGGCCGATGCCATGGACGAGATTGCGGCGGGCAAGTATGAGCAACGCGTGCCGGCGCTGGCGACCGGTGAAATGGCCGACCTGGTGCGCTCGTTCAATCACATGGCCGCCGACCTGGAAACCAGCCGCCAACTGGCGGAGAGCGCACAGGCACAACTGACCGCGGCCAACCGGGCTGTTGAAGAACGCCGGCGCGAGCTGGAGACCATCGTGGAGACCATTCCTTCGGGGGTGGTAACGCTGGACGGCGCAGGCGTGGTGCTGCAAGCCAACCGCGCCTTTGCCACGCTGATTGGATTGAAACAGGATGCCGTGCTGGCCGGAGAGAAGATTGAAGATCTGCTGGCCGCCGAATGCGCTGAAGATCTGGCCGGCGTGATCCGGCGCAGCCATCGCATGGGCGCAGCGTCGACGGAAGTGGAATTTCATGCCCGCGGGCGCATTGTGCATCTGGCCATCACCAGCGCACGGCTGGAACTCGCGCCTGGGCACATCGGATCGGTGCTGGTGATGGAAGACACGACGGAGCTGCTGCGCGCGCAACGGCAACTGGCGTGGAAGGAAGTGGCGCAGCAGGTGGCGCACGAGATCAAGAATCCCCTGACGCCGATCGCTCTGAGCGCGGAGCGCATCGGCAGGCATCTGGAGAGGGGCCAACCGGAATCGCCGAGCATTATCCGCAAGTGCAGCGAGGTGATTCTGGGTTGCGTGGGCACGTTGCGCACGCTGGTCGATCAGTTCTCGTCGCTGGCGCAGTTTCCCGCGCCGCAGCCGCGCGCCTGCAGCATGAATCAGATCGTCGAAGAGGCGCTGGCTCTGTTCGGCGGCAGGCTCGAGGGCATCACCGTGCAGCGCGATCTGGAGCCCGGCCTGCCAGCGGTGATGGCCGATCCCGAGGCCATCCGCCGGGCGCTGGCGAACCTGATCGACAACGCGGCGGAAGCCATGCAGGGCAGTTTGCTGCGTGTGCTTGGGCTTCGCACCGCGCTGGTGGAAGACGGCTCGGCGGTCGAGGTCACCGTCTCCGACACCGGCCACGGCCTGACGGAAGAGATTCGCGAGCGGCTGTTTCTGCCTTTCTACTCCACCAAGCAGCGGGGCACGGGCCTGGGGCTGTCGATCGCGGCCAAGATTGTCCAGGAGCATGGCGGCAGCCTGCGCGCCGAGTCCAACAGCCCCAAGGGCGCGCGCTTTCTGCTGCGGCTACCGCTTTTGGAGCCGCTGCAAGAGTCTGTTGTTCAAGCTGGGCAACCCGACGAGGCCGCCGACAGCGACGCACCCATTC
>JBEKAS010000078.1:0-16131 GCA_050015795.1 Occallatibacter sp. | reverse complement strand
AGTCCGGTCCGTAAAGCTTGGCAGCCAGTCCGCCTTTCGTGCCGGTAAGCGTTTCATCCATGTTGTCCTCAATGGGCTGGGAGAAGTTCCAAAAAGCCCCTGGGTGTTTCTCCACTTCGCGATCCATCGCGGCGATCAGCTCCTCCTTATTCTGATGAAAGACGGGCCGCCATTGGTCCTTGGGCTTCAAGTCGACGAAATATTCCGTGTTGCCGAATCCTCCCGTGTCGGTTCCATCGTCGGGCGCCCCGGCTTGCGAGACGACCTTGGTGACCTCGGGGAACGAGGCCAAGATATGGCGGGAATGCTCGGCGAAGCGCGTGCCTTCCGTCTCGCCTATGCTGTTGGCCATCGCGCCACGCGCCCAGATGGCGCCTTCGTCCAAATGGGGCAGAAACTCCGAGCCAATGATTCCGCTGAATGCCAGGAAAAGAGCGACGGCCAACGAAGCCAGGCCAACGCCGACTACAATCACGCGGTGTTCGATAGCCCAGCGCGCGCCGTTCCGGTAGCGTTTGGTGAGAAAAACCATGACCGGATTGCGCCACTCCGTCACTTGACCGCGGAGCAGCAAGCTGCATAGAACCGGCGCAATCAGGATCGAGAACGTCATGGCGCCGAGTAGTGCGAAGGCAACGGTCCAGGCCATGGGCCGGAACAAACGCCCTTCGACTCGTTGCAGCGTGAAGATCGGCATGTAGGCGGTGATGATGATGGCGATGGCGTAGAAAACCGGCCGTTGGACCTCGTGACAAGCCTCCCGGATCATCTCCGCGGGCGTCTTGGCGCCCAAGGTTGTGTTAGCAGCGTTCGCGTTACCCCTGCGCGAGAGATGGCGAATGATGTTCTCCACCATCACCACGGCGCCATCCACAACCATTCCGAAGTCGAGCGCGCCAAGTGAAATCAGGTTTGCGGGGATATTGCTCAAATTCAGAAAGATTGAGGCGAACAACAGGGAAAACGGTATCGTCACCGCAACGATCAAAGCCGCGCGAACATTGCCCAGGAAAAGAAGCAGGATGATCGTGACCAGGATCATCCCCTCGCCGAGGTTGTGCAGCACCGTGTGCAACGTGTAATGAAGCAGATCGCTGCGGTCGAGCATGGGAATGACCTTCACACCCTCGGGCAGGATGTGATTGTTGAGCTCGTCCACTTTCTGGTGAATGCCTTCGAGCGTGGGGCTTTCTTCGGCCCCCTTGCGCATCAGCACGCCGCCCTGGATGACGTCGGGTTCATCTACAATCACGCCGTCCGCACGATGATCGGCTCTGGCCATGTGCCCCAGCCGAATTCTGGGGCCCCACTCGACGACCGCAACGTCCTTTACCCGAACTGGAGCCCCATTCGAAGTCGTCAGCACGGTGTTCTCGATATCCTGCACACTGCGGTAAAGTCCGAGTGCGCGGACGTTCAGTTGCTGCAAGCCCTCTTCGACGAAGCTCCCGCCGGCGTTCACGTTGTTGATGGCCAACTGGTTCTCCACCTGGCTGATGCTCAAGCCGTAGGAGATGAGCTTATTCGGGTCGACGCGCACCTGATATTCGCGCGCGGTGCCGCCGAAGTCGCTCACGTCCACAACGTTCGGAACTTTCCTGAATTCCTTGTACAGAGTCCAGTCTTCGATGCTCCTCAAATTCATCAGGTCATACGCCGGATTCGTGCTCCGAAGCGTGTACCAATAAATCTGGCCGGTGGGGCTCCAGTCCGTACCGATTTGAGGCAGCACGCCCGCCGGCACATTGACCTGCGTGAGCCTTTCGAGCACCTTCTGGCGGTTCCAATCATTGACGGATTGGTCGTCGAAGATCAACGTAACCAGGGAAAGGCCAAAAATCGATTCCGACCGCACCGTCGTGAGATGCGGAATCCCAAACATCTGAATTTCGACGGGGACGGATACTTGCTGTTCCATTTCTTCGGCGGAACGCCCGGACCACTGGCTGATGATCGAGACGTAATTATCGGCGATGTCCGGATAGACCTCGACGGGCATGTTATGAAACGACACCGCGCCCCAGCCGAGCAATAGCAACCCTGTTGCCAGCACCACGTAGGTATTATTGAGAGCAAAATCTACGAGCCTGCGAATCATCGTTTCTTCCTCGGGCCTCGGAGTCGAGCGTTATTCATTGTCGATCGCATTTTGCAGATTGATCGCGTTTGTCACGACCTGCTGGCCTGGCTGCAACCCGGATAGAACCTCCTGCATCTGGTCCGGCAACTGTTCGCCGCTGACGACCTCAATCCGCTTAAACTTCCCTTGCACAGGGACGAAGACCCAGTCGCGGTCGTGCAAATGCACGATCGCGGACGCGGGGACAGCCGCGTAGTTTTGCTTTCCCTTGCCGAACAAAGTGGCCGAAGCGAACATTCCCGGCCGCATCATCTCGCCCGGATTGGCCACTTCAATACGCACCTTCGCGGTACGGATATTGGGATCGAGAATCGAGCCGATGTTGCTGATCGTGCCCTTGAGAACTTTGTCCGGATAGGCGTTCAGCTTGATTTCGGCGGGTTCCCCGAGGCGCACGTTGGCCATGTCGTTTTCGTAGACGTCACAGACGATCCACACGGTGGTCAGGTCCGAAATAGTGAATGGGTTCGGCGTATTGTAGGCTTGCACGGACGCTCCGATCGCCACTTCCTGATCGGTGATCACGCCGGAAACCGGGGCGACGATATCGACAATTCCCTTCGGATCGCTGGGATCGCTGCCCAGCAGGCGGAGATGCTCAGTCGCTGTATCGAGGGTGGTCTTGGCGTCGTCCTCGGTGTCTTGTGCGACCTCCAGGTCTTGCTGCGCTATAGCACCGTGCTCGTACAGCAGCTTGGCTCGATCCAATTGCTTGCGCGCAAGCAGCTCATCGGAGACGGCTATGCGGTAGGCACCGAAGCCTCCCGAAATGTCGTCGCTGCGAACCCGCAGCATGAGCTGGCCCTTCCTTACTGCGTCGCCGAGGCGAACGCGGATGTCCACAATGCGGCCGGAGGCAAGCGAAATTACCGGAACCGTTCGCGAGATATCCGGAAATACAGTGCCGGTCACGGACATTTGCGACGGGGCTTGGTATTCGGTCGCGGTCACGATCGGATATAACTCCGGATGCTCGACCGCGAAGAAGGAAGGGTCCACTCCGGAAACCACGCTGGCCGGTGGCGGCGCCTCCGCCGCAGCATTTACCTTATCGCTCTTGCAACCGTTGATCACGAGAGTTGCGATCAGCACCAACGGCAGCAGTGCAAATCCCATAGCTTTGCTTTTCATGATGATTCCCGCCCCCTTGTGCCTTTCGACCATCTGGACACCCGGATACCTTCAAATAGCGGTAGCCGTTGTTAACATGGCCGGATTGTGGAACGAGTCTCTTTCTGAAGCGGCCTCTGCGCATTGCTTCGCGCACCAGCCGCAGGAAGTAGACCTGCCTGGAGTTTGATCGAATGAGAGGAGTGGATCAGGCCGCGGGAGGGGGGCGATTCTGAATGGAGGAGAGAGCGGGAACCTTCACCGTCGGGACAAGGAGGCTGCCCGGCACAGCAAAGCGAAACGTGTTGAAAGGAAGCTCCGCGGCAAGCGTGCGAGTCGATGCCACGACCGGATGAAGTGGGGCGTGCGCATGCGCATGAGAGCCTAAATCATCCTCGCGCCGGAGAAAGCGCGTCTCGGCAGGATTCTGCGCCATCGCCATATCGTCATACATCGAGATCACGACAAACATATTGGCGAGGACTAACGCCAGAGCAATGAACTGCACTTGGCGCCCTGGGCCCTCGCGCCGCGCATGGCGCACCCACAGCCAGCACATCGCTGTGGCCAGCACCACCCACTCGAGATTGAGGACCCAAACCATCAGTGATTAACTTTGCATTCCATTTTCATTCTGGCGAACATGTGTCAGAACTTATGCGCAGATAAGTAGCCGCTGCGCGGAAGTTACTTGTGCCGCCTGGGCAGCACCGGAATTCAATTAAATTCCGGTGCTGTGTGCCAGGGCTGGGTTAGAAAGTCCGGTCGCCTTCACGAGCGTGCGATCGGGCGGGCCATGCTGCGACTAAAAGCGGACCATAATCGCGATGGTGCTGACTGTCTGGTTGGTACGCAGGTCAGGCCACCAGAGCGAATTGAGCCCTGCAGGTTGGCCTATGTCCCCAGCGGCTGCGCCGCAAAACTGTTCGGCGGCCAACAATCCGGCAGTGCCATAGGTGTCGCCAATGGCCGGTGCTCCATTGGCGCAGGCGTAGTCCTGCGGATAGCCGTTGTTCCCGCCCGGCGGGGTGATGCCGCCGCGTCCTGTCCAGTAGGGCGTATCAGAGTAGCGATAACCCTCTTCCAAGCGGAAGGTGATGAACTGGCTGGGCATGTAGTCGAAGGTGATGGTGCCGTCGTGCATCTGGGCGCGATCACCGGCATTCTCTGTGTAGTACGGAGTACCGGTAATAGCCGTGGCGCCGTTGATGGGCGGCAGCAGGGTAAGGTAGCGGCCGGGGTTGCTCATCTGGCCGCCGCCAAGGGTAACCGCGTAAAGATCTTTGTGGAACCAGTAGCGGTTGTACATCATCCAGCCGATAAAGTCCTGCTTTGGCCGGCCATTTTTCGAGTTGCCGTGGCAGTTTACGCCGCCGTTGTAACTATCGGTGGTGCCTTTCTCGGGCGAGAGACCGTTCTTGTTTAACGCGCCATCTGGCGTAGCGAAGGAAACAGGACCGCCGCCATATTCGCAGCCCGCATCGCCGGTAATTGTAAACGCGATCTTATCCAGGAGTTTCGTGGGCTGGTCATAAACCTTGAACTGACCGCTATAGTCAGCGTGGATGCGTGAGCGGCCGAGATTTGTCGAGTCGTCTTCACCCAGGCCGTAGTTATTCCACACAAAGTCGAGCCACGGCTTGGGACGCCAGAGGATCTGTCCACCGAGGCCAGGCTTGCTGCCATAGCGCGCGTACGATTGCCAACCATTGATAATCCATGGCTCAATCTTCAGCTTGGATGTAGGGAAATACTGGATGCGCAAGCCGTTGAAGAACCACGGCGTATTCGAGGAAACAAAGGATGGCTGATACGTCCAGTTGTCGAAGTTGTAATAGCTGAAGAGGCCGATGTAGGAAACAAAGATACCAGCATCGACGTTCAGCCCATGCTGCACGTCCCAGTGATAGCCGCCCCAAGCCTCCGAAACATATTTATAGGCGTTAGCCAGATCCCACTGACCGCGGTTAGGACTGCCGTCGTTCCGCACGGTCGTGGTCGCGAACAAGCCGTCCATCGTGAGAATGCGTCCGCGCACGTTGTTAATATGAATGTCGCCGCCAATACTGATCTGTTCCAGTTGCCACTCATCCGAGCGGAATGTTTCTGTAGATCCGCCAAGGGTGTCGTCCTCTGGATGGTTGTAATCGAGCGTGTAATTTGCGTCGGCTCTGAACTCAGGCGTGAAGTACTTGGTGGCCATGGGGCTGTCGGAGGCGTGTCCATTGCTATTCAACCAGGTCCAGTCTCCCGGGAACGGCTCGCCTTTGGTGGTCGTTTGAGCGCTAATCTCTGGGGCCGCCGGCTCGGCCGGAGCTACAGCCGGTGCAACGGCCTGTAAAGATGACGACGTGCCGGCCGCGGGCCTCACCGAACTCAGTACCGCGCTACCGTTTCCAGCGATCAGCTGTTTTTCGGCCGCAGTCAGCTGGGCAGCATCGCTACTGCCTTCAGCAATGGCCGCGCCCTGATCCTTAACCTCTTTTTCCAATTGGTCGATGCGGGCTTTCAGGACTGCGATTTCCTGTTCGATAGGCGATGCGGCCGGAGGTGTAACCGCGGTTGAGTGGCTGGTGGTATCAGCAGCGGCGGAGCCTGGCGGATTTGATGCCGCCAGCAAAGCCGGTTGAGGTGCGCTTGCCGGGTTGGTCTGTGCCCATCCGATACAAGCAGTTGCGGCGGCGATCGCCGCCAGCGTCATGGCATTCCAAAGAACCCTTCTCATTTTCACCTCTCGCTTTCTGCGGGAAATTCAGAAATCGTTTCGCGACTTGTCAGGCGTCTGGATTCGCTCCGGTATCGACAGTCCCTAATTGCCGGATACTCGCGCGGCTCGCAACTGGATCAGAGAGAAGGACAAACAACGTAAAATTGCCGCGAGAAGGAGTTATTCGATCGAGATCATTTGAAGTCGTCTTCACTTTCCTATTGCATGACAGCTGTCATAAGCGAGACATAAAGCAGTCGTAGTTTGTTTATTAAGAGTCGAGTACTTTTTGAGAAGTCTGCCAGATAAAAGATTGAACTTCGGACACAACTCCACGCGTGCCGCGCGTGCCTCCAATCGCGCATGCTCAGGAAATCAAAAGTGTTGAGGCTGCTACCAACGGTTAAGGTTGCACCGGACGCAACTCACCCTGGCGCACCCGACGCATTGCGACAGGTGCGTTTCAAACGTGGATTCCTGATGGAGCTAGGTTAGACGGCTCCTTATAAGGAAGGCATGAATGACTTCTAAAGGTTGTCTAGTGATCCAGGAATTCCATTCGATACGTAGAAGGCATCCGAGCCAAAGCCCTTACAACAGGCCTCGTACCTTTCACACGCGGAAGGTTTGCTATTGAGCAGAAGCCGGAATACCCCCGTTGATTGCTTGACTCTGTGTCGCGCCTGTAATGCGTTGGCGGTGGATTGCCGGTCTGGTGAATCGAGCAAAGCGGTCAGGCGGAGGACTCGGCGAGGGGCTTGAGCAGATGCGGACCGTTGCCCTGGAGTTTGGCCACGCGCCAGGCCTTCATGTCCTCCGCTGGCCACGCGCGCACCAGGTCGATGGGCAGATGAGACGGCTCAGCCGGTGCCAGCCATCGGGCATAGTCGTCTGGTTTGATGATGAGCGGGCATCGGTTGTGAAAGGGCTCGAGAAGTTCGTTGGGATCGGTGGTGATGATGCTGAAGCTCTCCACGACGATCTCATTTTTGCCGATTTCGTTTTTCTGTTCGTCCTGCCCCTTCCATCGGTCCCAGATGCCGCCGAAGGCGAAGAGGCGCTCGTCAGGGAGCGAGACGGCCCACGGCTTGCTGATCTTCTTTTTCTCCTCGTCCTTGGTCAGCGTCTCCCATTCGTAAAAGAAGTTGGCGGGGATGAGGCATCGGCGGTGTTTCCACGGCTCGCGCCAGGCGCCGCTAGTTGCGAGCTTGTCGGCCCGCGCGTTGATGGAACTGAAATTGGCTCTTGGCGTTTTCGACCAATAGGGCACCAGGCCCCACTTCATGAGTGCGAGAACGCGGTCGCCGGTATCGCGGTCGAGCCGCACCACAGGTTGCATACTCTCGGGAGCGATGTTGTAAGAGGGCGTGAAGTGGACTGCGTTGGTCTCGTAGTACTCGTCGTTGAAGACATCGGTGTCGTGGGTGCGAAACCACTCCGCAATCCGCTGTTTGTCTGCCCGGCGCCCGTAGCGGCCACACATAGCTCCAAGTTTAGCGAATAAAACAAAATAAGCGGTTGAATTTCATGGGTTTGGCGCGAGTTTGCACACGGATTGGTGCAGGCAGGGCTTGCAGGCCGCCCCCGAAAAGGCGAATATAAGGCGAAACTATAACGCCATGCCTGCCGCCTCCGCAATCCGGCTTCAGATTGAGTCTGCCCTCGCCGCGAGGATTCCTGCTGCACTAACGCCGGCGCCACGGATCGTCCGTCCGGTTGCGGCCACAGGTATTGACGCGCTGGATGAGGTCGTGCGGGGCGGCCTACCTGTGGGAGCGCTGACCGAACTGGTGGGTCCGGAGTGCTCGGGGCGAACCTCAGTTGCGCTCAAGTTTGTGGCGGGCCTGACGCGGGCCGGGAGGGTGTGCGCGTGGATCGACGTGTCGAATGCGCTCGATCCGGCTTCAGCCGCGGCGGCTGGCGTGGACCTCGAGCGGTTGTTGTGGGTGCGATGCGGGGCGGCGAAACCCGCGGCGCCGCACGCGCAACAGCATTTCTCGCTGCCCGAAAAATATCTGACGCCTGCGCCGGCGATCAAAGGATTGCATGGCGGGGGCTGCGGCGGTCATTCGCGCGGCGAGGTCAAGGGACTGGCTGCTGCGGTGAGCGGACTTTTTCGGCCGGAGGCGCCAAATCTCGCCCCCCGATGCGCCGAGCCACAGCGACGGGAACGGCGCAGGACGGAGAGCTTTGAGGCTCGCGATTCCCAAGTTCCTGCGAGCGCATACGGGCCATGGCGCACTGCCGGCGTGTGGGCGCGGCCGTGGACGCAACTCGACCAGGCGCTACGCGCCACCGATCTGGTGCTGCAGGGAGGAGGGTTCAGTGCGGTCGTGCTCGACCTTGGCGGCCTGACGCCGGAGTTTGCCTCGCGCGTGCCGCTGGCAACGTGGTTTCGCTACCGGGCGGCGGCGGAGAGAACGCAGGCCAGCCTTCTGCTGCTGGCGCAGTACGGCTGCGCCAAGAGCAGCGCGGAATTGTCGCTGCGGCTGCAGCCCGGCGATGCATTGCGCGAAGAATCGACCCTGTTCACCGGCATGGCGTACAGCGTAGATGTGATGCGGCGGCGTTTTACGTGCGCGGCAGAAAATGTTGTGCCGCTGCGCAAGCCTCCTCAAAGCGCAAACGAGAGAGCGAACGCCGCAAACTGGCAGAGCCGCGCGGCATGGGCGGGTGTGCGATGACGCAAGCTGCCGAGTTGTATGCGTGCCTGTATGCGCGGGAGTTTCCCGTGCAGGCGCTGCTGCGGCTGCGGCCTGAGCTCAGGGAACAACCGTGCGTGGTGATGGAGGGCGATGCGCCGCTCGAGCAGGTCTGCTCATTGAACACGAAGGCGCGGTTGCTCGGGATGGTGCGCGGCATGACGCGCGTGGAGGTAGACACCTTTCCGGCATCGGCCGTGCTGACACGCTCGCTGAAAGAAGAAGCGGCAACGCGAGCCATTCTGCTGGAATGCGCAGGCGCGTTCTCACCGCGTCTGGAAGAGCGAAGCGCAGACACGGCCTTCGTTTGCGGGATCGATATTGCGGGGACGCGAAGTTTGTTTGGACCGCCGGAAGTGCTGGCGCGGAGGCTGGTGGAGCGGGTGCGAGCCGTGGGCATGCGCGCCTGCGTGACGGTAAGCGGCAATCTGCATGCAGCCCTATGCATGGCGAGAGGTTTGCCGCCGAGCGCAACCGTGAAGATTATTCCGCAGGGCGAGGAAGCAGCGGCATTGGCAGAGCTGCCCTGCGCGGTTCTGGACCCGTCCCTTGAACAAGCAGGAACCTTTGCCGCGTGGGGCGTGCACACGCTGGGCATGCTCGCCGAACTGCCGGAAAAGGACCTGGTTGCGCGCATGGGGCAGGAGGGCAGACGGCTTTGGCAACTGGCGCGCGGCGAGCGAACGCATCTGTTTCAGCCGGTTGCGCCGCCGCTGGTGCTGGCAGAGCAGATGGAACTCGATTCTCCCGTGGAACTGCTGGACTCGCTGCTGTTTGTTGCTGGAGCAATGCTCGATCAGCTGATCGTGCGGGCCAATGCGCGCCTCTTTGCGCTTGCCGCAGTCACCATCACACTCACTCTCGACCGTGTCGGCACGCACGCTCGCACGGTGCGGCCGGCGTTGCCAACCAACGACAAGCGGCTCTGGATCAAGCTGCTCCATTTGGATTTGGAAGCGCATCCGCCGCCGTCGGCCGTGCTCGGAGTGGCTCTCGATGCGGAGCCGGGAGCGACGAGCAAAGTGCAGCTGGGGCTGTTCTCGCCGCAACTGCCTGAGGCCTCGCGGCTGGACGTTACGCTGGCGCGCGTCCGGGCCGTGGTGGGTGAGGAAAATGTGGGACGCGCGGCGCTCGTAGACACGCACGCGCCCGATGCATTCCGACTCGAAGCGTTCCGACTAGAGTCGTTCAGAATTGAAGCGTTCCGCGTGACGGAGAGTGCAGCCGGGACAACGGCTTCGACTGCATTGCGTGCCGCGGCGCGGCAACTGCGACCGGCAGAGAGCGTAACCGTCACGCTCGAAGCGCAAAGGCCGGTACAGTTCACTTTTCGCGGACAGAAATTCAATGTCGACCGCGCCTACGGTCCATGGCTCGCCTGTGGCGACTGGTGGCAGCCGACCTTGTGGGGTCACGAGCAGTGGGACATTGTGGCGCGAGCCGGCGACAATTCCCTGCTCTGCTGTTGCCTGGTCCGCGATTGGATGCAGGGCGGCTGGCAGATGGCGGCGCTGTATGACTGAGCGCTACATCGAGCTGCACGCGGCCAGCGCCTTCAGCTTTCTTGAAGCGGGCTCGCAGCCGGAGGCGTTGATGGAGCGCGCGGCCGAGCTGGAGATGCCGGCCATGGCGATTGCCGATCGCAACGGCGTGTACGGCGCGGCGCGGTTCCATACCAGCGGCCACAGAAGCGGCGTGCGCGCGCATATCGGCGCTGAGGTTGCGGTCAAGAGCTTTGGCGAGCGGCTCAAGCCTCCGGCATGGCTGCCGCACCAGTGCGCGCCGGAACCGGCACGCGTGACTTTGTTGTGCGAGTCGCGTCAGGGCTACCAGAATCTCTGCCAGTTGATCACGCAATTCAAGATGCGTGAGACGACCAAGCAGGAGGGCGCGGCAAACTTCGGCGATCTAGAGCAGTATGCGGCAGGCCTCGTGTGCCTGACGGGCGGCGACGAGGGTCCGCTGGCTGCGGCGCTCATGCGCGGCGGCGAAGAGGCAGGACGCAAGGTTGTGGAGCAGCTGACGCACATCTTCGGCAGCAGAAATGTTTATGTCGAAGTGCAGCGGCACCGTGAGCGCGAGGAGGAGTGGCGGAATCAGGCGGCGATCCGCATGGCACGCGCGTTGCAGTTACCCGTGCTGGCCACGAACGGCGTGCGTTACGCCAGAGCGTACGACCGGGAGATCCTCGACCTGTTTACCACGATCCGTAACCACACGGAACTGGACCGCGCGGGGCGGCTGCTGGCCATGAACAGCGAGCGCCATCTGCGCACGGCGCGGGAGATGACGGCGCTGTTTCGCGATGTGCGCGGAGCGATCGACAACACTCTGGAGCTTTCGTCGCGGCTCGCGTTCGGGCTGAACGACCTGGGCTACGAGTTTCCGCGCTATCCCGTGCCTGACGGCGAAACCATGATGAGCTTTCTGCGCAAACGCGTCTCCGAAGGCGTTGCGCGGCGCTACGGACCCAAGAACGATCGCGGACTGATGGAGCGCGCCAGGAAGCAGGTGGAACACGAGCTGGAACTGATCGGAAAGCTGGGTTTCGAAGGCTATTTTCTGATCGTCTGGGACATTGTGCAGTTCGCGAAACGCAACGGCATCCTGGTGCAGGGACGCGGCAGCGCGGCCAACTCGGCCGTGTGCTACGCCCTGGAGATCACGGCCATCGATCCGGTCGGGATGGAGCTGCTGTTCGAGCGTTTCCTGAGCGAAAGCCGCGGCGAATGGCCGGACATCGATCTCGATCTGCCTTCGGAGGCGCAACGGGAGCAGGCCATCCAATATGTGTACCAGCGCTACGGCGAACTGGGCGCGGCCATGACCGCCAATGTCATCACCTATCGCGGCAAGTCAGCGGCGCGCGAGACGGGCAAGGCGCTGGGGTTCGATGAGGAGTCGCTGGGCCGGCTGGCAAACCTGGTGAGCCACTGGGAGTGGCGCGGCGAAAACGATGCCATGGCACACTCCTTCAGAAACGCGGGCTTCGACATCCGGCATCCGCGCATCGCCAAGTATCTCGAACTGTGCATGCGCATTCAGGATCTGCCCCGTCACCTGGGGCAGCACTCGGGCGGCATGGTCATCTGCCAGGGCCAGCTCAATCATGTCGTCCCGTTGGAACGAGCGTCGATGCCGGGTCGCACCGTGGTGCAGTGGGACAAGGAGGATTGCGCGGACCTCGGCATCATCAAAGTGGATCTGCTCGGCCTGGGCATGATGGCCGTCCTCAAAGATTGCCTGGAGCTGATTCCCGAGCACTACGGCGAACGCGTTGACCTGGCGCAGTTGCCGGAGGACGAGGAAATCTACCGCGTACTGCAAAAGGCTGATACGGTGGGCATGTTTCAGATCGAGAGCCGCGCGCAGATGGCTTCGCTGCCGCGTAATTACCCTGACCGCTTCTACGATCTCGTCGTGCAGGTGGCCATCATCCGGCCGGGGCCTATCGTCGGCCAGATGATGCATCCCTACATGCGGCGCAGGCAGAAGAAAGAGCCGGTCACGTATCCGCATCCTTCGCTCGAACCGGTTTTGCGGCGGACGCTGGGCGTGCCGCTGTTTCAGGAGCAGTTGCTGCGCATTGCCATGACGGTGGCGAACTTTACGGGCGCCGAGGCTGAAGAGCTGCGGCGCGCGGTCGGTATGCGGCGCTCCTGGGAACGGATGAAGAATTTGGAATCCAAGCTGCGCGCGGGCATGACGGCCAACGGCATCGACGTGAAGACGCAAGACACGATTGTGCAGCACATCAGTTCGTTTGCGCTGTACGGATTTCCGGAGTCGCACGCGGCGAGCTTCGCCCTGATCGCCTATGCTTCGGCCTACTTCAAGGTGAAATTTCTCGCTGCCTTTACCTGCGCCATTCTGAACAACCAGCCGATGGGCTTCTATTCGCCGGCGGTGCTGGTGAAGGATGCACAGCGGCATGGACTGCGCGTAAAGCCCATCGATATTCAGGTGTCGGCGTGGGAATGCACGGTGGAGCATGAACCGGATGGGGCGCGATCGATGCGCCTGGGGCTGGGTTATGCCAAGGGGCTGCGCAAGCAGGCTGCGGAAGCGTTGCTTGCCGCGCGCGTGCAGGATGGCCCGTTCCGCTCCGCGGATGACCTGGCATTGCGCGTCCCTGAACTCAATAGCAAGGAGCTTTCCCTGCTGGCGCGGATCGGCGCATTGAACCGCGTGGAGGACGTTGCGCACCGGCGCGATGCGCTTTGGCAGGTGGAGTGGGCGGGCAGACCGGAGGGCCCGCTGCTGATCCAAAAGAATCTGCGCGAGGACGATCGCAGCCTGCCACTTCATCAAATGACTATAGAAGAACGGCTGGTGGCCGACTACGCTGGCACAGGGCTGACGGTGGGCAAACATCCCATGCACTACCGGCGTGCGGAACTCCGCGCGCAGGGCATTCTGTCATCAGAAGACATGCGGCATTGCCGCGACGGTGTATGGGTGCGCGCGGCGGGCTGCGTCATCGCGCGCCAGCGGCCGGGAACGGCGAAGGGCTTCATTTTTATTTCCATGGAAGATGAGACAGGAATCGCCAACGTCATCGTGACACCGGATGTTTATGAACAGAACCGCCTGGTGGTGACGCGGAGCAAGTTTCTTCTTGTCGAAGGGGCGCTGCAGAATCAGGACGGCGTGATCCACGTGAAGGCCGCGCGCCTTACGCCGCTGGCGCATGCAGGAGTCGAAACGCAATCGCATGACTTCCACTGAACGCATACCCCCCTCTCCCCCCTATTTCTGCAAGCAAATATCTTGTTTCCATGGCTTTACGCCATAGGTTGTCGCGTAAATATCTGAAAAGACATATAGTTGCTTGCAGAAATTAGACAACAAACGGGTTAGAGGCGGGCGTTAGGATTCGGGAACCAGGCGCCTTCGAACCGCGCTCCCTGCCTCATTGAAGACTTATGGGAATAGTGTGCGCCAGGAGAAGGAAATTATCTGCAAAAGCGGACAGAGAAAATTTTGGGGAAGATAAGACCCGCTGCGAAGGCCGTGCGGTTTAGGTCGCTCACACACAGCGGCATCGCAGTGACCTCGCACGATTTTCACTGACCCCGTAAGGGGGCAAAACGGCCAGGGAAATATATCGCGCTAACAACAAGTTGTATACTTTCGGCGATGAATCAGTTCATCACTGTTCGCGACGCAAAGCAATACCTGATCGATCGAATCGTTGCGCAGGCGGATCAGGATGGCATTCCTCTCACCGATGTCGAACGCAAGATGCTGTATTTCTCGGAAACCGGCTGGACGCTGCCTGACATGATGACGATCAGCCGCGAATTTGACGAGACATATGACCAGAACGAGTACGAATCCAAGATAGGCCAGATTGCTCGGCGAATCCATGAACGGTCACACGACAACGGCGATGATGGCAACTGGGACGAAGCGGTGGAACGCCTTGCGGATGAGGACCACTATCTTCTAGTACTGATTGACAGCAACTCCAGCATCCACGGGGAACTATCGCGCCGGGAAATCGTCGGGTTCACCCTAGTGGGCGTCGCCCTTATGGTGGCGTTTCTACTCATACTTTCCACATTTGATTTGCGCGGAAACAATCCACCCGTCTTAAGAGTCATTCTCGAGAGCACGATACTGGCAGCTATCCTCCTCAGTGCATATTTTGCACTCCGGAAGCATCGGTCCAGGGAATAACAAGTCCGAACCATCGCGATGTGCGAGCCCGGAGGCCCACACGACGGCCGATCCGGAAGCAGGCGCTATAATCGCTCACTCGCCGACCGTTCACGCCCCGCAACACTGCTTAAACTTCCGCCCGCTTCCGCAGGGGCAAAGATCATTCCGCCCCGTTTTTCCTCGCCGCGCCCGCGCATCCACTTCCGCCACCCAGCGCATTACGTTAGCCGGGGCTCGCTCGGCCGCCAGCTCCGACGCCATAAACCGCATGGCTGGATCGATGTGGTGAAAGAACATTTTGTAGCCCGCGCAAAGGTAGTTGAGCCCAGGCTCTCCGTCGGGAGTGGTTAGGAAGCGATGCTTGGGGCATTCTCCGTTGCAGGCAAAACGCACGTCGCACTCGCGGCAGTAACGGGGCAGCGTTGTCTCCTTGGCCTCGCCAAATTTCTGCTGCTGTTCCGATCCAGCCAGAGCAGCCAGCGCCGAATCCATAATGTTGCCGAGCCGATTTTCGGGGTAGACAAAATGATCGCAGGAGTAGAGATCGCCGCTGTGCTCGATGGCGAGAGCCGCGCCGCACTGCTTGCGGAAGATGCACAGGCTGGCTTCCATGCCGGTCCACAGCTCAAGGCTGATGTCAAACAATTGCACAAAGGTGCGGCCCACATCGCGCCGTACCCATTCGTCGAAGATGGTGCAGAGAAACCGGCCGAACTGGCGCGGCTCGACAGACCAGGGCGCGACCTTGGCGGGGCCGGCAAAATCCGGTGGGATCAGGCGCAGGCCCTCTGCGGTCACTTGATGCGCAATGCGCTCCACGATGGGAATGAACTGCATGAAACCGCTGCCGTTTTCCTTGAGAAAGCGGTAAACCTCCAGCGGCGAGTCCGCGTTGGCGCGATGCACGGTAGTCAGCGTGTTGAAGTCGACCTTGTGTCGCTGCATCGTTTCGATGCCGCGCATCACGCGGTCAAAGGTAGGCTGGCCGCCTTTGTCCACGCGGTAGGCGTCGTGCAATTCGCGCGGGCCGTCGATAGAAATGCCGATAAGAAATTGATACTCGAGGAAAAATTCCGCCCAGGCGTCGTTGAGCAGTACGCCGTTGGTCTGGAACGCGTTGGCAATCTGCTTGCCGTTGGCATAACGCTGCTCGAGCTCGACCACGCGCCGGAAAAAGTCGACGCCTAGAAGCGTCGGTTCCCCACCCTGCCAGGCAAAATTTACCACCGGCGTGTCGTGCGCCTCTATGTATTGCCGGATGTAGCTCTCCAGCACATCGTCGCGCATGGCCCATTTTTCGACCTGCGGATAGAGCGATTCCTTTTCGAGATAGAAGCAGTATTTGCAGTCGAGATTGCAGATGGGCCCGATCGGCTTGGCCAGCACGTGGAAGTTAGAGGCGCTCATCGAGGACCCTCGGGGAAGACAATGCAGCTTCCATTATGACGCGCGGGCCGAGGATTCTCTTGGCTTCCAGTATGGTGAATCTGAAGTCCATTGAAAGGCAACCGCAGATCCTTCGACTCCGTTTGCCGCAAAATGCACGGCAAACTCCGCTCAGGAGGACAATTCTATTGTGATGCGAACTTCTCACTCATCGCACTAAAAGCGCGTCCACATTTCCGCGGCAGCGGCGCGGGATTTGGCCATCACTTCCTGCTCGTCGATGGCGAGGAGTTGCCTCGAGTCCATGACGATCTGGCCGCCGATGAGGACCGTCTCGACGGCGCCGCCCGTGAACCCGAAATGAATATGGCCGTTGAGATTGGCCGCGTTCATCGGCGTGGGCGGGTCGTAGTTGACCAAAA
>JBEKAS010000077.1:0-16205 GCA_050015795.1 Occallatibacter sp. | reverse complement strand
ACCTCGCCCTCGAGAACCACGTAGATGCCCGAGGCCGGTTGCGTCTCGCTGAAGAGAACGATACCCGCCGGATAAGCAGAGGGCGCGAGCAGGCGCTCGAGATCGGCCAGAGCTTCGGCCGGCAACGCCTTGAAAAACTCGCCCTTCAGATAGAAAGGAAGACTCGCCTGGTTCGTCGATTCGTATGCTGTGTGCATTTCAGACCTCCGTGCCCGCTGGTTGAGAATTCGTGTTTGCCACTTCTTCGGCAAGATACTGGGTCCATGGTGTGCCGGCGAGGATTGCGGCTCCGGTTTGAGAGTAGATGGTTTGCAGAATCCGAATTCCGCCGGCGTCGGCGAACGTGGTTTCCCGCAGATCGAGAGACAGTTTCTTTTGCGTGACTGCCGAAGCTTTCTCTTCCCAGAGGCGGCCAAGTTCGGCCGCCCATGGTCCGGCAAGGCGCCCTTCGAGCTTGAGAACAACTGCATCCGGTTTTTCTTCAAGAGTGATTCGCAGCATTTGCTGGCCGTCCTGCGCCACGCCTGTGTATAGGCACGGGGCGTGCCAAACTTGTGGAGCGGCGCGACGAAGGCCGTGGCGCGCTGAAAGCAAAGCAATTGAATTTTCGAGGATTCTGCTGCCGAGGGCAACGAAAGACGGTGCGTGACGACGCGACGAAGACGCTATTTCGTCACGGAGACGATGGGAAGTCGCAAACATCGAGTGTGAGTGTGTGAGTGCGAGTGTGAAACGCCGCGACCACTTGTAGGTTGCGGGTTCACAGTTCTGTCGGCGCGCGGCGTTTGTACCGGGGCCTGGCTAAAGCATTCAGTGGCGAGGGTCAGGTTTTTTAAGAGCACGACACTAAAGTTGGGAGAAGAGCTCGCAGCACACTTACACCCGCACACTCACACTCGACGTTTACATGTAGTCGCCGCGCTCGATGCCGAGCTTCTTCATTTTTGAGTTGAGCGTGGTGCGTTTGAGGCCGAGACGTTCGGCTGCGCCGCCGGGTCCGCCGATCACTCCCTTGGCTTCGCGCAACGCGCGCAGAATGGTTTCACGCTCGGCGGCCTGCAGCGTGGGATTGACGGATGCTGCGTCGTCCTCTGTCTCTTCCTCCATGGATTCGAGTTCGGCGAGCGGCGCGTGCAGCGCCGGCCCGCGCGAGAGGATCACGGCGCGCTCCAGAAAATTCTCGAGTTCACGAATGTTGCCGGGCCACTTCCATTTGACCAGCGCATCCATGGCCTCCGGCGGAATGGATTCGATGTTTTTGCCCATGCGGCGGGCATGGCGCGAGACAAAATGACGCACCAGGATGGGAATGTCGGCGACACGGTCGCGCAGCGGCGGCGCAAAAACCGGAAAGACCTTGAGGCGATAAAAGAGGTCGCTGCGAAATTCTCTTTCCGCAACCATCTTGGCCAGATCGCGATTGGTAGCAGCGATAAGACGCACGTTGACGGTGATGGGGCGCGTGCCGCCCAGGCGCTCGATCTCGCGCTCCTGCAGAGCGCGCAACAGTTTCGGCTGCAGATCGAGCGGCAGCTCGCCCACCTCGTCGAGAAAGAGCGTGCCTTCGTGCGCCAGCTCGAGGCGGCCGATTTTGCGCGCAATGGCTCCGGTGAACGCGCCCTTCTCATGGCCGAAGAGTTCGCTTTCGAGCAAACCGGCGGGAATGGCCGCGCAATTCAGCTTGATAAAGGTACGCTCGCTGCGCGGGCTCAGGCGATGGATGGCGCGCGCCAGCAGTTCTTTGCCGGTTCCCGTCTCACCCTGAATGAGTACAGTGGCATCTGTGGGTGCAACGGTCGCAATCTCGCGCAGCACGTTGCGCAGGCCCGTGCTTTCGCCCACGATGTCTTCAAAGCGGTGCTCGAGATTGATCTCGTCTTCGAGATACTGCTTTTCCTGGGTGAGGCGATCGCGCAATTCCGCGATCTGCTTAAAAGCCAGAGCGTTGTTGACCGCCATGGCCACTTGTCCCGCCACCTGGCCCAGCATCTCGGCGTCGTGCTGCGAAAAAGCATTCTCGAGGCGGCTGGCCACCATCAGGGCGCCGAGAGTCCTCTCGCGGTGAACCAGCGGAACCCAGACGCCCGATTGCATGCCCATGCCGGTGAGGTGCTGCACGGATTCGGGCGCGAAGGGCCAGCGATCGATCTTGTTGAGAATCACGGCACGGCGCGTGCGAAAAGCCTGGCCGGCTGGAGAAACGTCAGGATCGAGCAGCACTTCGCGCTGGTTGGCGTCGTCGTCGCCGAAGGTGAGAAACTGCACGCGCAGCTTGCCTGTCGCTTCGTCATAGAGCGCGAGCGTGGCGGCATCGTGGGGCACCATCTGGCGGATGCTTGCGGTGAACGCTCCGAGCAGCTTGCGAATGTCCACATTGACCAGCAACAGGCTGCTCAGCTCGGCGATCACCGACTCCTGCGCCTGCTTGTGCTCAGTCACGTCGCGCGTAATCTTGGAAAAACCCGTAACTGCGCCGGCGCTGTCGTGGATGGCCGTGATCACGACGTTGGCCCAGAAGCGGGAGCCGTCCTTGCGCACGCGCCATCCCTCTTCTTCCACGCGATTTTTGACGATGGCCTGGCGCAGAAGCTCGGTGGGACGGCACTGCGCCACATCTTCGTGCGTAAAGAAACGCGAGAAATGCAGGCCCAGCACCTCGTCGGCCTTGTAGCCCTTGATGCGCTCGGCGCCGGGGTTCCAGGTGAGGACGTGACCGTCGCGGTCGAGCAGATAAATGGCGTACTCGCCGATGCTCTCGACGATGGAGCGCAGCCGCGCATCGTTGAGACGCAGAGCCTCCTGCGCCGCGCGTTGCTCCGTGGCGTCGCGGATGAAAGTCACCACTGCGGGACCGTCCGCGGTTTCGATCGGCTTGAGCATGATGTCGACAGGGATTTCCGTGCCGTCTTTGCGCAGGCCGTAGAGGTTGAGGGCCGCTCCCATCTGCCGCGTGCGCGGATGGGCGCTGTAGTTTTCGCGATGCCGGGGATGGCCGCCGCGGAAGCGCGCCGGCACCAGCATTTCTACCGGCTGGCCGATCAGCTCTTCGCTCGCATAACCGAACAGCTCCTCGGCGCGCGGATTGGCGGCGCGCATCACGCCGTTCCCGTCGCAGACGAGGATCGCGTCCGGCGAGAACTCAAAGAGCCGCTCGATTGTGTCTTGGGCAAAACCCGGACGCGCGCGTTCCTGCGCACCCGCGTGTTGCCCTGGAGATTCCGAGAGAGCCATTCTGTGCTACCGACCTTAGCTGAAAGGTACCGCCGGGAGCCCTATTTGTGCAATGCCCAAGTCTGCGGCGGACTTTGGAGCCGGTATGGAATCGGAGAAGACCGCGTCGAGGCGGACGCGGTCTTCCTCGCTCATGGCAGGGGCGCGTGGGCTATTTTGAGGCCTCGATTGAAGCCACGACTTTCAAGAGGGAAGTGTGTTCGATGGTATCGAACTTGGGTTGCTGCGCCATTCCGTCAGCGATGGGGACGTCGGGATGGATCTTCTTCCAGCGGTCCGCGAAACCCGGTCCGAAGAAGTTGTAGACCGCTTGCCAGTTGGGGTAGATATCGACTGTATACGTGATATGTGGATCTTTGTCTCCGCGGGGCATGAACTGCACAATAACGGCCCAGCCGTCTACGGAACCATCCTTGACACCGTCCTCGAAGAGGGGTTGCCAAACTTTCTTTTCGTTGGCGATCCAATCGTCCATGTTCGGGACGGTCATGTCGTTGATGACGACGTAATCGCCCTCTTTGGGTCCGCCGACCTGCAAGACGGCTTGATTGATGCTGTTATAGACAAGATCGCCCACGGCCTGGTGCTCTTGCCGCCACTCCTCGAGCGTAGAACTGATGCCGGCTTTCTTGAGAGCAGCGGCTGTTTCATCGTCGCTCATGGGGGCGTTGGGCAGGCCGGAATAAAACGTAACGAACGTGTAGTCGCATTCTGCATCCGAGCCGCCGGGACTAATGGTGCGCAACACAAGCACGCCGGAGATCGCTCCCGAGTCCACGCGCGATTGCACGTATTTGCGAAGGTCGCCTTTGACGAAGGCGTTGAAGTCCGCGGTTTTACCGGGCTTCACTTTGACGCAGGTAACGTTGTGAAAGCCTGACGGCGCCTGTTGTGCAACAAGCGTCACGGGGAGCGCAGCCGCGAGAGCGGCACTCCAAAGCAGATGACGAATGACCATCGTGTGATCCTCCTATGGTTTGCTCTCGATGAACCGCCGGGGCGAGTGACTTATGGCGCCGGTGTCCGCCGCGCAGAAGCAACTGCGGAGTGGGGGGGGAGACCGATTCTTCCGTGCTTATGGCAGCACTGCTGCTGCGCTGCATCGGGAGCAGTGGGGAAAGACTTCGTAGGGGTTATAGACCGGGATTCTCATCGGGTGCGGTCCGGTGGGGAAGCTGGTTCGCGCCGGGGTTAAACGATTTCGCCCAACCTGCACGCGGCTCCATCATCAACCCCATGTGTCCAACCGTCAAGATTATTCTTTCTATCTTGACTGGACACGCAGGCAGCGAGAGTGGCGAGGAGGCAGGCTCATCGGCCCCCCTGCTCTTCGAGATAGTCGAGCCAGTCGCCCATCCCCGCGCCGGTTTTGGCGGAGGTCTCGAAGATGCGGATGCCCGGCCGGATTTCGTTGATGTTGTGGAGGGCCAGCTCGCGGTCGAAGCCGCAGGGGCCGGCGATATCGATCTTGGTAATCACCGCCGCATCGGCGGAGTTGAACAGGCCCGGGTATTTGAGGGGCTTGTCTTCGCCCTCGGTCACGCTGAGCAGAACCACGCGGATGCGCTCGCCCAGGTCGTAACTCGACGGGCAGACAAGGTTGCCGACATTTTCGATGAAGAGATAGTTGAGACGTTCGAGCGAAACGCCCTCCCAGCCTTCGAGGTGCCTGGTGATCATCTCCGCGTCGAGGTGGCAAATGCCGTGAGTATTGATCTGGCGCACGGGGGCGCCGCTGGCGGCCAGCCGCCGCGCATCGTTGTCGGTTTCAAGATCGCCGACCAGGGCCGCCGCCTGCGCGCTGCGGGCGCGGAGTTCGCGCAGGGTCCGCTCAATGAAGGCGGTCTTGCCCGTGCCCGGGCTCGAGACCAGGTTCAGCACCAGCACGCCCGCCGAGGTGAAGCGATGGCGCAGCCCCGCCGCCAGCTCGTCGTTCTTCTTCAGGATTCCCCGCCGCAACTCGACAATCCGGGTTGTCATACCTGCTCCTCGACCGGGTCGGGCAACGCCGGGTCCGGTTCTTCCAGTTCAATGGATTCGATTTCGAGCTCGCGTCCCTGGCGCAAATCGGCGGCGAGCTCGCCGCATTTGGGGCAGCGAAAACTTTGCACACCCGCGATCTCGGTGTCGACGCCGCAGGCATCGCAATGCGCAATCACGGGCAACATATGGATGACCAGCGCCGCGCCCGCAATCGGTGAGCCTTCCGTGGCCAGTTCCCAGCAGAACTGGAGCGAGTCCTCGACGACCGAAGCCAAAGCGCCCACGCGCAGCCGCACTTCTTTTACGCGCGCGCCGGGATACGCGGAGGCCGACTCGGTGACCGACTCCACAATGCTGGCCGCGATGGAAAGCTCATGCATCGATTCTTTCTGCAAGATACTACGCCGCGGGCAGCTTTGGCTGGCCGCAGAGGAGCGCACTGCCGCGGGCCGGCTCAAAATGTAAGATGGAAACAAAGGATCTTCCCCGTGCCAGGCACAGTCATGCACACAACCACAACTGAGTCGCGCGTTGCCCTGAGCACACTCGCGCCCGAAACGTTTCAGTCGGAAATCCGCGCCATGACCACGGAATGCGACCGGATGGGCGGCATCAACCTGGCGCAGGGCGTTTGCGATACGCCGGTGCCCGACGTGGTGTTAACGGCGGCGGCGCAGGCCATGCGCGACGGACAGAACATTTACACGCGTTGCGACGGCATCGCGCGGCTACGCGAGGCCATCGCGGCCAAGCAGCAGCGCGACTACGGCCTTGTCTACGATTTCGATCGCGAGGTGCTGGTGGCGTCCGGCGCCACGGCCGGTCTTCATGCCGCGGCCATGGCGCTACTCAACCCCGGCGACGAGGTGCTGGTGTTCGAGCCGTTTTACGGCTACCACGTGAATACGCTCAAGTCGCTGCGCGTAACGCCGGTGCTGGTGGCGCTGGCGGAGCCGGATTTTGGGCTCGACGTGGACGACCTGCGCGCGGCCGTTACGCCGCAAACGCGCGCCGTCCTCTTAAATACGCCGGCCAACCCCAGCGGCAAGATTTTTTTCCGGCCCGAGCTCGAAGAGGTCGCGGAACTTTGCCGGCAGCACGATCTGTTCCTGATCACTGATGAGATTTATGAGTATTTCGTCTACGATGGCGCGCGGCACATCTGCCCGGCCACGCTGCCCGGCATGCGCGAGCGCACGATTGTGATCTCGGGCTTCAGCAAAACGTTTTCGATCACGGGCTGGCGCATTGGCTACGCGACTGCCGATGCGCGATGGATGCCGGCCATGGCACACTTTCATGACCTGACGTACGTGTGCGCGCCTGCGCCTCTGCAGGTGGGCGCGGCCGCGGGCCTCGAGCAGTTGCCGGCGAGCTTCTACACGCAATTGGCTGCCGATTATCAGGCAAAGCGGGGAAAGATGGCATCCGCGCTCGAAGACGCGGGCATGAAGCCGACGGTGCCCGCGGGCGCGTACTACATCATGGCCGGCGCGGAACGACTGCCCGGCAAGACCGCCGCGGAAAAGGCGCGCCACCTGCTGCGCTCGACCGGCGTGGCCGCCGTAGCGGGATCGGCATTCTTCCGCCCCGGCCACGGCGAGAACCTGCTGCGCTTCTGCTTTGCGAAGCAGGATGCGGAGCTGGACGAGGCCTGCGCCCGCCTGCGCAAGCTGTAATAGCTTCTGTGAATCTGCGTGATTGTGAAGTCGCTGGAGACCGGCGATACGGTTCTCGGCGGCCGGTGAGAACTCCGGGTGCGTCTACTGCCCCTGTGCAGCCAGCCATTTCTTCAAATTCGGCTCCTGCAAGCGACGCAACTCGATGCAGCCGTCGATGTTCTCGAGGGCGTGCCTGAGGGCCGAATCGGCCGCGGGCACCGGGTGCGTGGCGAAGAAGTTCTTTACGTCGTCGCGCGCCTCGACAGAGCAAAAGTTGCCCGTGCCGTCCACAAGGTATGAGCCCATCTCGGTTGTGAATTCCGCCTGCACCTGATCCCAATGCGTCTTGACGAACTTCCAGGCGGCGTCACGGTTTTCGGGGATGCGCATCGCAATGTTGAACTGATAGGCCGAGTCCTGATTGCGCACCTTGGGAGAAACGGAATATTCGAAGGCGCGCTCCAGCAAATCGGGATTGGTAAAGATGACAAGCTCGCGCAGCGCGAATACCTGCAGCTCGGGATCGCTCGAGGTTTCGTAAGTCTTTTGCAGTGCATCGAAGAGCGCCGAGTCACCGTTCTCCGCGGCGATGCCGACAGCGGTCTGGCCGAGAGTGGGATCGACCGAAGACGGATCGGCCAAATATTGATTCGCGATGTCACGCGCCTGGGCTTGCAAATTGGCATCTTTGCCGCCGGAGGCGAGGATGCTGAAGAGATACGCGCGCAAGGCACGCTTGTCCGACGTGTCGCTTGCCGAAGCGTTGCCGAGCTGCGCATACACAGAGACAAATGTCCGTCGAATCCAGGCGGCCAGCGCGTCGCGCTCTTCTTTGGTCGAGGCCACGCTGTGGGCAATCACGCTCACGTTGTCTACGGCGTTCGAGAGGACATCGCTGCCTGGATCGGAGCTGAGCGCAGCCACGAGGTTCAGATAATCGCCGACCGTAGCCTTACCGGCGCGCACCTGCGCCCACTCGTCGCCGGTCAGGCTGATGCGCTCTTCGGGAGTCAGGCCGGTTTCCACCTGGGCCACAAGCGCCGCGTACTGGGCGGGCGCAAACGCGCTGCGGTAGTAGCCCTTGCCGCCCGCGTTGGCGAAGAGGACTTTCGCGGCCGGCACCGCCAGCGACGGCGAAGAGGGAGTGAGGACCTGGCAGTCCTGTTTGTTGGCGCCCGCTTTGAAGCAGACCGGCAAGGTCCATTTCTGCCGGGGATCGGGCGTGATGCCTGGGCTGAGAAAGAAACGCGACTGCGCGACGGGGACCTGACCGGCGGCGGGAGGGCCAAACTCCAGAATGGGCGCGCCGGGCTCAGCCACCATCGACTCCATGATCTTGTCGACCGGCTTGTGGCTCACTTCGGTCTGCGCGTTCCAGAAATCCTCTGCAGTGGCGTTGCCGTACTCGTGCGCGGCAAGGTACGCATGCACGCCCTTGCGGAAGGTTTCCTCGCCAAGATAATTCTCAACCATCAGCAACACGGCGCCGGCCTTGTTATAGGCGATGAGGTCGAACATCTGATCGATCTCATCCGGCGTTTCCGCGCGGGCGCGGATGGCGCGCGTGGTGGGTTGCGCGTCGATATTGAGGGTGCGCTGTTCGTCGGCAGCCACGTATTGCGGAATTTCCCACTGGGGATGCATCGCGGCTACGCACTTGGTCTCCATCCACGTGGCAAAGCCTTCGTTGAGCCAGATGTTGTCCCACCACTGCATGGTCACCAGGTCGCCGAACCACTGGTGCGCCATCTCATGCACAATGGCGAGAGAAGCGTTTCTTTGGCTGCGAAAGGAAGCGGTTTTGGGATCGAGCAGGAGGTCGGTTTCGCGGAAGGTGATGGCGCCGAAGTTTTCCATGGCGCCGACCTCGAAGTCGGGAATGCCGATGAAATCGAGTTTCTTGAGCGGGTAGTGAATGCCGAAGTAGTGGTCGTAGTAATGCAGGGCGAACTTGGCGATATCGAGCGCGTAGGGCGTGAGACCGACCTTGTCGGGCGTGGCGCAGACTCGCAACTTGACGCCGTCCTGTTCGCCGCGGGTGCATTGGAAGTCGCCCACCACGAAGGCGACGAGATAGGTGGACATTTTGGGCGTGGCGCCGAAGACCACCGTGTGCTTGCCTGCGTCCGGCCCCGGCGTGTCCGACGCGATGGCGCTATTGGAGATGGCGGTGTCGCCGGCGTCGATCGTGAGCGAGATGTCGTACGTGGCCTTGAAGGCCGGCTCGTCGAAGCAGGGAAAGGCGCGGCGGGCGTCGGTGGATTCGAACTGCGTGACAGCGTAATTGCGGCGCGCGGTCCTCGAAAGATAGAAGCCGCGCAACTTGTTGTTCAGGATTCCGGTGAAATGGATCTTCAGCGTCGCATCGCCGGCGGGGATGGTCTTCGGAAAGCTCAGTGTTGCCTGCTGCTTTTCGGTATCGAAGCTCACCGATCCCGCTTGCGCTCCGCCGTCGCGGACATCGATCTCCACGCTCTGGAATTTGAGCTCGATGGCATTCAGCGTAATGGCGTTGGTGGGCTCCTTGATGCTGACGTCAATCACTTCAGAGCCGGAGAAGGTGGCGGCCTTGAGATCGGGCGTGAACTCAAGCGAATAATGCGAGGGAATGACGCTTTCAGAAAGGCGTTGCGCCCGCGCGGCGTGAGAAAAGCTGAGAAGAAGACAGAGGATTGTGGCAGAGGCGCAACAAGGAGCGCCAAGTGAGAAAGAATTGCGGCGAATTTTCATCAAGTTCCTCGTGAAGATCAACGGAGCGGCAGAGCAACGGCCCTACTGAATATTTTCCACCCCAGAATGCGGCCGCCCGGAATCGGTCGCCGGGCGACAAGTCAAAAAGATGGGCACATGCCGCTAGTGAAGCTCTGCCGGCGCCAGCTTGGGCGTAATGCCGTGAATGATGAGCAATGCCGCCGGGTAGGCGAGGCACGCAATGACAAACAGCGGCACATAACTGTGCGTGAGGCCCACAATGTATCCCGTGGCCAGTTGAAAGAGAACTCCTCCGCACGCGCCGGCCATGCCGCCGATGCCGGTGACGCTGGCCACAGCGGCCTTGGGAAACATGTCGGAGGGCAAGGTGAAGACATTGGCCGACCATCCCTGGTGCGCGGCGGCCGCCAGACCCACTACCCCAACCACTGACCAGAGATTGTGCAGGAAGGGCGCCGAGAAGACGGGCACCACGCACAGCGCGCAGATGAGCAGAGCGGTTTTGCGGGACACGTTGGGACTCTTGCCGCGTTTCAACAGTGCCGAAGAGATCCATCCGCCGCCGATGCTGCCGACGGTAGCTATGACGTAGACCATCACCACAGGGAGCCGGTTCTGGGCAATGCTCAGGCCGAACGTGGACTGAAGATAACGGGGAAGCCAAAAAAGATAGAACCACCAGACGGGGTCGGTGAGGAACTTGGCGATGGCGAAGGCCCAGGTCTCCTTGCACGGCAGAACGCGGCTCCAGGGAACGCTCTCAACTTTCTCGATTGGATCGCTGAGGATGAGCTGGAGCTCGGCCGGAGAGACGCTGCGATGCTGTTCGGGGCGGCGATAGTAGAAGAGCCAGCAGACCAGCCAGATGAGTCCCGTGGCGCCGGTGGCGACAAAGGCGCCGCGCCAACCGAAGAATGCCACAAGAAATGGAACCACGAGGGGCACAGCAATGTTGCCGATGTTGGCGCCGGAGTTGAAGATCCCTGTGGCCAGAGCGCGTTCGCGCTTGGGAAACCACTCGGCGACGGTCTTGATGCAGGCGGGGAAGTTGGCGGCCTCGCCCAGGCCGAGGAGAAACATGGCGATCGCGAAAGTGATGACGGAAAACGCCGCGCCGGGCAGCATGGCCGCGACGCTCCACAGGGTGATGGCGATGGCAAATGCCTTGCGCGTGCCCAGCTTGTCGGTCAGCCCGCCTGCGATCACCATGCCGATGGCATAAGCGGCCTGAAAAGCCGCAAGAATGTAGCCGTACTTGATGCTGTTGAGGCCGGGGATGACGCCTTCAAGGAACTTCTCAAGGTAGGCGATCACGCCGCGGTCGACGTACGCGATGACCGTAGCCAGAAACAGAAGGAAACAGATGACCCAGCGCTGATGGGAGATGCGATCGGGGGAGCGAAAGGTGGCAAAAAAACTGCGCGATTGGGTTCCTGCCCGCGGCATTCTGTCCGGCTCCTGCGAAGCACAACGAGGTCCGACCAATTATACCGGGCAGCCTGATCGGCGCGCTCTGCAGGCGCGTTCCCACTCTTTAGCCGCCACGGCAGACAAGAAGTACGGAGCAGCGGCTGTGAGCAGCCTTGATGGATGATCTACGATCGACGGCGCAATCCGGAGGGTTACTTCGGCGCGGGCGCCGGCGGCGCGGTTGCGGCAGGCGCACTCGATTTGAGCACGTCAGCAATCTCCTTCGACATTTCGTCGGTGAGCGCCTTGCTTCGCTCCTGGACGCGCTGCATCACAACCGGCACGTACTCCTGCATGATGACCGGCGTCACTTGCAGCAGACGCTGTCCCGCGGGCGTGGAATAAAACGCGATGTAGGCGTTCACATCCTCACGGGTGAAATGCTTCTGGTAGATTCCCGCCATGTCGTCGAGCATCTCGTCCACGGTGTAGATGCTCATGGCCTTCTCGAGGAAATGGCTTGTCAGCTTGTCCAGCGCGGCCTGCTGTTCCGGAGTGAGATTTGCGCTCTCCGGCTGGTTCGCCGTCATTTCCTTTTCCTGTTGCCGCACCTGTTGCTGGATCATGGCCGGAAACATTTGCGTCAACGCCGCGGCTTGTTCGCGGATTAGCATCACCTCAAAAAGCTTTGCCAATTGCGCCTTTGTGGGTTGCTGATCGGGTGGAATGGCCGACGGCGTGGATTCTGGCGGCGCCGTGGTTGTGGCGGCTGGGGGCGGCCCCGCTTGCGAGCGGAGAAACGAAGCGAAGGCCACGAACCCGATGACGAGCGCAGTGGCAAAAAACTTCTTCATAGTTTCCTCGTGGACTTGCCTGAAAGGGCTAGATCAGCCGCGGCGCAGAGCGCTGCCCGATCTCGAAGCTGAATCGACAAGCCAGTATAACCGCGAAGGGGCGCGCCCGGCGCGTTTCAGCATCGCAGTTCGACCGCAAGGTCCTTGTTCAGTTCTTAGACTCTTGTTCCCTTGTTCCCTTGGTCCCTGCCGGGGTCCCCGGCGAGCGGTCTTTGCTCGCTGGGGTGGCTCGGTCCCTGCCTTTCGGCAAGAGCGAATCGAGGAAGAGCAGGCAGGCGCCGGTGACGATCGAGGAGTCGGCCAAATTGAAGTCGGGCCAGTGATAGGTGAAGATGTGCACCTCGATGAAGTCGACGACGGAACCATAGACGATGCGGTCGTGTACGTTGCCCAGCGCGCCGCCCAGAATGAGCGCGAGCGCGACCGTGGTGAGCGTGACGCTGTCGCCCAGCCGCAGCAGGGCAATGAAAACGCACAGCGCGGCCAGCAGGGTGAACGCGACCAGGCCCCAGCGCACGACGTTGGGCGAGGCCGTGCCGGCAAACATGGAAAAGGCCGCGCCCTCGTTGGTCCAGTGCGTGATGCGGAGAACGTGGACGATGACGGGGATGGCGCCGCCGAGGCGAAGGTGCCGCGCGACCCACATCTTCGACAGCCGGTCGGCGAGGATGACGAGAGCCGAGATGAGCAGCAGCCAGTGAAGGCGGCGCGGCCGGGGCCAGTTGGAGAGCCAGCTCACTGTGCGGCCTCCGGCTTGGGCGGCGCGATGCCCATTTCAGTCAAAGCGATCCGGCAGCGGCCGCAGACGTTTTGCCAGATGCCGAAGTCGGCGGTGTCGGGCATGAAGTTCCAGCAGCGGGCGCACTTGGAGCCGGCAGCGGGCTGCGCGGAGACTTCGAGAGCGGCTCCGATGGTGGACTGGCGGATGGTGACGTGCGAGACGTTGAGGATCTCCTTAAGGCCGGCGGCATGGCGCTGCAGGAGCTCGAGCTCTTCGCCGGAGGCAGCGATGTCAACGTCGGCTTCCAGGCCTTTGCCGATGTGCTTGGCCTGGCGGTTCAGTTCGAGCACGCGCAGCACCTCGTCGCGAATGGAAAGAAGGTGCGCCCACTCGTCAAGCAGCTTCGTGGGGTTCTCGCTGAATACTTCCTCGGGCTTGGGGAAAAGCGCCAGATGCACGCTGATTTCGCGGCCTTCTACTTTTGGCAACAGCTCCCACACTTCGTCGGCGGTAAAGGTAAGGATGGGCGCCACCAGCCGCACCAGCGCCTCGGTGATCTGCCACAACACGGTCTGCGCCGAGCGGCGCGCGAGGCTCGAGGGCGCGAAGGTGTACGTCCGGTCCTTGAGCACGTCGAGATAAAAGGCGCTCAGGTCGACGATGGCGAATTCGTTCACGGCCTGGTAGACGCGATGGAACTCGAAGGCCTCGTACCAGCCGAGGATTTTTTCGGTGAGCTCGCGCGTGCGAGCCAGCATGTAACGGTCGAGCGGCAACAGGTCGGCCTCGGCAATGCGGTCGCGCGCCGGATCGAACCCGTGCAAATTGCCGAGCAGGAAGCGGAAGGTGTTGCGCAGCTTTTTGTAGAGCTCGGCGCAGCGTTGCATCAGGTTCTCGCTGGCCGCCATGTCTTCGCGGAAATCCACCGACGCAACCCACAGGCGCACGATTTCGCCGCCCATTCTGTTTGCAATATCGACGGGATCGACGCCATTGCCGAGCGATTTCGACATAGCGCGGCCCTGCTCATCGAGCGTCCAGCCGGCCGTGGCCACGTGCGAGTAGGGCGCGCGCCCGCGCAGCGCCACCGACGTCAGCAGGGAAGAGTGGAACCAGCCGCGGTGCTGGTCGCCGCCCTCGAGATAGAGAACTTCTAACGGCCTAGACACCGCAGGGGCTAAAGCCCCTTCTTTTTCTATTGTCTGTTTCAGCACGGCTGAAGCCGTGCCCTGATACAAAACTCCATCGTGCGCTGTTGCGGCTGACGAATCGAAGGTAACTCCCGCCTGGAATTGTCTGTATGCGGTATTTAGCTCCGGATCGCTCTCGCAAACTGCGAGCCAACTCACGCCGGAGTCGAACCAGACGTCGAGAATGTCGGTCTCTTTGCGAAAGGCCGTGCCGCCGCAGTGGCTGCATTTGGTTCCCGGCGCCAGCAGGCCGTCGCTCGCCGGCAGATGCCACGCCTCGGCACCTTCGCGCTCGAAGAGATCGACGATCTTGCGATTGAGATCAGCATCGATGATCGGCAGGCTGCAGCCTTCGCATAGGAAAACGGCGATGGGCACGCCCCAGATGCGCTGGCGGCTGATGCACCAGTCGGGGCGCGTGGCGATCATATTCGTGATGCGCTCCTTGCCCCAGGCCGGGTCCCAGACCACTTTGTCGATCTCCTCGATGGAGAGTTGTCGAAAAGTGGTTGCCGATCCGTTGGCGCGTTTGATCGGCGTCTCCAGCGAGATAAACCACTGCTCCGTGGCGCGGAAGATGACGGGATGATGGCAGCGCCAGCAATGCGGATAGGAGTGCTCGAGTTGAGCGCCGCCCAGCAGCGCACCACGCTCTTCAAGCATGGCGACAATCACAGGGTTCGCGGCAAAGACCTTCATTCCGTCGAAGGCCGGCGGGTTGGCATGCGTCCAGGCTTCGGGATCGACGTGGATGTGCCCGCCGGCATCGACGCGGCTGGTGGGGTCGAGGCCGTATTTCTGGCCAGTATAAAAATCGTCGGCGCCGTGCGAGGGCGCGGTGTGCACGGCCCCGGTGCCGGTGTCGGCGGTGACGTAGGTGGCCAGAACACCCAGGATGGTGCGGTCGAGGAACGGATGCTGGAAGGTTACGCGGTCGAGGGCTGCGCCCTTGAAGCGGGCGAGTTCTTTGGTGGGCCCGAGCTTGCACGCCGCGGCCACCTGCCCGGCCAGCTCGGCGGCAACGATGTAGACGGGTTGAGTATCGCGGTCTCCCACCCTTGCCTGCGGCAAGGATGGGGCACCCGGCATTTGTGGTGGATTTGCTTCGATCGCCACGTACTCGAAATCGGGATGGAAGGCCACAGCCATTGACGCAGGAAGCGTCCAGGGCGTCGTCGTCCAGATGATGGTGGAGACGTCGCGGCCGGCGAGCGCAGGCGAAATGGCTGCCGAGTCGCTGGTGAGCCGGTAGCGCACGTAGATCGAGGGGCTGGTGTGGTTCTCGTATTCGACTTCAGCCTCGGCCAGGGCCGTGCGGTCGTGGATGCACCAGTAAACCGGCTTCAGGCCGCGGTAGACGAAGCCCTTTTCCAGAAACCCGTAAAACGCCTCCAGGGTGCGCGCCTCGTAAGAGCGCGCCATGGTCTTGTAGGGCGTCTGCCAGCGCCCGAAGCAGCCAATGCGCTCAAACTGCTCCGTTTGCAGGTCGACATACTTCTGCGCGTAGGCCCGGCAAGCGTCCAGAACGGCCGGCACCGGCATGGTGAGCTTTTTATGACCCAGTTTCTCGTCGACCTTGATCTCGATGGGCAGCCCATGACAGTCGTAGCCGGGGACGTAGGGGGCGTCGTACCCGGCCATGGTCTTGGATTTGACCACGAAGTCCTTGAGGCCCTTATTCAGGGCGTGGCCCAGGTGAATGGGTCCGTTGGCGTAGGGAGGGCCGTCGTGGAGCAGGTAAACCGGCCGGCCCTGGCAGGCTTTGCGTAGCTCTTCATAGAGCCGGAGCGAGGCCCAGCGCTGCAGCCGAAGCGGCTCATTCTGTGGTAGATTGGCTTTCATCGGGAAGGCGGTCTGGGGCAGGGTCAGCGTCGCCTTCAACTCCGGCGCAGGGGACATCGGGACTCCGTTCAAGGATGCGAACTAGTTCATAATCCAGTGTAAACGGCATGGTTACGAATTTTCAGGTAACAAACCGGGCGTCTGGAGCGTCTATTATTTGAGGAAGCGTGAAAGTAACCGGTTCTGAAACTTTGGAGGCTGCTGGAGGTCGTAAGTGCTTACCGAGCCAAGACAAGGATGGGCGAGGTAAAGCATAATGTATAGGTGACCTGTTACGGGCGCGTTCGTTCCCGGGCAGGCAAACGGCAGTCCCCACTGGCGGCGACCAGGGCACATAACCAACGCACATGACACCGGAAGAAAAGAACGACCAGACAGGCACCGGGCCAGAACTCGGCCATGAGCTGGATGCTTTCCTCGGCAAAGCTTTCGAGGAAAAGCCCCTCTGGGCCGACCTCTGGTCAAGCGTGCGGGACGTATTTTTCCCGGTCAAGCTGCCGCCGTTGCAGCTCACCTCGACGCCCATTCCTGTGCCCGACCGGATGGCCGTCAAGACCAATCCCTGGGCCATCGGAATCTCGACCACCATCAACGGCCTCAT
>JBEKAS010000076.1:0-16332 GCA_050015795.1 Occallatibacter sp. | reverse complement strand
GTCCGACCGCGGGAACCACCCCGGCAGCGCCGTTGGTGGGCGCGGTCACCACGCGGCCACCGGCTGCGTTCTCCTCATTCACCGCCATGGCGTACACCGTCAGCCAGTCGAGCGGCGTCAGTGGATCGCCGAGCTGCCCGCTCGGTTCGCGAGCCCGCAAGCGCTCGGCCAGTCGCCGCGCGCGGCGGCGCACCTCTAAGCCTCCGGGCAGGATTCCTTCGGCGGCCATGCCGCGCTCCACACACTGCTGCATGGTTTGCCAGATTTGCTCGATGCCGGCCCAGACACGCTGTTCGAGAGATTCCTGGCTCGCGCCAGGGTCGACATTGAGGCCGAGTGCCCGCAGACGCTCGCATTCGTTGGCCAGCATCACGCGGTCGATGGAGAGCGAGCGCGCGCGAGCAATCTCAAGCAACTCTGCGGCGCTGTGAAATGGAAACGGCAGCCGTACCTGCGTCTCGCGCGGTGGCTGATCGGCTTCTCCATCCTCGGCAATGAATCCGCCACCGATGGAGAAGAAAGTGCGCTGGGCGATGATTGCGTCCTCTGTGCCGAAGGCCGTGAAGCGCAAACCATTAGGGTGTTTCGTGCTGGCGCCGGGAGGAAACATCTGGTCGCGATGGAAGAGGAGGTCGCTTGGCTCGTCGAAGCCAATCGAGCGCTTTCCAGCAACATCGATGCGCCGGGAAGCGCGCATCGCGGCGACCGCGGATTCAATGGCGCCTGGATCGATGGCCGCGGGTTCGTTTCCTGCAAGGCCGAGGAGAATGGCGCGATCCGTGGCATGACCCATGCCCGTGAGAGCCAGCGAACCGTAGAGATCGGCTTGAATGCGCGCCGCGCGATCGAGCAGGCCGTTGCGATCCAGTTCCTGCGCAAAGCGGCAAGCCGCGCGCATCGGCCCCATGGTATGCGAACTGGAGGGACCCACGCCGATCTTGTAGAGATCGAAGAGGCTCGTCGTCACGAATCAAATTGTAGCGAAGAACAGGGATTAGGGAGGAGCCAGCAAGGAACAGGAGCTACTCCAGAAACTCGCGGACGAAGGCGTTCTTGGAGTGAACTAGCTCGTGGAGAGAGCCGTCGAAGATCAGGTGTCCTTCGTCGAGCATGAGGAAGGTGGTGTTGTGGTTGGTCTGGCCCTCGGGAAGCGGGACCATGCGTCCCTGTTCGCTCGAGTAACGGTGGGTGCAGAGCGTGAAGGCGTCCTGAAGCCGGTGCGTCACCAGCAGCGATGGAGTTGCACGCACGTCGCGCTGCTTCACGATGAGTTCGATGATGGTCTCAGAGGTGACAGGATCGAGGCCGCCCGTGGGCGAGTCGTAGAGGATGAGTTCAGGTTGGTTAATCAAGGCGCGGGCAATGGCGACGCGGCGTCTCATGCCGCCGGAAAGGCTCGAAGGATAGAGAGCGAAGGTCTGCTCGAGGCCCACGAATCGCAGCGCATCGTGCACGCGCGCGTCGATTTCCTCGTCGTGCACACCTTCCTGGATCAACTGGTATGCGACATTGTCGCGGACCGTCAACGAATCGAAAAGAGCGCCCTCCTGGAAAACCATGCCGGCCCGTGCCCGCAAGGGAAAGAGCTTTTCCTCCGGCTTGTGGGAGATGTCCTCGCCGAATAACTCCACGCTGCCCTCGAGCGGACGCAACAGTCCGAGAATGAGTTTGAGCAGGACGCTTTTGCCCACGCCGGCAGGCCCGAGAAGAATTCGCGTCTCCCCGGGCGCCACCGAAAAGCTGACGTTCTCAAACACCGGCGGTCCATCAAAGCCCGCGGCGACGTTGTGCAACGCGACAACCGGGCCTCCCTTCGGCGCCGGGGGCGGCAGTTCGGGCACGGGAATGACGGCGTTTTTCATGTGGGAAACATGGAGAGCAGGATGTGGGTGATGAGAAAGTCGACAGCGATGATGAGGACGGAGGAGTTCACCACTGCCGAAATCGTGGCGCGGCCCACGCCCTCCGTGCCGCCCGTGGTTCTCATGCCGTAGAAACAGCCGATAGACGCGATGATGTAGCCAAAGAAGAGCGGCTTCACGAGTCCCTGGATAATATCGGGATACGCAAGGTGCTCGTAGGCGTTGTTAAAGTACTGGGTGCCGTTCTGGTGGTTCAGAAAGACGGTGACCGCGGCGCCGCCCACGATGCCGAACGCGTCGGCGATGATGGTGAGGAAGAGAAGCATGGTAATCGATGCAAAGATGCGCGGCGTTACCAATTTGCGCATGGGATCGACACCCAGGGCGCGCATGGCGTCGATCTGCTCGGTGACAACCATGGAGCCAAGTTCGCTGGCCATCGAGGAGGCGTTGCGGCCCGAGACCATGATGCCGGTGAGCACCGCGCCGAGTTCGCGAATCATAGTGAGACTGACGAACTGACCGGTAACGGCCGTGGCCCCAAATTCCGAAAGTGTGGCTGAAGACTGGAGCGAGAGCACGCCTCCGGTAAAAAATCCCGAGAGGATGACGATGGGCAGCGAACCGAATCCGATGATGTCCGACTGAATGAGGAAATCTGTCCAGTAAATAGGGGGGCGAAAGAGATTCGTGAAAGCGCGCCACGCAAACAGGGAGTATTCCTGGACGGTCTGCACGATTTGTTTGGCAGTGCGTTCGATGGTCTGGATCGCCATAAATTGCCGGCCTTGCAATCAAGAAGATTGCGGCGCTTCCCAGCACAGGATAGCGCATAGCGGGGACGATGATGATCGCCAGCGGCCCCGAAACGTGGATCAAATCAAGAAAAAGCCGGATGGCGCATCCATCGCGGGTCTCTCTACGACCTAGAGTGCGGAGCCTTTTGTGCGGCATTCGGCGGTTCTGAAAGACGCACGGCTCGTGTTTTCCGCCGACACTTCTTTAGCCGCAGGATTTCCTGGTCTCTCAATAGGCCTGTGCGGGCGTAGACGCCCGCACGACAGCCGGTCTCCTACCCCAAGAAACAAAGACCGTTTCCTGGGGACCCCGGCCTGGATGCCGGCGCACCATTCGCGCGCCGCTCGCATTTACAATGAAATCTATATGATCCGCTTCTCCACAGCAGGGGAATCCCACGGCGAGGCTCTGATTGCGCTTGTTTCCGGTCTTCCCGCCGGCGTCCCCGTTGATCTTGATTTTGTGAACCGCGAGTTGTGGCGCCGTCAGCAGGGCTACGGCCGCGGCGGTCGCATGAAGATCGAAACCGACCAGGCGCATGTGCTCTCCGGTGTGCGCCACGGCAAAACGATTGGCTCTCCCATTGCCATCGAGCTCATCAACCGCGACTGGAAAAACTGGCAGGAGAAGCTGCCGGTAGAGACCGGCGACCCCGCGAAGCATCGCGCGGTGACTTCGCCTCGGCCCGGCCACGCCGACCTTGCCGGAGCGCTCAAATACAACTTCCCTGATGCGCGCTACGTGCTGGAGCGCGCTTCGGCGCGTGAGTCCGCAGCCCGCGTAGCCGCCGGCGCTTTCGCCAAGTTAATGCTCCGTGAACTCGGCATCGAGGTCGCGAGCCACGTCATCCGCGTGGGCCGCGTGGACCTTGACCGCGATGCAACCTGGGAAGAAATCGTTGCGCTTGCCGGCAAAGAGGAAGTGGTCCTGTCGTGCGTCGACGCCGCCACCGAAGCACGCATGAAAGAGGAAGTGGAAGCGGCAACGCGCGCCGAAGACACTGTGAATGGTGTCTTTGAAGTGGTTGCGCACGGTGTTCCCGCCGGCCTCGGCTCCTACGCCAACTGGGACGATCGCCTCGACGGCCAGCTTGCCTGGGCCGTAATGAGCTTGCAGGCCGTGAAGGCCGTTGAGATCGGGCGCGGCGTGGAAGCCGCGGCCTCGTTTGGCTCGCGAGTTCACGATCCCATTCATTACGCGGCGGAAAACCCTCCTGGCCGGCCCACGCGCTTTACGCGCCCGCACAACAATGCCGGAGGCGTCGAGGGCGGCGTCTCGAACGGCGAAGACATCGTAGTGCGCGGCTACCTGAAGCCGATCTCGACCCTCCGCCAGCCCCTCGCATCGGTACGCTTTGATACCCGCGAGCCCACCAGCGCAAGTTATGAGCGCAGCGATATTTGCGTGGTCCCTGCGGCGGGCGTGGCCGCTGAAGCCATGGTGGCCTTGGTGTTGGCCAATCTGGCCCACGAAAAATTCGGCGGCGACTCGCTGACGGAATTGAAGCGAAATTTTGACGGTTACATCGAACAGATACGGAGATTCTGACGGGCCGATGATTCTGAAGATTGTGAAATATCCCGAGCCGGTGCTGGAGCAGCCCGGCGAGCCGGTCACCGAGTTCGACGCCGAACTGCGCAAGCTGGTAGCCGATTTGTTCGAGACTACCTATGCTTCGCAGGGCATAGGCCTGGCTGCGCCGCAGGTGGGCGTTTCCAGGCGCGTCACCGTCATCGACCTGAGCCAGGGCAAGGATCCCGCACAGAAACTTGTGCTCATCAATCCTGAAATCATCGTCAGCGAGGGCAAGCAGTACGAAGAGGAGGGCTGCCTGAGCTTTCCTGACATCCGCGAGAAGGTGGTGCGCGCCGCAAAGGTTCGCATTCGCGCGCAGGACGAGAGGGGCAAGTGGTTAGAGATGGGTGGCGACGAGCTGCTGGCCCGTGCCTTCCAGCATGAGATCGACCATCTTGACGGCGTCCTGTTCATCTTCCGCATGAGCGCTCTCAAGCGCAGTCTCAATCTGCGCAAAATTCGCAAGATGCAGAGCGAAGGCACATGGTAAAGCGGCCATGACGAATGCTGCACGCCCCCTGAAGCTGGTTTTCTGTGGGACGCCGCAGTTCGCTGTTCCAACCTTTGACGCGTTGCTCGCCGCGGGACACCGCATCGCTCTCGTGGTTTCTCAACCGGACCGTCCCGCGGGCCGCGATCGGCAAATCGCTCCAACGCCCGTAAAGCACGCCGCTCTGGCCGCCGGTCTTGCCGTCACGCAACCGGAAAAGATCCGCAACAACGCCGACTTTCGCGCGCAGCTCGAAGCCATCGAGCCCGATGCCATTGTCGTGGTGGCCTACGGGCGCATCATTCCTCCCTGGATGCTTGCGCTGCCCCGGATGGGCTGCATCAATCTGCACGCGTCTCTTCTACCGAAATACCGCGGCGCCGCGCCCATCCAATGGGCCATCGCCATGGGCGACGCTTTTACCGGCAACACCACCATGCTTCTCGAAGAGGGCCTCGACACGGGCCCGATTCTGCTGCAACAAACCCACGAGATTGGACCGGAACAATCCGCAACGGAGTTGTTTCCCGTGCTGGCAGACGCGGGAGCGCCGCTGGTCGTCGAAACGTTGGCCGGGCTGGCCGCTGGAACGCTGCAGCCGCAACCGCAGAATCACGAAGGCGCCACGTACGCGCCTTTTTTCAACCGCGAAGACGGCCGCATGGATTTTGCCGCGAGCTCGGCGACGGAGCTTTGCAATCGCTGGCGCGGATTTCAGCCATGGCCAGGCGCATTCACCGCTCTTCATGGCAAGAAGCTAATCGTGCATCGCATGGCGGTTGTGCACGAGAGTTACGCTGAGCAACTGGGCATCGCCGCTCCGGGCTCGGTGCGCATCGAGAACCACGGCCTCTTCACTTGCTGCGCCGGCGACACCTGGCTGGAGCTTCTTGAAGTGCAACTCGAGGGCAAGAAGCGCCTCAATGCCGCCGAATTCCTGCGTGGCAATCCGCTCGCGGCGGATGCGCGTCTGGGTTGAGCGCCATGCCCGCCATCTCTCCCGCGCGCAAGGAGGCTTTCCGCATTCTTCTGGCTGTCGAACGCGGCCAGGCGCACGCCGATGATCTTCTGCGGGCCGAGGAAGTTAATAAGCTCGCACCCGCGAACCGCCATCTGGCCACGGCTTTGGTGCTGGGCGTGCTTCGCTGGCAGATCTGGCTCGATCGGCGGATTCGCCAGCTGCTCAAGCGTCCCAATGCGCGGCTCGATCCGGAAGTCCTTATCGCTCTCCGCCTCGGGGCTTTCCAATTGCATTTCCTCAACCGCATTCCCGTCCATGCCGCCATTGATGAGAGCGTGGAACTCACAAAACAGTCAGGCCATCGATTTGCCGCCGGAATGGTGAATGCGGTACTTCGCACCGCTGCGCGGGGCAGTGCTGGTGCTGCGCACAGCAGTCCTTTGGACGAGGACTTGGGCGGATCTTCGGCGGTTCAGGCGCACCCCGCGTGGATGGTGGAGCGCTGGACTTCAGCTTATGGCCCGGAAGCGATGCAAGCAATCTGTCGTCACGACCAGAGCCAGCCGCGAATGACCGTGCGCATGGAGAGTCCCGTCGTTCAAGACGAATTGAGCGAAGCAGGAATCGAGCTTACATCCGGTGAGCTGCTCACTGCCGCGCGCACCGTCGTTTCCGGCGATGTCACGGCCACGCCGGCCTTTCGCGAAGGCCGGGTGCGTGTACAGGATGAAGGATCGCAGCTGATTGGGGAGTTGGCTGCGTTTCCCGGCGAAGATTCAAACCAAAACCAAAAGAAGATTCTCGATGCGTGCGCGGCGCCCGGCGGCAAGACGTTCATCCTTGCTGAACGCAATCCCCAGGCGCAGATCCTCGCTTGCGAGTCGAGCCCGCGGCGCCTTGCCGAGTTGCGCAAACGCCTCGCCGCGTATGCCGATCGCGTGGATTGCCGGCTTGCCGATGCAGTCGAACTTGAAGAGGATGCGGTATTCGACCTTGCGCTGGTGGACGCACCTTGCAGCGGCACCGGCACGCTGGGCCGCAATCCTGAGATTCGCCACCGTCTGCAATTGGAGGATTTGCCGCGGCTTGCCCAACGCCAACGCGACCTATTGCGCGCGGCTATACGCGCCATTCGTCCCGGCGGGCGCGTGGTCTACTCCACCTGTTCGCTCGAGCCGGAGGAAAACGAGCAGGTCGTGGCCGCGGTCCTTGTAGAGAATCGGAATATCCGGCAGATTTCGCTCGCGTCGGCCATCGAGACGCTGCAACGCCATGGCATTCTCCGCCCTGAGGCAGCGGAGCCGTTGCGAAAATGCCTTACGCCCGACGGCGCGCTACGCCTGTTGCCCGGCACATTGCCGACCGATGGCTTCTTCGTGGCTCTGCTTGAAAGGCTGGCTTAACAGCCTGTAGTAAGGGGCCGGTTTTGAAAGGGCACGACTTCAGTCGTGCCGAATGTCATGCGAATTATGCGCGGCTTTAGCCGCTGAGGGATGGTTTTCTTGAGAGTCGCAATTCCACCACAAGCTGTTGAGCGAGCTTCCGTTGCGCCGCTAAGTACTCTCCGGCCCCAGGCGCAATGCCGCAAAATCGCGTCCCAGCAACGCGCACAGCGCTTCCACAACCAGGTTGTGATCGTCGCGCTGCGGTAGTCCGGACACGGTCACGCTGCCCACGATGCCTGCGTTCTCGGCAATCAGCGGAAAGGAGCCGCCGTCGGTCACATAATCCGCGACCGGCAGCCCGTAGCGCTCCAGCAGTGTCGTCGCTTTTACTTTAAGCGTCATGCCCACCGCATAGGAGCTGCGATGGAACCTCGCCACCACGTTGCTCTTGCGGCGCACCCACTCCGCATTGTCGGGAGTGGTGCCTTCGAGCGCCGCATAAAACAGCGGGTGCCCGAAACGCCGCACATCGATCACCAGGCTGAGGCCGCGTTCCGTCGCCATTGTGCGAATGCGCGTTCCCAAGTCCCACGCGACTTGCGCGTCCAGTCGCGGCAGGCGCAGCTCACGCTCCTGGATTGCAATTTTCTCCAAGTCCTCGCTCAGTCCCATGCCGTTTTTCTCCTGTCTGCTGCTACTTCACCACCGTGAAATGAACCATCGTGCTCTGGTCGACGCGTGAGCCGGCGGCGGGCGATTGCGACAGCACGGATCCAGGCTTTGCCGGCGGACGAAGCGGCGCGTCTCCGCTGCCCATCGCCGCCACCGGCACATCCACAAGGTTGGGCGGTCCGGTGCGAATGCCAACCTTCGCTAAAGCCGCGTTGGCGCTCGAGATCGGCCATCCGGCAAAGTCCGGCATCACGTATCCATCGGGCGTTTCGTCGTTCGGCGCAGCCACCAGCAGGTTCACGCTCGGTTGCTCGATGCCCTGCGCGTGCGCGGGCGGATCTTGCGCGAGCACCGTTCCCTCGGCGGCAGCTTTGTAAGGAAGGCGCGCAATCTCACCCACCTCGAGACCCGCGCGGCGCAGCTCCAGCGACGCTACGCGCTCATCAACGCCCACCGTGTCAGGAACGTCGACCTTCTGCGGTCCCAGGCTCTCCGCCACGCGCACATGCCACTCGCGACGCACCACAGTGCCCGCAGCGGGCGACTGCGACAGGATGTGACCGGCAGCTACATCGCCCGAATAGTAGCGGTTGTCGACGTCGAGATTCAGCCCCAGGCCGGCGGTTTCGCTCAACGCGTCGGCCACCGTCATGCCCATCAACGTAGGCACCTGCACCTCGGCGCCGTGAATAGCAAATTGCATGGTGACAATGGCAGCCATCAGCGCTACGGCCACAAGCAGAAGCAGCAGCGAAGCCACACGGAAGAAACCGGAAATGGCGCGGGTATTCATGAGTCCAGATCGAGGGTGCGAGATTGGGCCGCAGAATTGGGGCGCAAACCAAGCTGCAAGCCCTACCGGGTATTATCCGTCACCGGCTCGGGATGGATGGTCACGCGGTACACCTCGGGGCACTCCAGCTTGAAGCGGTCTTCAAGCTCGGTGATGGCTTCGTGAACGCGATGCATGGGCAGATCGTCGGGCAAGGTGCAATGGCATGTGACGGAAATGTGCTCGCGCGTGCGGCCCACGGCGATGGCATGCACGTCCACAATGTCGGGGATTCCCGCGGCCGCGGCGCGCAGCGCCAATTCAATCCTGCGGTCTTCCACAACCACGTCGTCCGGCTGTTCGATTGTCGCGGGCTCGCTCTCGATGTGTGTTAAAACAGAGTCGATCTCGGGAACGTTGCGCAGAATCTCCGCTTCCATGGCGGTCACAAAGCTGTGCGCCTCTCTGAGCTTTTTGTTTTCCTCGATTTCGACGTGCAGCTCGACCTGCATGCGCCCATGGCGCGACTGCACGCTGAGTTCATGCACGGAAACGTTGTTGCGCGCGGCTACGGCGCGTACGCGATCGAAAATGCTCTCGGTCCGGGATTCGCGGGGGATGGTATGAATAACCACGTCGGCCGCGGGCAGCACGCGTTGCACAGCGGCCGTCGCGGCATGTACCAGTGCGCCGGTGTGCTCAAAGGTGAATCGCCGCGGCAGAGCCAGCGTGAGATCGGCAAAGTGGCCGGCGCCCGCACGCCGCACCCGCGCGCGCTCCACGGCCAGCACGCCATCCACGCGCTCCACTTCGTGCACCAGCCGCCGCCGGGTTTCTGCGGGGATCTCATCCACCAACGCTCCCACGGCTTCGTGACCCAGGCGGATGGCCATGCGCAGAATCAGGAGCGAAACCAGGATGGCCGCGCACGGGTCGGCGTATTGAAGGGCGGCGATCCCGAATCGCGATCCGAGCCACGTAGCAATCAATCCAGCCAGCACCGCGAGCGTGGCCCAAATGTCTGAGGCAAAGTGGAAGGCGTCCGTCGCCAGCGCCGGCGACCCGGTGCGCATAGCCACCGCGCGCAGCTGCCGGGAGCGCCAGAAGTCCACGGCGATGGAAGTGAGCAGCACCAGCACCGGCCAGAGGGAGTGGTGGAGATTCACGGTGTGGTAGATCATGCGGGAGACGGCTTCCCAAACAATCCACGCGCAGGATGCGGCCATCAGGCCTGCCTCGGCAAACGCCGACAGGTTTTCGATTTTGCCGTGGCCGTAGGTATGGTCTTCGTCGGCCGGCTTGTCGCTCACGTTCACTGAGAAGAAGGTGAGCGCAGCCCCGGCTAGATCGAGCCCGGAGTGTGCCGCGTCAGAGAGTACGCCCAGAGAGCCGGAGAGCAGGCCGGCGCCGAGCTTGAGCAGAGTCATCACGGCCGCGGCCGCCATGGAGCGCCATGCCACGCGCCGCTTCGCGGCAGAGAGACTGGGAACAGGAGGCTCTGTTGCCCGCGAACTGGAGACGGCGGAGGTCATGCTGCTTCTAGGGTACCCGGTGGCCGCATGGCCGTGTACAGCCCCGCAATCCCGAAGGTGTAGGGCTGCCAGGCACAGTCCACATAACCCGCTCGCCGCATCATCTCCAACATCTCGCCGGGTGGCGGAAAGGCGCCGACCGAAATCGGAAGGTAGTTGTAGGGACCATCCTTGCCGCAAATCAACCTCCCGATGGCCGGCAGCACGCGCCGGAAGTAGAACGCGTAAGCCTTGCCCATCAGTCCGCCCGGTTCGCTGAACTCCAGAATCCCCAACTGTCCGCCCGGTTTGAGCGTGCGATGAAACTCCTTGAGCCCGACCGCGTAATTGGTGAGATTGCGGAAGCCAAAGGCGGTAACGATCAGGTCGAGCGACTCGGCGCGCAGCGGGAGATGGAGCGCATCGGCCTCGATGGCGATCGCGTAAGGCTTTGCCGCTGATTCCTTACCGTTGCCGGGCGTCTTATGCGTCTGCCGGCCAAACTTTTGCGCTCCGCGGCGCAGCATGGCGCGAGCAAAATCGCCGGCGAGAACCGGCCGCGCTCCCCGTGGACGCAACTTCAGCAAAGCCATGGTCAGATCGCCGGTGCCGCAGCAGATATCCAGAATCTCCGCGTCGGGCCTGGCGAGAACACCGCGAAACCGTCGCGCAGCCCTGCGCCACCAAAGGCGGTCCACGTTCGCCGAGAGCACGTGATTCAGCAGGTCGTACTTTGGCGCAATGGACTCGAACATCTGCCGCACCGCTTGTGCCGCGCCTGCTTCGTCTTCTGTGCCAATCGGTCTGGATCCCGTTGCCGGCATGATTCCTGATTCCCTAGCTTGGCTCTCCATGCCGCAATGGCGACCGCGGCACCTGTGACACTTTGTATGCTATCGCCTCGATCTTCCGCACCCTAGCCGCAAAAAACAAAGACGCGGCGAGGGTGGGGCACCCACGCGGTACGCTCGCATGGACCGTGCTCCGTTTCTCTTCAAGCCGCTCCCAAAAGGGTATAGGCTTGAAATAGCCGATGGCCATCGCTTCCCTTCCCGTCTCCTCCTCGCTGGCGCCGCACCCGCCGCTGACCGACAGCCACGGGCGCGTGATCCATGATCTGCGTGTCTCCATCACCGACCGCTGCAACTACAAGTGCGTGTATTGCCGCACGGGCGAAGCCGGAGCACAGTATCCGGAATTGGCCGTTGAGGAATATCTGCGCCTGATCAGGCTTTTTGTCGGCCTGGGTATTACCAAGGTCCGATTGACTGGTGGCGAGCCGCTTTTGCGGCGCGGGATCGTTGAGCTGGTCGGGGAGTTGGGGCGCATGCGCACGCCTGCAGGCGAGGCGCTGGATCTTGCTATGACCACCAACGGCCATCTGCTGGAGTCGCTCGCCGGCCCGCTCAAGGCGGCCGGGCTCAATCGGGTGACGGTGAGCATGGACGCCGTGGATGCGGCGACCTTCGAGCGGATCACCCGTGTCCAGGGCAGCTTTCCGGTGGTTCTCAAGGGCATTCGCGCCGCGCGCGACGCGGGGCTTACGCCGCTCAAGATCAATTGCGTGCTTCTGCGCGGCTTCAACGACGACCAGGTCGAGGGTTTCGCGCGTTTCGCCCGCGAAGAAGACGTTGTCGTGCGTTTTATCGAGTTCATGCCTCTCGAAGAGGGCCGTCTCTGGTCACCGGAAATCGTGGTGACTCTCAAAGAGATCGTGGAGCGCATCGGCCGCTCTCTGCCGTTGGTCGAATTACCTCCTCGCGAGGCCAGCGAAACGGCACGGCGCTATACCTTTGCGGACGGAGTGGGTGAGATCGGCATCATCGCCCCGGTGAGCCAGGCATTTTGCGGGGCGTGCAGCCGGGTGCGGCTCACTTCCGATGGAAAGATTCGCACCTGCCTGTTTTCACAGGTGGAACACGACCTTTACGGACGGTTGCGAGCCGGAGCCGGCGACGAGGAACTTCGCGTCTACATTGTGCGCACTATTCAGGGAAAAGAAGCACGGCATCACATCGGTGAACCGGAATTCCTCAAGCCGTCGCGCTCGATGGTGCACATCGGCGGCTGAGCGGAGATTTCGCTGAGATTCTCAACGGCTACACAAGTAACCTGAAGCAAACAAACTACGACTTGTGTGCCCTCACTTGTATGACAGAATGATGGAAAGACTTTTCCCCCAGGGCCAAGACATGCCAAACGAGACGGAAGGACGCATCCCGCTCGCTGATCTTCTGGTATTTCATCAACTGGCGCGATCGCTCACCTCAAGCTTCGATCTGGACACAATTCTGCGCACCATCCTGGAACACATGGAGCGGATGGTAGAAGCGGAGTTGTGGATGCTACTCATGCTCGACGAACCCAGCCAGGAACTCTATTACGCCATTGCCGGGGGCGATCAGAAGGAGGCTTTGAAGGGCCTGCGGGTGAAAGTGGGCGAGGGTCTGGCCGGATGGGTGCTCGAGCACGGCGAGACCGTCATCGTTCCTGAGGCGGAAGAGGATCCCCGTTTACAGCAGCCCGGCGGCTCGCTTGCCGTGCGTGCGGCGATTGCCATGCCGTTGCGCGGACGCAAGGGCACGCAGGGTGTCATTGAGATCCTCAATCCCCGCGCCGAGATGTCGGACTACACGATTGCCTTTCTTCATATCCTGGCCGACCACGCAGCCATCGCCATCGAAAACGCGCACGACGTGGCCTGCATTCAGCAGCTGACCATCACCGACGACACCACCGGCCTGCACAACGTGCGCCACCTGTACCACGTGCTGGACCGCGAATTGCGACGCTCAAAAAAATCGCAGAAACCTGTAAGCCTGGCGTTTCTTGACCTGGACCGGTTCAAGCTGGTGAACGACGCGCACGGGCATCTCATCGGCAGCGAACTGCTGGCGCTTACCGGTCGCAGGCTGCAGGAGCTGAGCCGCAAGCAGGATGTGTGCTTCCGCTACGGCGGCGACGAGTTCGTGATCCTGATGCCGGAGACCGATGCGGAAACTGCGCTGGAACTAACGAAGACCATGCATCGCGCCCTGATGGAAACCGAGTTCCGGATGAAGAACGGACTGAAACTGAATTTGAGCGCCAGCGTAGGCCTGGCCTCCGCGCCCAGCGACGGCATCCAGGTGCATGCCATCATCGGTACGGCTGACGCGCGCATGTACGCGGTGAAGAGCCATGGGCGCGGACATGTGCGCGGGGCGTAACCGGCCTGCGAGCCAAGAAAACGCCGCCAATCCTGAGGAATGGCGGCGCTTTTAAAAAACAAAGGCAAGAAGCAGTGACGGTTAGATGGTGGAAGGCGTGTGCGTGTAATAGAACAGCACATACGCCTTGATGCTGCCATCTTTTTGCGGCACGCCGTAGACTTTGACGGGAACACCGGACACCAGGGCGTTGCCGACCGCGGTCAACGTGCTGGGGTTGCTGATGTCCTCCGGCGTGATGGTAATGATGTTGCCTTGGCGATCGACATCGTAGACCAGGGTTGCGCTGCCGCTGGCCGTCATCAGGTCAACTGTAACCGGCAATGCGGGCGGCGTGCTTCCCGGCGCCGCGGTCGGCAGCGGCACCTTGTATTGGAAGCTGTCAGTGGTTGACGAGAACGCCGAAGAAACAGTGCCGAGCGGCGCGGCTACGGGCATGAGCACCGTCCAGAGCGCCGACCAGGTGTCCGACGCGCTGGGATCGTTCCAGGTGGCGTTGCTGAGGCCAACCGGCTGCAGCGTGCCCACCGTTCCGCCAAAGTTCACGGAGCCGTCAGTGGCGTTGACGAAGTCGCTGACTGCGCTCGCGCCGGTGTCGGGCAGGGTCGGGAACCCGAAGTCCCACCAATAGAATCCCTCGACCGCGACGCCGGCAGGGGTGGTATTGGCGCTGGTGGACATGATGTATCCGAGCGAGCCGGTGTAATTATCCTTTCCACCTCGCGTATCGGCCATGGCAAAGACACGCGTGTAGTCGAAGTCGCTGCTCGTCGGCGAGCTGATGGCGCCGTCGTAGCGCGCAACGTCAATCTCGACCGTGAGCGCCACGGGAGGCGTGGCCGTGGACAGAGGATCGATGGTGACGTTCACCTTGAATCCGCGCGCCAGGTTGGGCAGGCCGCCGGGAGTCTTGCCATCAAAGAACGCCGTGCCCGTTCCGATGACGGTGTTGCCGGACCGGAAATAGAAGTCGGTGTTGGGACCGATGGCGATCTCCTTGGCATTGCCGTCCTCGGTGGTCACCCACATGTTGTTGGTTGTCGTGTTCACGTGCAGCACGTGGCCCTCGGGGTTCTTCCAAATCTTGTCGAAAGTGCTGCTGAGGTAGATGCGGGTGGCCACCAGCGTGCCGTCGCTCTGGTAGCGCGCCGCTATGCGCACGTACGGAGAGTTCGCGAAGTCCGCAGTCACGGTGGAGAAGCTGGTCAGAGTGGTCGGTGCGGTCATGTTGTCGAGATCGAAGAAGATGGTGCCGTTGGTGGCATCGATCTGGATGGGCAGCGTGTCGCTGGCAATCGTCGTCGCGGTCTCAGGAGTGGTCACAGGATGATCCGGGAACGACCGCTCGATGGTGATCGAAGTGTTGGTGGACGAGGCAACCTGGCCGTAAACGTGCCGCAGCAGAAGTTGCGTGAGATCGGGGCGTGGGTGATGGCGCACCGGGCCGTTGAAATTGATCGCCCAGGTGGGGCTGGTCGCGCCGGCAGGCTCATGCTCCACGATGAACGCGGGATGCCGCAGATCGAACTCAAGATCGAGGGCGTTGCTGCTGCCGGACGTGACCGCGAGCGGCGAAACCAGGTTAATACTCAGCGGAACCGTCGCATTGGGCGACGTGCCCTGCGCGCCCAGAATGTCTATCTGGCTGCACGGCACGGTCGACCCGGCAGGGAGCGGAAAGCCGGACGATGGATCGCCGGAAGCCACCAGAAGAATGTCGCAGGTGGTTCCATTGTTGTTCGCGGCAAGCGTGAGCGTGACCGAGTTGTAGGTGCCCACGGGAATCGTGGCGTTGCCCAGAATCTCGCCCAGCTGGTCGAGTTGCACGAGGTTGATGATCGGTGGCGTGGAAGGCGCCGTGAATACCGTTACCGGCGTACCGCCGCCCTGCGGATTCAGCGCAATGCTTGCGACCCTTACGCCAATGGTTGCCCAGTCCTCCGTGGGGTCATCGCTCAGCAATACATTTACGTTGCCGGTCTGCGATTGAGTGGAAGTAGTGGTCAGTGAAGAAACCAGGCTGCTAGCGCAGCCGGTCATCCAGAAAAAGGTCGCCGCGGCGGCGGCCACAACAAGAACTCGTACCTTGTCGATCATGTTGGTGCTCCTTGTTCCCGCGATTTTGCAGCTTCCAGGCCGCGTTCCCGCTTTGCGCTACGGGAGATGGCCCACGCCGGCGCAGTCAGCGGTGCGTGATGATTTACCTCACGGCAGCCGACAAAATTCCGGCAAGACGGCTCCTCTTCTCTCGCCGCTTGCACGATGCCACGCCACCTGGGGGCCTCTGCCCCCGTCAAAATGAACCGGATGGGCAGACAACAACCTGGAGAATGCTGCTGGGGGTCGAAACCCCCTCTCCCAATGAAAGTTGCGCGTGTTTTCCCAAGAAATAGCTACATATAAAGGGGGAGTCAATCCAACGTAGTGGGAGGGCGGCAGGGATCGACAAGAATTGGTCTCATATTGGGAATTTGCCCGGGAGAGGCGTCCGTTGGGACCGCTGCGCAGGCGTTAAGGAGGTTGCGCTTTCGGGTCCGCGTCTCTGGTTCGGGCCCGGTCTGCACCATCAATGACCCGCATGCGCCTGCCAAAGCCTGCGCCGGGCGATTGCCGGATTAGATGTCGAGATTCTTTACGTCTAGCGCGTTGTCTTCGATGAATTTGCGGCGGGCTTCCACGTCTTCTCCCATGAGGGTGGTGAAGATGGCCTCAGTTTCGGCAATGTCCTCAAGCTTCACTGAGAGCAAAGTGCGGTGCTCGGGGTCCATCGTGGTTTCCCAAAGCTGTGTGGCCGTCATCTCGCCCAGGCCTTTGTAGCGCTGCACCTGGTAGTCCTTCTTGCCTTGCTCCACGATGTAGGCGAAGAGCTCACGGGCGGTCTGCTTTTCCACCGGCTCGCGCAGGATGCGTGCGGCGCGAGCAGGAGACTTGGTTTCAGTCTTTGCCTCGGCGCCTTCCGCGTCTTCTTCGTCAGTGGCCGCGGCAAATTTGGCGGCATACTCCACCAGGAAGGGCGGCTCGAGAAACTCCTTGATGAGCGAGTACTTCGCCATCATCTGGCGGAACTCGGGGCTGGAAGCCAGTGTCCAGTCGATGC
>JBEKAS010000075.1:0-16550 GCA_050015795.1 Occallatibacter sp. | reverse complement strand
GGAGCCGGAGGCAAATTCCACCTCCGCAACAGGAGACGCATGTCGATCAAAAGCGACCGTTGGATCAGAGAACAGGCCATTCAGCATCGCATGATTGAGCCGTTCAGCGAAAAACAGGTTGCCGGCGGGGTCATTTCCTACGGCCTCTCGTCGTATGGTTATGACCTCAGAGTCTCCAACGAATTCAAGATTTTTACCAACGTAAATAGTGCTATCATCGACCCCAAGGCATTCGACGAGCGGTCATTTGTATCGGTACAGGCGGAATCGGTCATCGTTCCGCCCAATTCGTTTGCCTTGGCACGCTCCATTGAATATTTTCGTATTCCCCGGGATGTACTGACGATCTGCGTGGGGAAATCGACCTACGCGCGTTGCGGGATCATCGTGAACGTGACACCATTCGAGCCCGAATGGGAAGGCTTCGTCACGCTCGAGATCTCCAACACCACGCCGCTGCCGGCAAAGATCTACGCCAACGAAGGTCTGTGCCAGATTCTGTTTTTCCAGTCGGACGAACCTTGCGAGATCAGCTACGCCGACCGGAAGGGCAAGTATCAAAAGCAGCAAGGTATCGTTCTCCCCAAACTCTAAAACTGAAGCTTTACATGGCTGAAGCCTGATCGGGACATTGGGATTCTGTGCAATGTTTTCGCAGTCTTTAGCACGTGACGCCCCATTTCTGTCGACACTCCTGGTTCTGCGTAACATGCTGATCCTGAATGACTTGATGTTTTGCAACACTTTAATTGCAGGAACGTACCGCTTTCGAGTCAGTGCGGAATTGTTCGACAGATGGAAGAATGCAAGCGACCATCCACCAGACTTTCCGGGACACGTGTGTGACGATCCCAGGGAAGACCCTTCGAGCAGCCGAAGAGAGGGCCATGAAATCCGGATCTTCGAATCGTCGTCCCATCCGCATTGGGATTCTGGCAATTGAGCCTATTCGCCTTGCCGGCCTGGCCAGTATCTTCGATCAGCCGGCGCAGCCAGGCCATACGCAACTCGTCCCTGTGATCGGTAGCCTGCAGGAGCTGACTGGCGCCTCTGACATCGAGTACGTCGTCGTCGATCTGCATTCCTCCGAGGACAGTCTTGAAATTCTGGAGTCCGTGCGCCTCAAGCGGCCGGATGTCAGGCTGATCGTCATCGGGCCGGAGGGCGACGATGAGCTGGTGTTCAAGGCGATCGTTGCCGGCGCCAGAGCCTACCTGAGCTTCTCGGCAGGCCCCGAATTGGTGCGCCAGGCGATTGAAGTAGTTACCTCAGGCTCCATATGGGCGCCACGCCAGTTACTTTCACGCCTCATCGATCGCCTTTTGAATGTTCATCTTGCGATTCACGCCACTCCCAAGCCTCAGCTTACGCCGCGCGAAGAACAGGTGCTGAAACTGATCCTGTCGGCGAACTCCACGCGCGAGATTGCCCGCAAGCTTGGCATCGAGCAACGGACCGTAAAGGCTTATGTTGCAAGACTTATGCGCAAGACAGGCGTTGACAACCGCGTCAAGCTGTCGGTTTCGGCAGTGAGCCGCTCACTTCTGGCAGAAGCCAGCGGCAAGCGTCCCGGCGCCTCCCGCCCCTACGAGAAAAGATAATAACTAAGTAGTTATACGAATGGATTACTTCAAGCCATAGTCTCTAAGTACTCTTGTGTTTGGCAGAAGCCAGTGGTAAGCGTCCCGGCGCCACCAGACCCTACGCAAGAAGATGATAACTAAGTAGTTATATGAACGGAGTACTTTAAGCCATAGCCCCTAAGTACTCTTGTGTATCTGCCCAGATATCCACATGATGTTTACAGAAACAACGCAGATCTGGGGAAAGGAGTTCCCAGGCGGCATGTTTCCATGAAGCGTGGGAACTCCTCTTTTTTCATCCGCAGTTCGTTCGCGGAGCTTATCCAGCCCTCGCCTTCTGCCCTCCTCCACCAAAATCCATAATTAGAATCTGCGTTGTGTGCCGCGAAAGTGGTGATTCCGCGCGGGCTCATTGTAATCGAAGCCCGAGCGTCGTTGCGCCAGCTGCAAGCTGCTTGGCATTTTCCTTTGGGCGCCATACCACCGCAAGGAATCAACCTTGCCAGCCGCAGATTTCCGCAACTGAGAGTGCGCGTTTTACCGCGGATGCGGTAGGCTGTTCGAAGAGGTTGCCGCGCTGCCCCCGTTTGTTCGGCTTTAGCCTCGGGCTCGACCCGTTTGGCAGCGTTGGATAATCCTCCGGCTCAGAGACCTCGGATCGACTCTCACAACCGCGGCGTCATGCCGACGGATTGGAAAGGACATTGATATGAAAAAGGCCATTGCCAGCGTTTGTCTCAGCTTTCTGCTTACGTCCACTGCTTTTGCGGGCTCGACGAAAGATGACCTGCAAAACCGTATTGACTCGGCCAGAACTGTCCTCGACCAGATTATGAGCGCCAAGGACAGTACGGTCCCCACCGACATTCTTCGCTCGGCCACCTGCGTTGCCGTGGTTCCAGGCATGAAGAAGGGAGCACTTTTTGTGGGCGCCCAGTACGGCCAGGGCGTCGTCACCTGCCGCACCGGCCATGGCTGGAGCGCGCCGGTATTCATTCGCATGGCCGGCGGTTCCTTCGGCTTCCAGTTCGGCGGGCAGGAGACGGATCTGATCCTCATTGCCGTGAATGACCAGGGGATGCAGGATCTGCTCAAGGACAAATTCAAGATTGGCGGTGACGCCTCCGCAGCCGCCGGGCCAGTGGGCCGCGCCGGCACAGCTTCCACCGACTGGAAGATGAGCGCAGAACTGTTGAGCTACTCCCGCGCCAAGGGCCTGTTTGCCGGTATCGATCTCGACGGCACCAGCGTAAGCCAGAACAAAGAGGACACGGAGCTTTACTACGGCGCACCCGAAGACTTCAACCAGGTCCTGGGGGGCAGTGTCCCTGTACCGGCAGGCGCAGTGGCATTCGTGCGTGATGTCGCGCAGTACTTCGTCAAGGCCAAGGCCGCCCACTAGGACTCCGACCGCTTGAAGAAGAACCTTCCCGTATCCCATCCTTCCGCCCGTTTTTTGGGCGAAAGGGTGGGGTAGCACGCTCCGCCGACCGTCTACACTAATCCTTGCGTTCATCGATGCAGGAAAATCTGGAGTACGGGCTGGTTCGGGCCGTAGCCGGCTGTCTGGGGCGCATGCCACGGGGATGGTCGCGCCTGCTGGCCGGCTGCCTCGCCTTTGCCGTCTACTGGTGCTTCGGCAGGTTGCGCCGCGTCGGCGTGCGCAACCTCGAGCTGGCCCTCCCTGAACTCTCTTCCAAAACCAGAAAAACAATTCTCAGGCGCGTCTACGTCCATCTGGGCTGGCAACTCGTCGAGTTCTGCCGCATGACGCGCTACACCGCCGAAAACACCCGTGACTGGATGCGCACCGAGGGCCTCGATCACTACCTCCGAGCGCAAGCCCGCGGCAAGGGCGTCCTCATCATCACCGCACACCTCGGCGCATGGGAGCTTTCCAGCTTCTACCACTCGCTCATGGGTCATCCCATGGGCATGATCATCCGCAATCTCGACAACCGCCGCCTCGATGAATATGTCAACGGCATCCGCTGCCTCCACGGCAACTTCGTCATCTCGAAAGACGACTTTGGCCGCGGACTGTTGAAGGCCATCCACGCGGGCGGGACGGTTGGAATTCTGATGGACACGAATATGACCCCGCCCCAGGGCGAGTTTGTGCCTTTTTTCGGCGTCGATGCCTGCACCGGAACCGGCCTGGCTCACATCGCCCGGCAAACCGGCGCGGCAGTTCTGCCGGGATTCATGTTCTGGGAGCCGGCCGAGCGCCGCTACGTGCTCCACTTCGGTCCCGAGGTTGAAATGCCCCGCACCGCGGACCGCGCCGCGGATATTCTGGAAGGCACTCGGGCGTGCACCGCAGTCATCGAGTCCTGGATTCGGCGCTATCCTGACCAGTGGCTGTGGATTCACCGCCGCTGGAAGACCCGGCCGCCGGACGAGCCAAGTTTGTATTGAATCTGTACCCTGAATAAGAACCTGTGGTGAAAGTCAGTCTCGCGAAAGGGCACGACTTCAGTCGTGCCGAGAACGTCGCAAAATGAAATCGGGCTTTAGCCCCTGCGGCGTGGTTTTGTAACAAGGGCACGGCTTTAGCCGGGCCGAAGAATGCAGAAAAACAAGTGGGCTTTAGCCCCTGCAGGAATTGGAGCAGCGCATGACGCTTGCACAACTCATCGACGCACTCGGCGGCAAGCTGCTGCACGGTAACGCGCAGACAGAAATTCGCGCCGTGAACGCCAGCGACCGCGCCGCCGCGGGAGACCTGGTCTTTGCCGAAGATGCAGCCGCTGCGGCCGAGGCGCTCGAATCCGCGGCCAGTGCGCTGGTGCTGAAAGCCGGCCTGCCCCAAGCCGCCGTGTCTGCCTCCGATCCCGGGTGCGCCTGCACCACCGCAATCGTCGAAGACCACCAGCCGCGTCTCTGGTTTGCGCGTGCCGCCAAATTGCTCGCGCCGCCGCTCCCGGTCGTAGGCGTGCATGCTTCCGCGGTCATCGGCGCAAATGTTCGACTCGGCCCGGACGTAACCATCGCCGCCTGTGCCGTCATCGGCGATGGCGCTGAAATTGGCGCGGGAACCCGCATCGAAGCCGGCGCAGTCATCGGCGCAGGCGTGCGCATCGGCGAGCACTGCCGCATCTATCCACGTGTGGTCGTCTACCCCGGCACCACCATCGGCAATCGCGTCGTGGTGCATGCAGGCGTCGTGCTCGGCGCAGACGGCTTCGGCTACGTGCGCGATTCCGCCACCGGCGCGTACACGCAATTTCCGCAGCAGGGAACATTAGTTATCGAAGACGACGTGGAGATCGGCGCCAACTGCACCATCGACCGCGGCGCGCTGGCCGAAACCCGCGTCCGCCGCGGAGCCAAGTTCGACAACCTCGTCCACGTCGGCCACAACTGCGACATCGGCGAAGACGTGATTCTGGTCGCGCTCACCGGCATTTCCGGCTCGAGCTCGATCGGCAACGGCGCAGTTCTCGCGGGACAGGTCGGCATTGGCGACCACGTGCACGTGGGTCCCGGCGTCATCCTCGGCGGGCAGGCCGGCGTTTTTAGCGGCAAGACCATCACCAACGAAGGCCTCAAGCCGGGCACGGTGCATTGGGGCACGCCGGCGCGGCCGTTGCAGCAGGTCTTGCGCGAGCAGGCCACGCTGGCGCGGTTGGCCAAGAGGCAGGGTACGAAAAAAGCTTCCAGCTCTTAGCTCCATTGTGCGTAATGAGCTGCACCATGTCAGGCGACCGAATTATTCCTCGAATGCCGCCCCGTACGGAGCCGCAAACCTCCGCTCCCATACGCCGTTTTTCTTCAGCATGCCGTTCCAATAGAACTGAAAAACGGGAATTCTGCAGCGCAGCGACGCAATCACCTCCGCAAAGCGCGAAAACCGCTCCGTGCCGGCTACGGCTTTCAGTTCAGCCGCGCCGAAACGGCCATCCCGCGCCAACTGTTCGCCCAGCGCCTTGAGCCGCGCCCACAGTTTCCGGTTGGCCTGCTCCGGCATGGACTGCAGCGACTCACCACCGCCGCGCACAATCGTGCCCGCATAGTGTGAATCCAGCCGAAGCGCGAGTTTTTCGAGATACCTTTCGAGTGGCCGCGAATGCGCGGCTTCGGGAAATCCCCCTTGCACGAGGAAGCCGAGAGTCGGATTGGCGCCGCCTGTTCGTGCCGCTTCCACGCGCGGCGCCAGCGCCTCGATGTAGGCCATTACCAGCGCCGGCATCGCATCCGTGTAGAGCGGCGTGCCCAGCAGGACCACATCGGCTACGGCAAACGCCTCTACAGCGCGCTGAAACTGCGCGCGCCGCACCAGGTGCAGCGCCTCCGGCTGTGCGCCTCCGCCGCGCACCCAGCCCTCGGCCACGCGGTTGAGCATCTTCATCGAGTTCGAGCGCTCGCCGCGCGGCGAGCCGTTAAGCAACACGAGCGAGTTCATCAGCCACCTCCTCGGGAGTACGTTCCGCAACCGCAGTCCACGCCAAACGCGATTTGATATTGCGCGCCATCCGTGCCCACATCGTTCGCGTGATCTCCACGTCCTCGGCGTCGCTGTCCGGTCCCGCGCCGAGCAGCAAAGCGAATACGGGATAATGCGCGTACCGGGCGCGATGGTGAAACTCGCCGCCTTCGACGACAAAGTAGGGATGGATCAGCGGAACCATCTGGTCGGCCGCGCGCTTCAGCAGGGCAGTAGTAAAGCCCATGGTCATGGGCGAAGCCAGCAGCAGCAGATCGGCGTCCAGCGCTGCTCTACAAACTGTGGCCGAGTCGTCGCGCTTCGCGCACTCGCCCGGCGTTTTCACCCAGCAATTGAAGCAGCCGGTGCAGCCTTTCAGGTCGAGCGCGGCAAGGTCGAGCCTGGTTGCCACGTGCCCCAACGCCAGCAGCCGATTCGTGAGCGTTTCCAGGTAAGCCTGGAACGGAGAGGACGCGTCGGGCTCTCCGTTCAGTATGGTAATGCGCATGACAGAACTCCTTTCGTCCGGCGCGTGTTCTACAGTGTAGAAATGATTGCCTGAAATCAATTCTACGGTGTAGAATGAATTTGTCAAGCCCCGGCGCGAGAATTTTGTCAGGCGCCGCAGCCTGACGGGTATCTTGTTTGCCGCTAGGGCCTTATTGTCAGTTGCCCTACAATGGCGCTGTCCTGGAGGGAGCTCATGAACCGCGCAAAACAGCGAAAATCGACGCCGCAACGTGGAAAAAGCCGCGCCGCCTCTCGCCGCCGGCCCGCTTCCCGGCCCGTCGGGCGGTCTGCGGCTCTGCAACGCCGCCTGGGCGCCGCGATCCCGCTCGAACGTGAGCAAATCGTCGCCGCGGCGCTCAAAATCGTCGATCGTCACGGCCTCAAGGCGCTCTCCATGCGCCGCCTCGGCGCCGAGCTCGGCGTCGATCCCATGGCCGTCTACTATCACCTTCCGAACAAGCAAGCCCTCCTCGACGCCATTGTCGAAGCCGTCATGGGTGCCATCGATCTCACCGTCGACAATCCGGTCAAGCCTCCGGAAGAACGCATTCTCGCCGCGGCCCGCGCCTATCGTGACGTGCTGCTGGCCCATGCCAACGCTTTGCCCATTCTGCTCGCGCACGGCCCGGTCACTCCGGGTGCCATGCGCCCCGTCGAATTGCTCATTAGCATTTTGCGCGACGCTGGCCTGCCTCCCGCCGAGGCGCTCATGGGCATGAACGTGATTGCCGCTGCAGTGCGCGGCGCTGTAGGCATGGGTCCGATCCACGAGCCGAGCGAAGAGGAATTCGCGGCTATGTGGCAGGCGCTTCCTGCCGTGGAGTTTCCACTCCTGTCCGAAGCGCTGTCCTCTTCCCGCCGATCCTTCCAAGAGATTTTCGACTTTGGTATCCGCGTGCTCGCCCGCGGCTTGCTGGGCGAAGCCGCACTCCGAACCGGTCCTTCATCCCGTAGGGAGGGCAGAAAATAGCCCAGGGCGTCAGCCCTGGGAACCCGGACCATCCCCCGAAAAAAATACGCGGCGAGCCCGCAGCAGCGACGGCCAGTCTAGCTTGATTCGGAGGCGGAGCTGGAAGCGATACCGTGCTGCAGCTTTCTCGACAGGATGATGCTTGCCACGCAGAATCCAATGAACAAGTAATAGCCGGGCAGGATCTTCGAGGCATTCGTCGGGATCAGCACTTGTTGGACGTTGGGCACGGAGCGCAAACCGTCGAACGCGCTTCCGATGACGCCGTTGAACGCGACAAAGGACATGAAGATCGCCAGGACCATGACGTCGGCCATGGACCACTTGGATAGCTCGAAAGCCAACAGCTTGACAAAGCGGTTGGTGCGCAACAGCGCCGGCCGGAAGAGACTCGCCCCAAGCGCCAGCATCTTCAGCGTCGGGAAGACCACGCTGAACAGGATCACCAGCACGCCGACCACCGTCATCTCTGGTCGGCCCATGTGGATCAGTGTCTGAAACACCTCAAACACGGTCTTGCTGCGGTAGTACAGCGACTGGTCTTGAAACTCGATGGGCGTGCCAAGCAGGGTTGCGTCAATCTTCGTGACGCGAACTTCCACTTCCAGCATCGGGCTGAGCACGCCTCCGACAAGCATTGCAATGCAGAACAACATCAGCACCACAACGGCGCCTCGCGAGAGCTTCGGCCTGCCAGCCATCAACAGGATGAATCCCAGCGCCGCAGATGCGAGCACCGTGAGATAGGAACGATTCAGCTTCGTGTCCGCTTCGGCAATCTTCTTGCCAAGGGTGTCCTCGCAAGCCTCGCCGCTCGAGCACCCATAGTGCTTCAGGATGGCGTTATAGGTGGTCATGTCCGTGTCGCCGAACGTATTCGCGACCGCATTGGCCAGCACGCCGCGAATGGAATCCTTGAAGCTCTTTTCCGTTCCCTTATTGACTAGCTGCGCCATCACCACGTCGGTATATTCAGGCACCTGCGGACGCAGTGACGCGATCATCTTGCTCACCATCATGCCTTGGATCCCGCTGGGCTTGTTTGAATCGATCTTGTCCAGCAGCGCGTTCAGCGCCCGTTCCACCCTGGGCCGAAGACTCTTGGTCTGTCCCTTGAAATCGAGCTGGTCGACTTGCGCGTTGAGCATCGGGCCGATGATGGTGCGCCATTGGTCGGCGCTCAGGACTCCGTAGCGCACGTTTGTGATCTCAGCCAAGTCGGTACGGATGAGACGGCGCGTGGCCAGCCCGTCAACAGTCTTCCAACTGAACCAAATAGCCGGCAGGAGCAAAATCGTGGCCGCGGCTAAGCGGAAAACGAACCAACGCGCATGTTGGCTCGGTGGTGGATTCGTCGATGTGCCCACGTTTTCCACGGCGTGATAACGAGTATAAACACGGATTCCTGCGTTTGCCGGTTTCCATCGGCTTACTACGAGTCGCGGACACCCACACTAGCAAGCGGTGATTTGGCAATCCTGGCGCATGCGAATGCCGCGGGAATCCGGCGGTCAAAAGTGCTTATTCCCGACGCGTATCTGAGAGAGATACGGCATCAAGCCGAACACGTTCAGCAGCCATATGACCACGAAGATCACCACAATGCTATTCAAAATGGATTTGATCGTCCCTTGCATGGGGATCAGATTGACGAGCCACAGAAGAACCCCCACTACCAGTAAAGTCAGCAAGATTGAGATCAGAGGCATTTCGCTCCTCCTTGGTTTTCACTCTGCCGGAAACAGACGCGGGTTCCGCGTCGGAGGGACGATTCAGCCGTCAGGCCGGGCTCTTCTGACGCAGCTCGCGGTCCATTCGAGCCGCAAGCAGTTTGCGAGCCTTCTCCAGGCTGCGCAGCCTTGAAGGGCTCAGCCTCTTGGCCGAATGGCTGATATAAAACGTTAGCAACCTCATTCCCGCAGCGGTCCCTTGCGGACTCACTTCCTTCGACGCGAGGGAATCCGCAAGTGCTTCGGGGGGCATCGTGAATAAACCCACATGCGGGCTGGCGGTGTCCATATTCAAGTCCGTGCTCCTTCTGCAAATTTGATGGGTCGCTGGGGCGGGGGACCGGCTGTCGTGCGGGTCTCAAGACCCGCACACTCGCACTCGCACTAACACTCGCACTCTTTTCCTCAGCGGTGCATTTCAGCCTCGCCGAAATATCGCCTCACAGCGTGCAAAAATCTCTCGGCGTCCGGAGGCGGAGGCACCTCCCCACGGAGAACGGGGCCGTATCGATCGTGTCCGCCATACAGCTCATCGGTGTCCCCCACATTCTGGCTCACCGTCGCTCCATTCAGGTCGATGCCCGCAAAAAGTCCGTGGCTGCGCGACCAGGTCAGCATTTCAGCGCGCATGCTGATGTCGGTCGACGCCTGTGCGTCGCGTCCCACAGGTCCGGCTGCTGCCGACGCATCGGCGCCGATCTTGAACTTGTCATGCAGCAGGTCCTGGAATCCCTTGTCATTCGTTGCCACTAACACCAGATCGGTGCCCTGTCCGCCAATCTGGAAGCCGAACGATCCGCCGGCTAGGCGAATGAACACCGGGCCGCTCCAGCCATGGTCCGTGCGGCATGTGACTACGCCCTGTCCGTACTCGGCGCCTACAATGAACGCTCCCTTCACCACGCCGGGCACCACGGCAATACATTTTGCATGCCGCGCGATCCCATCGGGAATGGCCTTGTCAGGCACCCTCATAATCGACTCGAGCACGTCTCGGGCAGCGTCCAGGCGGCCATCCAACTTCTCATGAGGGTCGGCGGCACGCGCCGCAACCCCACAACTGGCAATCAACAGCATCGCAAGCAACTTCTTCATGTACAACCTCCTTGGTTTCCATCTCGATTTCCACGCCTCATCGGCGTCTCGAAAAACCTCGGCAAGCTTCAAGACAAACCACCACAAGCTTCAAGTTGCTACCATTGCTTCGATGCGGCTAATCGAGCGGCGGTTATTCACAGGTGGAGCAAAATGTAGAAGTTGTGTTAGCACAACTAGATCTGGCGGATTCTTTATGCCGCGCTTTACTGTGGACGTTGCACTTTTTTCGGTGACTTGAGGCAACCCACCCGTCGCATCGCCCATTCACCCCTTCACTCACTTCGCTCACACGCACTCGCACTCACACCGAACCCAGTCTCCCAGCCCCCGCAGTCCCGCAGTCCCGCAGTCCCGCAGTCCCGTAGTCCCGCAGTCCCGTAGTCCCTTAGTCCCTGCTTTTATCAAGCCGCCCACCCATTTTTCGGGAAATCAAGTACGCTGCGAAGCTGCGCCCATCCCCTGCAGCTTTCACCCGGGCGAAGATCACCACAAGCCGACTTTCAAGGAGTAATCCCCGAGAGAACCGTTAACATTCAGAATATAAGATATTTACCTCGTTCATTGCACGGCTACTTGCGCTTACACGCCCGTTTGCGACGCGAGTCAAATCTTTCGATTTGCGCAGCACATTGTTGCAAGCGCAAGCTTCAAGACAACGAAAATGTCATCCATGTCGAAGCTGTGAGGGAGTGTCGATCAAAAGGTAACTGACGGTTCGACGCCTGCCCGGTCGCCCGGGCGTAATGAACTTGAAACACTGAGGACCGGCAAATTGTTCGTCATCCCCGAGAAGACAACTGCCTCCATTGGGTTAATATTCAAGCGAGACAACTCGAGACAATCACCACCTTAAGATTGGGCTCCTGCTTCGAGAGGCCGGCCAAATGTGCCGAAATTGTTATGTGGCTCGTAAAGCAATCGCGCTCACCTTTGCCCTGCTGACGCTAGCGGGTTGCGCGCTGTGCGCACAGGAATACCGTTTCCGCAGCTTTGGAGTCGCGGAAGGCCTGTCCAACCTCGCGATCCGGAGAATCTACCAGGACCGGGTAGGTTTCATTTGGGTCAGCACGGAAAACGGCATTTTCCGATACGACGGGGATCGCTTTGAGGCCTTCGCAACGGAACAGGGGATACCGCTGAATTCGGGCGTGGCGTTTGGCGATGCACCCGATGGGTCCCTTCTTGTCGGTGGAACCATAGGACTCTACCGTTTTTCAGGCAACCGCTTTGAAAAGCTTCCAACCGATTTCGCCACAATCGTCTGGACACAGGGCATCCAATCGGACGGGAAAGGTCACACCTATCTCGGCACCGACGCCGGGCTTGTGGAACTGTATTCCCAACCTGGGCAAGAACAATATGGCATGCGGAGGTTTCCTCAGCCGGCGGGAACATCCGGTCCGGGCGCGTTCGGGATTTTGGTGGACGGCGACACCGTATGGTACGGCTGCGGACAGCAACTCTGCCGGACGGACGCCCATGGCACGGAGGTTTTTGGACGAGAATGCGGACTTCCGGACCGGGAGCTGCAGGCCATCCAGAAAGACGGCTCTGGAAATCTCTGGGTGCGAGCGCGGAGTGCGGGCGTTTTTGAATGGCCCGCCGGCAAGGCCAAATTCCAGAGGCCAAAATTGCCCTTTCCACCCGAAAACATAGGCGGAGTTCCCGCGGTCGATGGCGATGGACGGATTCTGCTGACAACTCCAGTGGGGCTGCTGATTGGGGACAAAAAGGGATGGCAGATGGTCGACCGGTCCGTTGGGCTTCGCGGGACAGTCTACTCAGCCTTCGAAGACAGACAGCACTCCCTCTGGATTGGGTTGGCGGGCCGCGGGCTGGCGCAGTGGCTCGGGTACGGGGAGTGGGAGGGCTACTCGACCGAGAGCGGGCTCGCCAGCGATCTTGTGTACGAAATCCTCCCGCAGGACGATGGGGCGCTCCTGGTGGGCACGGAAGCGGGCCTGTTTCGCGGAGAGCGGCGCTCAGTTGGCATGTCGTTTAGAAGTGTTGCGGGACTAAGTGGCTTTCCAGTACACAGCGTTCGCAGGTCGCCCAATGGGGACATTTGGATAGGGACTGAGACACGGGGCGCGGCCCGCATCGATGCGCGAACCGGCAAGGCAGAGTGGTTTGGCGAGAGGCAGGGTCTTGTCGGCAAAGCGGCGTATACATTGCGCTTCGACCGCGAACAGCGGCTCTGGGCAGCCACCGAAGCAGGCCTCTTTATGGCCATGCCTCCGTACAGGAAATTCTCGCGCATCACCGAACTGCCATCAACCCGGATCTGGGCAATCACCGAGGGTACGGATGGCGCCGTTTGGGCCGGGGGCGTCGGCGGGCTGTATGAATTCGCAGCAGGCGCGTGGAAGAACCTGACCCGCGCCGATGGACTGAGTAACACGGAGGTGCTTTCGCTGGGTGCAGGGCCGAATGGCGCTGTGTGGGTCGGTTACAGGTTTGGAGGTGGCATGGATCGAGTCCGTCCGCAAGCTGGTGGCGTAGTGATCGAGAAGGGCGTTCAGAGGAGTGGCAGTGACGGACTGATTTACTTCCTTGATTTCGACCATCTGGGACGGTTGTGGGCAGGCACCGAGCGTGGCGTAGATGTCTGGGATGGCGGCCGCTGGATCCACTACGACATGAACGACGGCTTGGTTTGGGACGACTGCAACCTGAATGCATTCGCCGAAGAGCCCGACGGAACTGTTTGGATTGGAACAAGCGGCGGACTCGCGCGTTTCAGGCCGCTCCCGCGTCACGCTCCCAGCGCTCCACTCACGGTTGTTTTCACCGGGCTCATGAATGGACAGACTGATGTGTCCGGGCTCCGCAATCCATCCTTAGGCAGCCACGCAAATTCTCTCATCGCAAAGTATTCCGCGCTGAATGCATCCAGTCAGAACGAAGTGATCTTCCGCTACCGATTAGGCGGCGCAATTTCAAACTGGATAGAGACGACTCAAAGGGAATTGCAATTCGCCAATCTAGCGCCAGGAGAATACCGGCTGGAGGTCGATGCACGAGGCAGTGATGGGGGATGGAGCGGGCACAGCGCGGAGTTCGCATTTAGGATTTTGACTCCGTGGTATTTTACGTGGTGGTTTGTCAGCATATGTGTATTGGTCACTCTATCTGTGGCGGCGGGAGTGCTCATTCTTCGCTTTCTGGGCGCGCAAAGAAGAGAAAGCGAGCTAAGGCGGGAAATTGCGAAGAAGACTGCGGATCTGCAGAGCGCCAATGAAAAACTGTCAGTCCTTTCATCTACCGATCCACTCACGGGACTTGCGAACAAGCGCGTGTATGACCAAGCCCTCGGTTGGGAATGCGCCCGCGTACAGAGAATGAATTCAGTAGGATCGCTTCTAAGTATCGATATCGATCACTTCAAGGTCCTTAACGATACACAAGGCCACTTGAAAGGCGATGAGTGCCTGGTGGCAGTGAGTGCCGAGCTGACCCGGCTGTGCAGGCGCAAATTGGACTTGGCCGCGCGCTGCGGTGGCGAGGAGTTCGCCATGATTCTTCCTTTAACCAAGCCCGCCGATGCCGAGCGCATTGCGGAGTCTGTACGGCAGGCGATCGTCGCTCTCAATATCCCCCATCCTGCATCGCCAGTCGCCCCGTACCTCACTGTGAGCGTAGGCGTGGCAACGGCGACACGGGAACGGTGTTGCACCCGCGAAGCTCTGTCAGCTGCCGCCGACCAGGCACTCTACGCAGCAAAAAACAGTGGACGGAATCGAGTCTGCGCGGCCCAATGAGAAGATGAGCCCAGGTAATATTTGAGAAGATGAGCCCAGGTAATATTCTTTTGCAGCACGGTGCTGAACTGGATAGGAGAGATCTCTCCGGCAAACCGGGACAACCATGAACGGACATGGGAGAGTTTGTGCGTCTCGATGTGCCGGAATCAATGAATCCTCAGCGAAGCGGCAATGATCGCTAACGGAAAACGCCGATCCCACACTCAACACCCCGCCTCCCAAGACTTTACCGCCGCTGCTTTGTAGAGAAACAGGGAAAATAGGGAACAGGGAATAGAAAACAGAGGCGAGGCGCACAAGCTGGCAGCTACGAGGCTAGAAGCTACTGGCTGCTGGCCACAAGCTACCGGCCGGGCGTCTGGCTGAAAGCTGATAGCTGAAAGCTCGCTTACAGGCCCGTTTTTGCCCTCAAATACGCGCAAAAACACGCCAAAACATGCGCAAAAACGCGTACCTATCCCCTGTTTTGACGTGTTTATGGGTAATTCTCTGCGAACCTGAGCCCTTATTTGGTCAATTTCGCGGTTCCACTCACCCTCCGAAGGGTCAATTTCACGGTATTTGTCTCAAAGAATCGCGACCTCCCAAGCGAACATTGCGGGGCTAATTGACACCTCTTAAGCGAACATTTGGCCGGTCGAACGCACCAGATAAACGAACATTAGGTAATAACATACTTGACAGACTACGCCGTTTGTTCTATAGTTAGATCATGGAACAGCCAATCAAGACCTTACAACAAGCGATTCAACACTTTGCGGATTCTGAGAACTGCCGCAAGTTCATGGTTTTCATTCGCTGGCCGGATGGAACCCCTCGCTGCCCCTATTGCGGCGCAACCAAGCTGACTTGGCTTGCCAAGGCGAACGTCTACCGCTGCTACGGTGATCACAAAAAGCAGAAGGTCTCGCTCAAGGTTGGGACCGTTTTCGAGGATTCGCCCATCGGCCTTGAGAAGTGGCTTCCTGCGCTCTGGCTGCTCTGCAATTCCAAGAATGGCATCTCTAGCTATGAACTGCATCGCTCGCTTGGAGTGACTCAGAAAACCGCGTGGTTCATGCTGCATCGGATCAGGCTCGCCATGCAGACCCAAACCTTCATGAAGCTGGGCGGCGAAGGTGGACCCGTCGAAGTCGATGAGGCGTTCATCGGACCGGATACCACTCGGATGCATCGGAAGGATAGGCTACGGCGGATTGAGCTAAACAAGCACCAAGGCAAAGTGGTTGTGATGGGAATGCTCGACAGGGAATTGCGGCAAGTCCGCGCTCAGGTTATCCCGGACGTAAAGCGCACCACCGTACAAGCGGCGATCCTGAATCAGATCGGCCACGGCTCTACCATCTATACCGACAATTCCGTGAGCTACGATTTCCTCAAGAAAACGGACTTCGTACACGAGACCGTCAACCACATGACCGAGTACGTTCGCGGGCAAGTGCATACCAATGGGATCGAGAATTTTTGGAGTTTGTTGAAGCGCGGACTGCGTGGCACATACGTTGCCGTCGAGCCATTTCATCTGAGCCGGTACACGGATGAGCAGGTGTTTCGCTACAATAACCGCGCAACCAAAGACAATCCGCTGACTGATGCGGATAGGTTTATGCTGGCAGCGTCGCAGATTTCAGGGAAGAGACTGACTTACGCAGAACTGACCGGCAAGGTTCCCGAGAAATGATTCAGGGCCGCTTGGTTTGAGCGGCAGAGACGTGGGAAGAGGACTTAGCGGCATTCTTCGCCGCTTTTTCTGCTTCCAGTTTTTCTCTGATTTCAGAGTGAGGCACAGAAACGAGCCTTCGCGTGAATTCGGCGAAGCGCGCAAACTCGGGATTGCTGGGGGGCGTTTTCAAAGCTATCAACTCCCTGGGCGAAACATAATCGCGTGCAAAGTAACTTCGTCATCGGTGAACGAATAAAGCACGGTAATCTCTGGAATTCTGTGAATCTTCACACCCGCTTGATTATAGAGCCAATATTTTCCCGTGCGGTGTATTCCTTCTTTTGGGTTTCGAGCTAAGAGCCATTCCAGTCCCTGAATGGCTCCCTCGACCAGTCGGTAGCTCTTTTTTGCTGCCTCAATGTCTTGCGTCACTTCGCGATCTTGGACTACCGTGCGCATCTTTTGCATATCGTTCTGCTATGCAGCCTCAAGCCTCGCGATTTGTTTGTCGGCCCAACGTACATCTTCCTCTTTGAGCTCGCCGGGATTAGCCAGCGCTGTATACAAGGGCATCCGTTCGCCAATCTTGGCAAGTTTCCATGCCTCATTATGGCTTTTCCGGCTGATTGACCGCGCCGTATGCGTATCGCAAACATCGTTAATGATCCGAATTAAATCCACTATCTCGCTCGCCGTGAAGAATTCGTTGACAGGTGCATCTTTCAAAGTGACGAATTCCTTTTTAGGCAGACCGTGAAAGTCTACGTCGCGAACAAAGAGCTTCTTCTCCTGCACCAATTCATCGA
>JBEKAS010000074.1:0-16557 GCA_050015795.1 Occallatibacter sp. | reverse complement strand
CCTCGCCCGCCGCGGCGCAACGTGGCAGCGAAATGGACCGGAGCCTTGCGTTGTTGCCGGCCCAGTCCCGCGCCGTGGTTGAACGCTTGATGGGCTTGTCGCAGTTGTCCGCCGGCACGTGGAAGATGCACGAGGGCGATTTGCCGCACGGCGAAGCCGTGAATCTCGACGCGAGCAGCTGGCAGGATGCGGCCGTGGGTGCGCACTTTTCCACCAGCGCCGTCTGGTTCCGCCAGAGCATTCAACTGCCCGCAACCCTCAACGGCTACGACCTGAGCGGCGCGCGCATCTGGTTCCAGTTCCACGCCGACGCCAACGGATCCATCCCAGAGATTATTTACTTCAACGGCCGCCGCGTGGCCCTGGGCGAGGACCTGGAGCCGGAGGTGCTGTTCGACGATGCGCGGCCCGGTGACAAGGTCGTGGTTGCGGTCAAATTGCTGCAGACTATCGACGTGAAGACCTTCCACGGCGCGACATTGCGCGTGGATTTCCCCGAGGACCGGCCCAATCCGCAGGACCTGGCCGAGGAGTTTCTTTCGGCTGCGCTGCTGTTGCCCTCGCTCGCGCCCGGCGACAGCACGAAGATGGACACCTTGAATAACGCCATCGCCGCCGTGGATTTGGGCGCGCTTGACACGCATGATGCAGCTAAGTTCGACGCCAGTCTGAAGACCGCGCACAGCCAGCTTGAGGCGCTGCGTCCGCTCCTGCAGCAGGCCACGTTCCTGCTCGACGGCAACGCGCACATCGATGCGGCCTGGCTGTGGCCGTGGACCGAGACCGTCGACGTAGTGCACCGCACCTATGGCACGGCGTTGCAACTGATGAACGAATATCCCGATTACACCTTCACGCAATCGGCTGCTGCCTACAACGAGTGGCTGGCGCAGAAGTATCCGGCCGTGAACAACGAGATCAAGCAGCGCGTCCAGGAGGGCCGCTGGGAGATTGTGGGCGGCATGTGGGTCGAGCCCGACCTGAACATGCCCGACGGCGAGTCGCTGGTGCGTCAGTTGCTCGTGGGCAAGCGCTGGTACAAGCAGGCCTACGGGGTCGACGTGCGCATCGGCTGGAATCCCGATTCGTTTGGATACACGTGGCAGTTGCCGCAGATCTACAAAAAGAGCGGCATCGACTACTTCGTCACGCAAAAGATGACCTGGAACGACACCAACAAGCTGCCCTTCAAGCTGTTCTGGTGGCAGTCGCCCGATGGATCGAAGGTGCTGACTTATTTCCCGCACGACTACGTGAATCTGAGCCTCAGTCCGGTGCGGTTGAGCGATGATCTCGCCACGGCGCGCCAGCGGTCCCCTGGTTTGATGGACATGATGGACCTCTACGGCGTGGGTGATCACGGCGGAGGGCCCACGCGCGCGATGCTGGACGAGGGCTTCCACTGGAAGAATGGCGATCACGTGACGCCGAAGTACCAGTTCGGCACCGCGCAGAGCTTCTTCTCGACCGTCGAGCAGCAGATCGCGCCGCAGAGCCCTGTGTGGAACTACCAGTCGATTCCGAAATACGCGCCGCCGGCCGCCGTGTCCGGCAAGATCGCGATTCCTACGTGGGATTCTGAGTTGTATCTCGAATACCACCGCGGGGTTTACACCACGCAGGCCAATCACAAGAAAAACATGCGCGACAGCGAGGAAGAGGTACTGAATGCCGAGAAGTGGTCGTCGCTGGCGTGGCTCGACGGTCTCGCGTATCCCGGCGCGGAGCTGACCGAAGACTGGAAGAAGGTGTTGTTCAACCAGTTCCACGATCTGGCGGCGGGCTCAGGGATCGGCGTGATTTATAAGGATGCGCAGAAGGATTACGACTGGGTGCGCATGTCGACGGGGGAGATTTCGAGCGGGGCGCTGGAGACGGTGACAGATCGAATCAATACTGAGCACGGATCTTCGGGTGCCGAGACTCAATTAGTCGTCGTGTTCAACCCTCTTGGATGGAACAGAGGCGGGGAGGTGAGCGTCAAAGTTCATTACGACGGCGCAAGCAAGGAGGTTGCGGCGCTGAAAGAACCATCTGGTCGTCTGATAGTCGCCGATGTCGCTTCCTACGATCCGCAGACGGGCTTAGCGGAGCTTGTTATTCCTATAAAGAATGTTCCGGCGTTTGGGTACGAAGCTTTGCTGCTTGGCTCCGCCAAATCCACGTTTGGGGCTGGCGTTGGCCGCAGAGAGGGAGCCAGCGGTTCATATTTCGATCGGATGCAACCTGCAAACACCGTCGGCACTGACCGCTCTGCGCAATCTGCAAGTGCCTCGACACCCAGCAGCGGATCGCTGTTCGTGGGCAATCAACTGCTCAGGATCAGCGTAGACAAATCAAGCGGCTGCATAACATCGGTGTTCGATAAGCGTTCGAACGTTGAGACACTCGTGGCAAGTTCCTGCGGCAACCAGCTTCAGCTTTTCAAAGACACGCCCAAGGACTACGACGCGTGGAATGTTGATCCGGGAACGCTGGATGCGCCGCCCTCGACGATCGACAAAGCGGATTCGGTGGAGTTCATCGGCGACGGCGCAATCCGCGTTGCATACCACTGGCAGAATTCAAAATTCGTGCAAACCATCCGGCTCGAAGACGACCAAATCGACGTCGAGAACGACATCGACTGGCACGAAAAGCACGTGCTGCTGAAGGCGGCGTTCCCGCTCGCCGTCACCAGCAACTTTGCCACCTACGAAATTCCCTACGGCGCTATCGAGCGACCCACCACGCGCAACAATAGTTGGGAAAAGGCGCAGTTCGAGGTTCCGGCGATGCGCTGGGCCGATCTTTCGGGCGCTGAACCCGATGGAAAGGTGCACGGGCTGAGCCTGCTCAACCAGGACAAATACGGTTACGATGCTGTGGGCAATGTGCTGCGGCTGACGCTGCTGCGCTCGCCCACATGGCCCGATCCCGATGCCGACCAGGGCCATCACCACTTCCACTACGCCATTTATCCGCACGCGGGCACGTGGAAGGATGCGCTCACCGTGCGCCACGGCTGGGAGTACGACTACCCGCTGCAGGCCGTCGTGACTACGGCCCACGCCGGTTCGCTGCCGGCAGAGCATTCCTTCGCCTCGGTCTCGCCGGAGAACGTGGTGCTGACCGCGGTGAAGAAGGCCGAAGATGCGAACGGCCTCATCTTTAGGGTGTATGAATGGGCGGGCAAGGAGACGACTGCGGAGTTCCATGTGCCGCCGGGCGCGACCGGAGCGACGGCCACCAATCTGATTGAGCAGCCCGAAGGCGATCCGCTCAAGGTGGAGGGCGATGTGGTGAAGGCGCCGATTCATCCCTACGAGATCCTGACGATTCGGGTGGACTATGCGAAGGCAGGGAATAGCCAATAGGGATTAGGGAATAGTGTGAGTGTGAGTGGACTGGGTGCGCTGATCGCTGACCACCCACACTCACACTGACCTCTATCCTCTGTTCACTGTCCACTGTTAATCTGAAAGCGACAAGGAGTCCTGCGCGATGCACCTTTCTTCCCCGTTCGTGGTCGTTCTCGTCATCCTTGCGGTGTTTGTGGTGTCGATTCTGTTCTCGACCAGCAGCAAGGAAGACAAGCCCTCGACGCACTGAGTTCGGACTATTTTGTAGCGCCGGTCTGGAGACCGGCGCTACGAGGGTCTGGAGACCGGCGCTACACTTTTCCGGAACCTTTTGCGCCCGGCTGGCGTATAACTTGGCCAGAGGGCGATTGCCATGAAGAGAACCCCGATTGCGAAGGCGGCCGGCCTGCTCGCCTGTCTGGCTCTTGCGGCCGGCGTGGCCGGCTGCAGAATCCACGTCGACAAGGGCGCCAATGGCGAGGACAAGAACGTTCAGGTGGACACTCCGTTCGGCGGCATTCATGTGAACACCGACCAAACCACGGCGGCCGATCTCGGCCTTCCCGTCTATCCCGGCGCGCAGATTGCCGCCGACAAGGAAGACGACAAGTCTGCCGACATCCATATGGGGTTTGGCGAGTGGGAGATGCGCGTCAAGGTGGTCAACTACTCCGCCTCCGACAGCCAGGACAAGGTTTTGGCGTTTTACAAGAAGGCGCTGGGCCGCTATGGCGACGTGCTTACCTGCCAGGACAACGCGCCGGTGGGCAGGCCCATTGCTACATCGGAGGGGCTGACCTGCGCGGAGGACAAGCACGCCAACGTGCAGGTGAACGATCACGGCCAGAGCTTTGGCTACCATTCAAACAAAAACGGCGTTGAGTTAAAGGCGGGCTCAGAGCGGCACCAGCACATTGTGGGCTTTGAAGATCCCGAGAATGGCCAGACCCGCTTCGCCCTTGTGGCGCTCGATCTGCCCTCCTTCGACACCGACAATCCGAACAAGAGCAACTGATTCAAGCTTTCAGCCATTAACTCTCAGCTATCAGCTTCATTCTTGAGGTGCGAGCGGAACCGGCTCGTGCCGGCGGCGGACGAGCTGATAGCTAGCGACCAGGGCGGATGGGGAAGAGGTGAGAGGGAAGCGCATGGCATCGAAAAAGCGTCCCTCAGGGGCTAAAGCACACTCTTTATTGGGGTTCGTTGCGGCACGAATGAACTCGTGCCCTGATACAAAACTCCTTGCCAAACGAGCCATTCAGGGGCCGCTGGGGTCGTGCCGTTCACGAATCCCTACACCATTTCCTAATCCGTTCTAAGAGCTGCTCTGCGCCCTGCAAACTGCCCTCGTTTCTCCAACGCGAGCCCGCAATTTCCGTGCATCCGGCTGCGGAAAAAGCGGGCCTTGTGACTAATTTGTGCAAAATCGAATAAAACTTGCACAAATCAACCTTAATATCGGTTACTTTTGGAAAAGACGCCAATTTCGCCCCTATATTCTGCCCCGAACGTGCAAGGGAAGGGGTGACACCCGTCACTGCGGGCGCCCTTGCCAAGGTGCAGAATAACGCGGGCTTAGAGGAGCAGAGCTTAGCTCCCGGGAGGCTCGATTTGTGAGGCGAAATCCGGCGCCGATGCAAGCGATTCGCGGAGGCGGCTCAAGATGACCTGGACCGAGGAAACCCAGCGCAAGCGCATGAGCGCCGCGCAGGCGCTCAAAGCCGTCGAACCCGGCGCTCGCATCTGGATTCAATCGGGCTGCGGAACGCCTTCCCCCCTTGTCGATGCGCTGGTGGCGCGCGCGCCTGAGCTTCGCGACGTTGAAATCATCCATATGAAGACGCTCGGCGCCGCCAACTACACGCGGCCCGAGTACGCAGGCCACTTCCGTCATCGCGGCCTGTTTCTGGGCGAGAACGTGCGCGAAGCGGTGTGCGATGGCCGCGCCGATTACACGCCCATCTTCCTCAGCGAGATTGAAGCGCTCTTCGAGAGTGGCGCTCTGCCGCTCGATGTGGTGTTGATGCAGGTGTCGCCACCGGATGCGCACGGTTTCGTGACCCTGGGCACCACGGTGGATTGCACGCAGACGGCATTGCGCTGCGCGCCTATGGTGATTGCCGAGGTGAACCGGCAGATGCCGCGCACCCATGGCGACACCGCCGTTCCCCTCAGCCGCATATCGGCCATTGTGGAGACCGACCGGCCGCTGCTCGAGCTCGAAGCCGAGCCCGCCACCGAGCTGCACATGCGCGTGGCGCGCAACGTGGCCGCGCTCATCCCCGACGGCGCTACGCTGCAGACCGGCATCGGCGGCATCTCCGAGGCGGTTCTGCACTGCTTGAGCGACAAGCGCGACCTGGGCATTCACACCGAGATGGTTCCCGACGGCGTGATCGATCTGATGGAGTCCGGTGTCATCAACGGGGCACGCAAGACGCTGCACCGCGGCAAGGCCGTGGTTTCGTTCGTACTGGGCACGCAGCGCCTCTTCGATTACATCCACGAGAACCCGGCATTCGAGTTCCGCCTGATCAGCTACACGAACGATCCCTTTGTGGTGGCGCAGAACGAGCGCATGGTGGCGATCAACGGCGCGCTGCAGGTGGACATGACCGGGCAGGTGTGCGCCGATTCGCTGGGCACGCGGCCCTACAGCGGCTTTGGCGGGCAAGTGGATTTCATTCGCGGCGCTGCGCGCTCCAAAGGCGGCGTGCCCATTATTGCGCTGCCCTCAACGGCGAGAGGCGGCACTGTGTCGCGCATTGTGCCGGTGCTGGAGCCGGGTGCGGGCGTGGTCACTTCGCGCGCCGACGTGCATTACGTGGTGACCGAGCACGGCATCGCCTATCTGCACGGAAAAACTCTGCGTGAGCGCGCCGAGGCGCTGATCGCCATTGCCGATCCGCGCTTCCAGGCGGAGTTGGAGGATTTTGCGGTGCGTGCGCACTATATGGAGGGGAAAAACAGGGAGCAAGGGAGCGAGGGAGCAAGGGAGCGAAACAGCGAGCTGGTAGTTCAGCGGTGAGTAGTACTACAGCAGGTGCGGGCGTGGACGCCCGCACGACAGCCGGTCTGGAGACCGGCGCTACGATCTGCGTGGAGGGAATAAGAAGCATGAGCGATGCGAAAAAGCCCGAACTGAAACCGGATCGCGGTCAGTTGCGGATCGACGAAGAAGAGTGCAAGGGCTGCGGCCTGTGCATCGAAGCCTGTCCGCCCAAGGTGATCTCGCTCAGCGAGCGGCTGAATCACTTCGGCTACCGCACGGCGTTGTACTTAGGCCGCGGCTGCACGGCTTGCGGCATCTGCTTCATGGCATGCCCTGAGCCGGGCGCCATCACGGTGCTGCGTTTGGTAAGCGCACAAAAGGTTGAGGCGCACGATTTCCACCCTTTCCGCGATGAAGCCGCGGAGAAGGGTAGGGCAACTGTGCACGCAACCAGTGCTGTGGGGGGAACGGCGGCATGAAAAAGCAACTGATGAAGGGCAACGAGGCCATCGTCAAAAGCGCCATTCTGGCGGGATGCCGGGCGTTCTACGGCTATCCCATCACCCCGGCCAGCGAGATCGCCGAAGCCGCGGCGGGGTTTATGCCCAAAACCGGCGGCGTGTATGTGCAGGCGGAGAGCGAGGTCGCGGCCATCAACATGCTCTACGGCGCGGCGTCGGCCGGTGTGCGCGCCATGACGGCTTCGAGCGGTCCCGGCATCAGCCTGATGCAGGAGGGCATCAGCTATATGGCCGGCGCGGAGTTGCCATGCGTCATTGCCGACATCACGCGCGGCGGCCCGGGCCTGGGCAACATCGCCGCCGAGCAAAGCGATTATCACCAGGTAGTGAAGGGCGGCGGCCACGGCAACTACCGCACCATCGTACTGGCTCCGCACTCCGTGCAGGAGATGGCGGACCTTACCGCGCTGGCCTTCGACTTGGCCGACCGCTACCGCAACCCGGTGGTGCTGATGGCCGACGGATTCATCGGGCAGATGATGGAGCCGGTAGAGTTTCCGCAATCTGCTACGCCGACGCATCTGCCCGAGTGGGCCGTGGCCGGAACCGCGGCCTCGCGCCCCAATCTCATTACCTCGCTGCATCTCGACTGTGACGAGCTGGAGAAGCACAACCGCGATCTCGAGGCCAAGTACAAGGTGGCCGAGCAGCGCGAAGCCCGCGCGGAAGAATGGTCGACCGGCGACGCGGAGATTGTGCTGGTGGGATACGGCATCGTGGGCCGCATTCTGAAGGCCGTGACCGCCGAGGCCCGCGCCGCGGGGCTCAAGGTGGGCGTGCTGCGGCCCATCACGCTTTATCCCTTCCCGGTGGTGCAGTTCCAGCGCCTGGCGTTTAATGCGCGCCTCTTCGTGGTGGTGGAGATGAGCAACGGGCAGATGCTGGAAGACGTGAAGCTGGCGCTCAACGGCTCGCGGCCGGTTGAGTTCCTGAATCGCATGGGCGGCAACGTGCCCTCGCATGAGGAGGTGCTCCGCTTTGTGCATGAGCTGGCGCGCCGCGAGGGCCCGGAGCGAAATCCAGATCGGGCAATGGATCGGCAATCTCTCGAAGAGGAGCGCATGGCCAATGTCTAATCAACCGGTTGCAGAGTATGAGGTCGCGCGCAGCAAGGCCAAATCGTTCTACCCGCGCTACGAGCGCAAGGAGGAGCTGCAGCACCAGACGCACTTTTGCCCCGGCTGCGGCCACGGAACAATTCACAAGATGCTGGCGCAGGCCATCGACGAGCTGGGCGTGCAGGACCGCACCATCATGGTCGGTCCCGTGGGTTGCGGCGTCTTCACGTATTACTACTTCGATGTGGGCAACGTACAGGCCGCGCACGGGCGCGCGCCCGCCGTGGCCACGGCCATCCGGCGCAGCCGTCCGGAAAGCATTGTCATCAGCTACCAGGGCGACGGCGATCTCTCGGCCATCGGCTCGGCGGAGATTCTGCACACCGCCAATCGCGGCGAAAACATCACCGTGATCTTCATCAACAACGCCATCTACAGTATGACTGGCGGCCAGGCCGCTCCCACCACGCTGCTGGGCCAGAAGAGCACCACCACGCCCAACGGCCGCAATGCCGCTACTGAAGGCTATCCGCTGCACGTGAGCGAGTTGCTCTCCACGCTCGAGGCGCCCGCCTACATTGAGCGCGTGGGCTTGGGCGACAACAAGCAGATTGCGCAGGCGGCGCGCGCCATCAAGCGAGCGTTGGAGAATCAGGTGCGCGGCCTGGGCTTCTCCCTCATCGAAGTGCTCTCGCCCTGCCCGACCATTTGGAAGATGACGCCGGTGGAATCGCAGCACTGGGTGCGTGATGTGATGGAGAAAACCTTTCCGCTGGGCGTTTTCTGCGACCGGACCAAAGAGCGGCTTGCAACGCCGGCTGCGCAGCCCGCGCCCGCTCCCGCGCTTGAAGAGCTGCCGGGCATTCTCGGCGTGGCCGAAGAAGATTTGCCGGAAGGCAATGCCGCTGCCATGGCCAAAGAGCAAGAGATCGATCTGCAGGTACGCATCGCGGGCTTTGGCGGGCAGGGCGTGTTGCTGCTCGGCGAAGTGCTGGCCGAAGCCGGCCTGGATGCCGGGCTTGAGGTGTCATGGCTGCCGTCGTATGGGCCCGAGATGCGTTCCGGCACCTCCAACTGCCATGTGCGGCTTTCGCGCCAGACCATCGATTCGCCGCTGGTGACGGCGCCCAACGTGCTGGTGGCCATGAACGAGCCCTCGCTGCGCAAGTTCGATCGCAGCGTCCGCTCCGGCGGATGGATCATCTACGACGGCGACGAATTTCCGTCCGATTGCGAGCGCGAGGGCGTGCAGGTGCTGGCCCTTCCGTTCACGCGCCTGGCCGATGCCATGGGCGACAAACGGGCGGCCAACATGGTGATGCTGGGCGCAGTGCTGGAGATGGCGGGTGTGCTGCCGCAGGCCAGCATCGACGCGGCTCTACGCCGACTGGTCAAAAACCCGCGCTGGGTGGAATTGGACGAACGCGCTCTGGCGCGGGGAAGGGAACTGTTCAAGACAGCGCTCACGGAGGCTTGATATGAATGCGGATGTCGATCCCAATGTGATTGTCTATTTCGGCGGGCAATATATGCCCATGCGCGAGGCGCACATCGGAATCCTGACCCATGCTCTGCACTACGGAACCGGCGTCTTCGAAGGCATTCGCGCCTACTGGGATGCGGCGGAGCAGGAGTTGTTTGTGATGCGGCCGCGCGACCACTACGTGCGCTGGAAGCAGAATGGCGGCATCCTGCACATCGATGTGCCGCTGACCGCGGATCAGTTGTGCGACATCACAGTGGAACTCGCGCAGCGCAACGCATTCCGCACCGATCTGTACATTCGTCCGCTGGCCTACAAGTGCGCTGAGCGCATCGGCGTGGCCATCGACGACCAGGATGCATTCTTCATCGTGGCGCTGCCCTTCGGCGAGTATCTGCACAGCGAAAACGGGCTGCACGCGGGCGTGAGTTCCTGGCGGCGCATCGACGACAACGCCATTCCCGCTCGCGCCAAAATCTGCGGCGCCTACGCCAACAGCGCCCTGGCCAGCGATGAAGCGCGCCGCTCGGGATTCGATGAAGCCATTCTGTTGAATGAAAGTGGCCATGTGACCGAGGGCGCCACCTGCAACCTTTTCATGCGCCGCAAGGGGCGGCTGATTACGCCGGCCGTGACGGAGAACGTTCTGGAAGGCATCACGCGCGATTCCATCATGGAGCTGGCCGCGCGCGAGCTTGGCCTGGAGATTGTGGAGCGGCCCATCGACCGCAGCGAACTGTACGTTTGCGACGAACTGTTTCTCACCGGAACCGCGGTGGGCGTGGCTCCGGTCACGCGTGTCGATCACCATCCGGTCGCGGATGGAGCCATCGGCGTGGTCACGCGTAGTTTGCGCCAGCTCTACGTCGATACGACGCATGGACGCATGCCCGCGTATCGCAAATGGTTGCTACCGGTCTATCGCGTAGCGCAGCCGGGCGAGCGCAATCTGGCTTCGATAGACGGGGCGTCGATTAAGGAAACGAGCTTAGCCTGAGCCCATGCCGGCGTGCTGCGGCGCGCCAGCGACCGAGGCCCGGGCAAGGAGGAAAACCCGAATGCCAACAACAGTGCTTCAAGCAAATGCCTATGACGTTGCCATGGAGAATTTCGATACCGCGGCAGACGCTATCGGCCTGGACAACAATACACGTGAAATGATCAAGCGGCCCGAGCGCATGCTGCTGGTCGGCGTGCCGGTGCGCATGGACGACGGCAAGATTCACCGCTTCGAGGGCTTTCGCGTGCAGCACAGCTCGGTGCGCGGACCTGCCAAGGGCGGCATCCGCTACCATCCGCAAGTCACGCTCGACGAAGTGAAAGCGCTGGCCACGTGGATGACGTGGAAGTGCGCAGTGGTAAACATTCCCTTCGGCGGCGCCAAGGGCGGCATCACCTGCGATCCGAAAAAGATGTCGCAGGGCGAGCTGGAACGGATGACGCGCCGCTACACCAGCGCGATTCTTCCTATCATCGGACCCGAGCAGGACATTCCCGCGCCCGATGTTTACACCAATTCGCAAACCATGGCCTGGATCATGGATACCTACAGCATGACCAAGGGCTATGCCATTCCTGGCGTGGTCACGGGCAAGCCTATCAGCCTGGGCGGATCGCTGGGCCGCAACGAGGCCACCGGCCGCGGCGTTTTCTACACCATTGAGTGCGCCTGCGAGCATCTGCACATGCCGCTCAAGGGCGCAACCGTCGCCGTACAGGGCTTCGGCAATGCCGGTTCCATCGCCGCGCAGTTGCTGCATCAAGCCGGCGCGAAGATCATCGCGGTCAGCGATTCCACGGGCTGCGTCTACAACCGCGACGGTCTGAACGTTCCTGAGCTCATAGCCATGAAGGCTATGTGCGGTCACGTGGACGGTTTCCCTGAGAGCGAGCCGATCCTGCCGCACGAGCTGCTGGCGATGGGGTGCGACATCCTGGTGCCCGCCGCTCTCGAAAACACCATTGTTGGCGAGAATGCAGGCACGGTGCGCGCGCGCATCATCGCTGAAGCGGCCAACGGTCCTCTCACGCCGGCCGCCGACCGGATTCTCGAGAGCAAAGGCGTCTTTGTCATCCCCGACATTCTGTGCAACGCCGGCGGTGTCACGGTGTCGTACTTCGAGTGGGTGCAGGACGAGCAGCACCTGTTCTGGGATGCCAAGGACATCTACGGCCGCCTGGAGCGGGTGATGAAGACCGCGTTCAGCGATGTGTTCAAGATCCATCTTGAGCGCAAGGTGCCCATGCGCATTGCCGCCAATATGCTCGGCATCGGCCGCGTGGCCGAGGCCGTGCAGATTCGCGGCATTTATCCGTAAACCGGGCTCATCAACCTTGCGCCTTGTCCTTTCCGCATGACGCGAAAAGGATGGGGCGTAAGTGTCTAGTGGCACGACCGTGCGATTTCCTAGTCGCTCTCTGGTCGGTGCGGGTCTGGAGACCCGCACTACAGCCGGTCTCCCACCCCAATAAACAAAGACCGTTTCTTGGGGACCCCGGTCTGGAGACCGGCGCTACAAGTGTGTCGGCCCCGGCTATACAATGCAAATGGGCCTGGGGTGCGTGCGTCCCGGGCCGTTTTTTATTGCCGATCCATCGGCACGTTGTGGAATTGATCCGAGGGCCGCACCGCATGTCCGCGAAATCTGCGTCGCTTCCGTTCGCCGCTTTCATCTGGCTTTCTGTCACATTTCTTGCCGCGCAAACCCCCGCGCCAACCCCCACGCCAATCATCGACCTGCCATCGAGCAAGCAGTTGATCGGCGCGGCGCCGGGCGCGCCGCAGCGCGTCAATGGTTTACCGATTTCCATGGCGATTTCGCCCGACGGCCGCTACGTGGTCACCGTGAACGCCGGCTACGGAACCTTCGAGTCGCAGTACGATCAGTCGCTCTCGGTCCTCAGCACCGAGACTGGTGCGCTCGCGGATTTTCCTGATCCGCGCACCGCGCCGCGCAACAAGCAGACGCTCTACTCCGGCCTCGCATTCAGCCGCGATGGTCGCCACATTTACGCCAACATGGCTTCGATGTCCGATCCCAAAGGTGAAGGTCCAGGCAACACAGGCAGCGGAATTCTTGTTTACAGCTTCAACGGCGGCAGGATTTTGTCCGAGCGCCTGATTCCTCTGCCCGTCGTGCAACTTCCGCCGGGGCGAAAGACCAAACTGCCTGGGGGATCGGAAAGCGACCAGGGCGTGCCGTACCCGGCGGCGATTGCGGTGCTTGGCGTGGCCGGCCATGAAAAGCTGCTGGTTGCCGAAAATCTCTCCGACGATGCGGTGCTTCTTGACGCAACGACCGGCGCAATCGAAAAGCGCTTCGATCTCTCCGAAAGCGACACTGTGCCCGCGACCTATCCTATCGCCGTCGCTGTCACGAGAGACGAAAAGCGCGCCTTCGTCGCCCTCTGGAACGCTTCGGAGATTGTGGAGCTCAATCTCGCGCGCGGCACGGTAGTGCGTAAGCTGGCCCTGCTCAAGCCTTCCAGTCCCATCGCGCCGGGCACCCATCCCTGCGCCTTCGCCTTCTCGCCCGACGAGAAAACACTCTACGTGGCGCTCTCCAATCGCGACGCTGTGGCCGCCGTCAACGTGGGCGCCGGCCAGTTTTCCGTGAAGGGTTACTTCGATACGCGCCTTCCGGGGCAGGGTTATTTCGGCGCGGAGCCGGTGGCTCTCACCATCAACGGCGATGGCAGCCGGCTCTACGTGGCGAACATGGACACCGATTCCGTTGCTGTGTTTGACGCGAGCAAGCTGACGCCCAGGACCGTGAAAAACGGCATGGTCGAGCCGAACGGCTTCATCCCCACAGAGTGGATGCCGATGTCGATGGCCTTCCTTTCTTCACCCGCGGGCGGCAAGCTCTACCTCGCAACCGCCAAAGGCAAAGGAACGGGGCCGAACAATTTTCTTCCCCGCCGCGTTGAAACCGCGCCTAGCATCAACGCCCGGGCCAACGCCTACATCGCAACACTGCTCTATGGCTCGCTGGCCACAATCGACGAAAAGGAAATTGCAGCCCAGCTGCCCGCGTGGACGCAAAACGTGCTGGCTGCGAATCGCATGAAGGCCGCGCAGGAAAAGATCGTCTTTGCCGGTGGCAGCAACCGCATCAGGCACGTCATCTACATCATCAAAGAAAATCGCAGCTACGATCAGGTTCTCGGCGACCTCGAGCAGGACGGGAAACCCCTGGGCAATGGCGATCCGAAGTGGGCGATGTACGGCGCATCCATCACGCCCAACCAGCACAAGCTGGCGCTGCAATTCGGCGTGCTAGACAACTTCTTCGACTCCGGCGAAATTTCGGGCGACGGTCACGTCTGGTCCACCGCGGCCATCGGCACCGACTATCTCGAGAAAACCTGGCCGCATAACTACCGGAGCACGCAGCGCACCTATGATTTCGAAGGCGTGGTGGCCAACGGCTATCCGCTGCTCCAGAAGATTCCCGACGTGGAAGAGCCGGCCAGCGGCTATCTATGGACCAATCTCGCCGCGCGCGGCAAGACCTACTACCACTTCGGCGAGTACATCTCAACGAAGTTTTGCGGTCAGGGCGCGGTCGCCGATGCCTCGCAGGGCGTGATGCTGGCCGGGCCCAGCTGTGCGCACGCCACGATCGCTCCGGGCGATCCGCTGCCCGCGGAGTGGGGCGGAGGCGTGAACAAATTCTCCTGGCCCATTCCGCTCATCGCCAGCAACACGGCCACCAAGCCGGAGCTGGTGGGCCACTTCGCGCCGGAAGCGCCGGACTTCAATCTCGCGGTCCCCGATCAGATTCGTGTCGAAGTCTTTCTGCGCCACCTGAAGCAGTGGATTGCAGATCGCGAGCGGGGCGACGACACCATGCCGAGTTTTATCACTATTCGCCTGCCCGACGATCACACCGCGGGAACGCGGCCGGGCGGTCCTACGCCACGATCATCTGTCGCCGATAACGATCTTGCCGTCGGCCGCGCCGTTGAAGCGGTCTCGCACTCGCAGTACTGGGACGATACCGTCTTCTTCATCCTCGAAGACGACGCGCAGAACGGCGCCGACCACGTCGACGCGCACCGCAGCATCGCATTTGTCATCAGCAAGTACGCGCCGCACGGCCCCAACGGCGCGCCCTTCGTCGATTCACGTTTTTACTCGACCGTCAGCGTCATCCGCACTATGGAGTCGCTGCTCGGACTGCCCCCGATGAACAACAACGACGCCTTCTCGTCGCTCATCTCCTCGCTCTTTACCGGCCCCGGCGATCAACCGCCCTACGATGCCGATACCACCAACCGCGACAACGGCCTCATCTATATGGCTAATGCAAAAAACGCGGTGGGCGCAAAAGCGAGCATGAAGATGGACTTCAGCCACGAAGACCGCGCGCCCACGGAAAAGCTCAACGTGATTCTCTGGAAAGATGCGATGGGCAATGCGCCGGTGCCAGCGATTCTGAAAACGCGCGCCAAAAAGTCCGCCGCGGATGACGACGATTAACAAGTCAGCGAGTCGGCAAGTCAGCGAGACAGCGGGTGAGCCGGGCGCTCACCATACCCTGGCCGCTCCACCAGCCAACGGTTCATAGAATGAGATAAATGGTGGAAAACCGGGCCTGAGCGGCAGGAAACGTCCCTAACTCCATCGCCAAAACCGGCCCCAAACTGGTAGCTTGAACTAGAAGGGCTATTTTTCCCGCGATGGCTTCCAGTCCATACTTTTCCTTGGCAGTTTTGTTTGTGGCGGCGCTAGGTTTTGGGCTGGCCCCACTGGCGCTGGCATGGCTTTGGGCCAGGATGTTTGCGCCGCCCAAGCCAAACCCCACCAAAAACGCCATTTATGAGTGCGGCCTGGTCTCAAAGGGCGACGCCTGGGTGCAGTTCCGCTCGGCCTACTACCTGTACGGAATCATTTTTCTCATCTTCGACGTGGAAGCCGTTTTTCTGCTGCCCTTTGCGGTGGCATTTACGGGGCTCAGCGCGGCGGCTTGCGCGGCCATGCTGGTGTTTGTGCTGCTTTTGGTCGAGGGATTGGCCTGGGCCTGGGCCAAGGGTGTGCTGACGTGGGCGTGAAGACAGGTTTCAGGTGTCAGGTTTCAGTTTCTCGCGCATGTACGCACGGCAGAGGAATCTGCAGGGCGTGGTTGATTAGGGAAGTTAAGTCGGCAAGTAGTGGTGACGAAGGTGATCGCAGGATTCAAAGATTTCTGAAACCTGACACTTGAAACCTGAACCCTGAAGCGGAGCGAAGCGACCGATGGATCAGACTCTCAAAATCGAGCTGGGCAAGCAGGGCGTCTTTGTCACGACCATTGAGGAGCTCTACAACTGGGGCCGCCGCAGCTCGGTATGGCCCATGCAGTTCGGCCTCGCCTGCTGCGCCATTGAGATGATTGCGACCACCATGGCGCGCTACGATCTGGCGCGCTTCGGCGCCGAGGTCTTTCGTGCCTCGCCGCGCCAGGCCGATCTCATGATCGTCTCCGGCACGGTGACCAAGAAGATGGCCCCGCAGGTGGTGCGCCTCTACAACCAGATGGCCGAGCCGCGCTACGTGATCGCCATGGGCGCCTGCGCCATCTCGGGAGGGCCGTTCAAGCAGGGCTACAACGTGCTCAAGGGCATCGACCGTTACATTCCCGTCGATGTGCACATTCCCGGATGCCCGCCGCGGCCTGAGGCGCTCCTCCAGGCCTTCATCACGCTGCAGAAGAAAATTGATGCCCAGCATTTGACCGGCGCGGACCGCCCGCGCTTTCTCGACGCCGGCGCGCAGGGCGAGTTTCCCGTGCCCGAGTTCGGCGAGCACGATCTGGAGCCAACCTCGAATCAGGGCGTGTGGCCGGTGCAAATACAGGGAACAGGGATTAGGGATTAGGGAATAGATAACAGGGAACAGGGAACAGGGAACAGGGAACAGAAAGACACTGGCGGCTGCCAACTGACAACTGACAACAACGGACTGTGAACTGAAATGAAGACGGTCGAAGAAATCAAGGCGGCGATTGAAGCGACGGTTCCCGGCGCGGGTGTGGAGTTTGTGCCCAATCCCGGCCCTGCGGCGGAGCACTCGCTGCGTCTCGCGCCCGCGAGCGCCGTTGCCGTGGCGACCTTCCTGCGCGACGACGCGGATCTCGCCCTCGACTTCCTCTCCAACGTCACCGGCGTCGACTGGCCC
>JBEKAS010000073.1:0-16564 GCA_050015795.1 Occallatibacter sp. | reverse complement strand
GCCTCGACTACCTTGATCTTTACCTGGTACATTGGCCGTTCCCGAATTTCCATCCCCCAGGCTGCGACGTTGCCTCGCGCTCTCCTAACGCCAAGCCCTACATCCACGCGAACTACATGAAGACCTGGCGCAAGTTGGAAGAACTGGTGGACATGGGCCTGGTGCGGCACATCGGCACCTCGAACATGACCATCCCCAAACTGAAGCTTGTTCTGCGCGACGCCCGCATTCAGCCCGCGGTCAACGAAATGGAACTGCACCCGCACTTCCAGCAGCCTGAACTTTTCCGCTTCGTGCTCGACAACGGCTTGCAGCCCGTCGGTTACTGCCCCATCGGCTCGCCGGGACGGCCGGAACGCGACCGCACCCCCGAGGACACCGCGCCCACCGAGGACCCGGCAATCGTGCGCATCGCCGAACGCCACGGCATTCACCCGGCGGTGGTGTGCATCAAGTGGGCAGTGCAGCGCGGGCAAACGCCCATTCCATTTTCCGTCCATCATTACCGCGCCAACCTCGAGGGCGTCGTGGGAGATCCGCTCACCGACGAGGAGATGCGCTCCATCGCCGCCATCGATCGCAATTGCCGCTTGATCAAAGGCCAAGTATTCCTGTGGAAAGAGGGCCAGACCTGGGAAGATCTCTGGGATCTGAACGGGGAGATCACGCCACCGTAAATGCAAGCTCTTAGCTTTTAGCTGTTAGCTATTCGATTTGACTGTTCGCTGTTTTGCTGTTGGTTTGCTGGCATTCAACCGCAACCTTCTTTTGAGGCCGCAACAACAGTTGGCTCTGCCATGATCGAGCCAAGAGCTAATAGCTAAAAGCTCAAGACGCAGCACTGGAGAACGAATCCATGAAATCGACGATGACCGCCGCATTTCTCCCGGGCAATTCAACCGTCGAATTGCGCACGGTGCCCGTGCCGGCGCCGGGTCACGGAGAAGTTCTGCTGCGTGTGAAAGCGTCGACCATCTGCGGCTCGGATATTCGTTGCATCTATCACGAGCACCTGGGCAAAGGCCCCGAAGGCTACCAGGGCGTGATTGCCGGGCACGAGCCGTCGGGTCAGATTGCTGCTGCGGGCGAGGGCTGTCGCCGCTTCAAGGTGGGTGACCGCGTGATTGTGTATCACATTTCCGGTTGCGGGGTCTGCAACGATTGCCGGCGCGGCTACATGATCTCCTGCACCAGCGAGAAATATCGCCGCGCCTACGGCTGGCAACGCGACGGCGGCATGGCCGAGTTCATGATCGCCGAGGAGAAGGATTTGATCGCGCTGCCCGATGAGCTTTCCTATGCCGATGGCGCGCAGGTGGCGTGCGGATTCGGCACCGTGTACGAGGGGCTGGAGAAGATCGGCATCAGCGGCAATCATGCCGTGCTGATTACCGGCCTGGGACCGGTCGGCCTGGCTACGGGTGCGCTGTGCCGCAAGCTGGGTGCGCACCAGATCATCGGCATTGACGTGGTTCCGGAGCGGATGAAGATCGCGAAGGATCTCGCCCTGTGCGACGAGGTTCTCATGTCGGGCCCGGACAATGTGGCCGAAGTGAAACGGCTGACTGCCGGCATGGGTGTCGAGCGCGCCGTCGACTGCTCGGCAAACGATGCCGCACGCGCCACGGCCATTCGCGCCACGCGCAGATGGGGCAAGATCGTTTTCCTGGGCGAAGGCGGGCGCGTCGAATTCAATCCCTCGCCCGACATGATTCACGACCAGAAGACCGTGTACGGCTCGTGGGTCACATCGACCTGGCTGATGGAAGAACTGGTGGAGCGGCTGGTACGCTGGAACCTGCATCCGGCCGACATCATCACGCACCGGTTTCCGCTGGAGCGCGCCGGTGATGCCTATGCATTAATGGCTTCAGGCAAATGCGGCAAAGTGGCCGTGTGCGCCGACGAGGAACTGAAATAGTAGCGCCGGCCTCCTGGCCGGCTGTCGTGTGGGCGTCCACGCCCACGCGCAAGGTGAGGGACCATGGCCGACGCGCCTAGACTGACGAGACCCGATTGGGAACGCGAACTGCACACTCTGTTGCCGCTCTACGGTCACCGCAACTGGATCGTGGTGGCCGATTCCGCGTATCCCGCGCAATCCAAACCCGGCATTGAGACCATCGTCTCCGGCGCAGGACAGATCGAAGTAGCACGCAAGGTGCTTGACGTCATCAATGCCAGCCGGCACGTGCGCGCCAATATCTATCTCGACAAGGAACTTGAGTATGTCGGCGAAGCCGATGCGCCAGGCGTGGCGCGTTACCGCAAACAGCTCGATGAGCTGCTGGCGGGCGCGAACAGAATCCCCATGCTGCACGAGCAGATCATCGCCAAACTCGACCAGGTTTCACAGGTCTTTCGCGTACTCATCGTCAAGACGGAACTCACGATTCCTTACACCACTGTCTTCTTCGAGCTCGGCTGCGCCTACTGGCCCGCCGATGCGGAAGACCGCATGCGCAAGGCGATGGCGGCGGCTGCGAAATAGAAACGGTATCTGCTCGAAATGTAGATTCAGGCTCGGGAATTCTTCGCATCGCTGGCGGCTGACGCGGGCCGTTTCCTCGCTGCGGGATGCTTGCGCGAACTCCCTTTCGCATTCGCTGCGCTCAGGTACGCCGGCCCTCGTTGCCCCGCCACGCGCGGCGCCGACCTGGCCCGGGCGATCGCCAGTTCCGCAACCTCATCGACAATCCAAGCAAAATTCGCCTCGCCGACGGAGTGCACATCGGCATCCGGCACTGGATTCATGAAGTCGATCGCATAGGGAGTTCCCTCTTTCACCGCAAACTCGACGGAATTCAAGTCATAGCCGAGCGCGCGGCAAAGCTTGATGGCATCCTCTTCCATTTTCCTGTAAAGCAACCGCCCGTGCAGAGTTCTCGGCCGCGCAAAGCCTTTCAGGTAGCGCTCCGCGTGCGGCCGGCGCGGATCGTAAGGCATGGTGCGGACTCGTCTCTGCCCCGCCACAAAACAGCGAAAGTATTCTGTGTACTCGACCGCCTTCTGAAACACCATGCACAGGTCGCGGGACTGGTCGAAGGCGCGGAAGAACTCGTCGCGGCCGTGCACCTCGTGCACGTCGCGCCAGCCTCCGCCATCGATGGGCTTGAGGAAGCCGTGTTCGCCGATCGCGGCAAACACGCCGTCCCAGTCGAGAGGAAACTCAAGGTTGCGCATCGATTTTTCGGAGGTTCCGTTGGGCAGTTCCTTGTGCGGCAGGAGCACGGTGGGCGGCACGGCCACACCGAGCCGGCGCGCGAGCGCGTAATTGAAGAACTTGTCGTCGGCCGAAGCCCAGAAGGGATTGTTGATGACAATCGTGCCGTTGAGCGCCGCATGTTTCAGGAATGCGCGGTAAAACGGCACGTCGTGGGAGATGCGATCGATGATGACCGCGTAGTGCGGAGTCTGATTGAGATCAACCGCGCCGGTGAGGACAAATTCGGCTTGGATGCCGGAGGGATTGCGGGCCCGATCGCGCAAGTTGATCTGCTCGACCAGCGCGCTCGGAAAACTGTTCTCCACGCCGAACAGGATGCCGATCTTCTTCATGCGCCGGTCCTCCGTGCGCTGCGGCGCGGAAAATGCGCCGTTTTACATACGGCAACAGTGTACGACGGAACGGCTAGTGTGAGTGCGAGTGTGGCTGATGCTGTCTCTCACACTCACACTTCACACTCACACTCGTCTCTTACGGCGTCTTCGAAAGCACCACGTCGAGATCGGTGTCGAAGGAGAGCTTGGCAATGACGATGTCGAGATGCGCCTGGGCCTGGTCGCGCTGTTTCTCGAGATCGGCCTGCTCCTTGCGCGCCGCTTCAATCGCATCCTCGGCCTGGTTCAGTTCATCGACAAAACGCTTGGCCGTGGCGCTGTCTTTCAGTGCCTTCAAGTTCTCGCGATAGCGGTTTTCGTCGTCGGCCAGCGTCTTCTGCTTTTCCGTAATCTCATCGATCTTGCTATTCAGATCGACGAGCGCAGTTTGCGCATCGATGGCCGGCTTCAACGCTTCGGCGAGCGCCGGCGAATAGTTGCCGCTGGTGATCAGAACGTCACCGTTATCGGTCTGCCCTCCGATTTGAATCTTTTCCGAGATGTCGGCGTGCTCGCGGACGTGCAGATCGGCGGTCTTGTGCGGATCAACGGCCATGCGAAAACGATATGCAGTAGCTGTGGTCTCGTCCGGCTTTACATCGGAGTCGAGTTCAGCACGCGGCTGCCGCGTATGCTCCACCATCACGGCCCGCGTTTGATCGCCCGCGTTGGTCACGGTGTACGTGGTATCAGTCACGGAGCTTGTAGTCTCAACCAGTACGCCCTCGTGCATCGCTATGTGATGCAGCGTGCGCGTCTGGGAAAAGTCGCCGCGACGCACCTTCACCGCCTGATCGACGGCGTAGGAGAGCAAACGCTTTTCTCCGGGGTGAATGGGATCGAGCAGGCCCTCGCCGGCAAATTCGCCGCTCTCGAAGATCGAGAAGCTGCCAGAATCGAGCGTGAGCTTGGAGGTGTTTTCCAGCCAAACGGCGCGCAGCGGCGTGGGGTGGCTGTCGCTCCACAGCGTGACGTGAGTTGCGGGGAGTTCCTGCTGCAGGATGGGCACCATGGCCGACTCGTTCTTGTGGATCGTGACCGGCTGGGTGAGCGCGTATTCAAAGAAATCGTCAAAGGCGTTGGTGGAGACGTCGCCTTCATTGATGGCATCCGAGGCGCGGTAGACGCCGCCGCCGTAACCCTCGCCAGAGCCGACTCCACCGCCGGAGCCGCTGCCCATGCCGAAATTGGCGCCGTTACCCAGGCCGTGAAATTGACCATTCGAATCCAGGGCTGCGCCAGGAGCCGCGAGCCCGGCCATCATCTGAATGTTGCGCGGGATCTTGGTCGGCGTCGCGAGCTGATTGTTCATCATCTCCGACTGCACCGTGACTGTTTCCGTCGCCTCGTGCGTGATGGGCGCATTTTGCGCGGCGGTGGCAATGGGAATCGTCGGCCGCTGTGTATACAGCGGCTGCGAGAGCGGCTGGATGAAGCTCTGCGGCGCGCCGGCCACGAGAGACAACTGCACATTGTTCCAGTCCACGCCCACGGTGTTATCCACCACGGCCCATCCCTGCACGGTGGCGTTGCCGTTGGGGTCGCGTGGGAAGACGATGCGGTAGGTGGACTTCCACACCGGCACCTCGCTGATGTAGCTGACCTGCAACTGGCGCTCGCCCTGGCCGCGGTCTTCGAGCGTCAAGTGTCGCAGCTGCTGGTCCTGCGCCGATCCAATGATTTCAAGATAGGAGGCGAATTGTTTCTGCAGCGAGGAATCGACCATGCGCACGGAGACGGCGTCGGTGAGCTCGGCGGTGCGCAGCGCGCCGGTGTCGGTTGCGACGATGAGGAAGTAGTGATCCTCTGAGGTGGCGCCGTTCTTGTCGGTCTCCTTGCGATATTCAACGTTGACGAGACGGCCCACAATCGGACCGCCCGGAGCGCCCGCGCCTGTCACCTCCACGCGCTGCCCGCGCAGCGCCTGGTAGACGGATAACGTTGCGGGGAAATCCTTCAGGCCGAGCGCCAGTGTCGTCAACTGCTGCGCGATGGGCATCGTAGAGTTGTAGCCGACGGCGCCGATCATGCCGCCCTTGCTGTCGAGCGCGGTGAGCGATTGCAGTACATCGTTCAACTGCGCGGAGGTGAAGTCGACCGTCACGCGCTGGTTGCCGTTTACCGCACCGGCGTGCTCGAAGTAGCCCACGCCATTTTTGTAGAGCACAACCTTGCGCACCGGCAGGTCGATAGCGGACGGCGCATTGGGCGCAGCCGAGGGCGGCGCTTTGGCGGCGGAAGCGTTGGATTTTTGGGCGGGTAAGGTGAGCGGAAGAACGAAGACGAGAACAGCAAGAAGGGAACGGCGCATAACTCCTCCTGAAGGCCGCGTTGACGGCAGCCCTCGACCATTGAACGGGAGTGCCTGCGATTCTTGCACGAAGAATCCTCGGCATGGTCGTGGAAGCAGGCGCTATTCTCTTTGACCGCGCGAAACCCGAAAAGGTTCCCGGAGGATTTGCAATTCTTGCGGGAAATTTCTCCGTCACAAAGCCGCGCGGGAGCGTAGCGCCGGTCTCCTGACCGGCTGTAGTGCGGGTCTCTTGACCCGCACATGTCCGAGGAGCATTACGAAATCACGAGGTAAGAGTACGAGCGGTCAGGCGGGCAGCTCGGCGATGCGGCGCAATTGCGCGAGGTGGTTCAGGTCGTGGCCGGCCATGGTTTCGACGAGAGTCTGGAAGGTCATTGCGCCGCGCTCGGGATGGGTCACAATTCTGCCTGCGGCGGCGGGCATTACGGAGTGGATGAGCCGCAGGTTCCATTTGCGCAACGCGCTGAAGGTTTCAAGCACCATTGCCGCTGGAATGCCGGGATAATGCGCCGCCCATTTGTCCTGATCGAAGGGCTGAATCGTGGGGTTATCTTCAGCGAGCGTCTGGCGCATGCGGAAGGCGAAGACGATCTCGCAATCGGCCAGATGACAGACGATTTCGGAGGCGCTCCATTTGCCGGGCGCCGGCGGCACGCTCGCGCGCTGCGCGCCAATCACCTCAAGATATTCGGCAATGGCATTCGGTGTTGCTGCAAGGATTGCCTCAAGCGGCCGGCCGTCAAGGAATTTTTCGTATGGGTTCAGTTGGCTCATGGCAATGCCTCCGTGGACTGGATTGGGTTCGTGATCAGTGGTCAGTGTGAGTGTGAGTGAACAGTGTGCGCTGATCACTGACCACTCACACTCACACTCACACTCACACTGTTCCCTGCCTTCTTGTTCCCTTGCTCCCTTGCTCCCTGTTTCTACAAATTATGCTGCACCATGCGCTGCCATGTCGGCCAATCGTGCGCGTTCGGCACATCCCACACGTGGAACCGATGCGGAATACCCTTCTCGCTCAGGATACGGTCGAGTTGTTGATTCTGCGCGAGGCATTGGTCGTCCCAACCGGTGGCCAGCACATAATGATTGGCGCGCATGCGATCGAGGAACCACGGATCTTCGAGCCGCGGCAGGTAGTGCGTGGGCAGATGGAAGTAGCAATCCTCGTCGTAGTAGCCGTCGAGAAAGGCGATGAGGTCGAAGGCGCCGGACATGGAGAAAAACCCGCTGAAGAGGTCAGGATGGCGCAGGGCGATGTTCACCGCGTGGTAGCCGCCGAAGCTGCAGCCAAGCGCCAGCAGGCGCGGGTCGCGATTTTTCTCGCGGATGAAGGGCACGACTTCGCGGAGAAGATAGGCCTCGTAGTCCATGTGGCGGACGATGCGGCGGCGCGGAGAAACCTGGCGGTTGTACCAGCTCTCGCGATCGACCGAATCGACACAAAAGAGCTGAAGCTCGCCAGCGTCGATCCTGTCGGCGAGAGCGGCGACCATGCCACGGTCTTCAAACTCGAAAAAGCGGCCGCCGGAGGTGGGGAAAACCAGGACGGGCATGCCGGCATGGCCAAAGACGAGCAGCTCCATGGAGCGGCCAAGCTGAGCGGATTGACCCTCATGATATTCCCGGTTCATGCTTCACGTCCCACGGATGGCACTGGACTTGGCTCCCTGACAAAAAACCAGAGGTTAACTCGTCATCATAAGCGAGCGCGGCGCGGAACGGCGCGGCAGAGGCGGCATGGGGGTGACTCGGAACGGCCGTCGGCGGGCGAAGGAAGATTTGCCTCGAAGGCCCGGTTTCGGCGATACTTAGGTGTTGTGATGTGTGCGGCCGGGCGCATCTGTCCGGCCGTTACAGCGTTTTCGGTTCAAGCCTTCATAGGGTTCGATACCGCCGAGTGGCTCTTTCCTCAAGAAAGAGCCACCCTGAGCGATGTCAGCCTGTCAACGTATGAACCGAAAACGCTCTGCTGTGCCGGAGACCTGCCGCCGTTTGCCTGGCGGACTCGCCGTTCGGGTGAGGATCCGGCGGGGAATTCCCCCAAAAACGCACGAAAAGCTCTTGAAACCGGAAAGGAAATGTATCCATCGTGGTTATGATTCGATTGGCGCGTGTTGGCGCCCCCAAGCAGCCCTATTACCGCATCGTCGTGATCGAGAAGGACCGCGCCCGCAACGGCCGTTCGATTGAGGTGGTCGGCACCTACAATCCTCGCACCAACCCGGCCACGGTCAACTTGAAGCACGACCGGATCGCCTACTGGCGTAGCATGGGCGCCAAGCTGTCGCCCATCATGGAAAAGCTGGTCGCCAAGAACCCCGCGGTTCCGGATACGCCCGCGCCGGTGGTTTCAGACCCGACGCCCGCCCCGGCGGTTTCTGATCCGGCCGCAGCCTGAGTCTCCAGACTTGTGCTGCATGCCCGGGGCCCAAGAAGGCCTGGGCGGCACATAAGTCTTTGCTTCAAGAGGGTATGCGTGTTACTATTCGCGCACAGTTTCAGAGTGCCAATCTCCGAACGTAGATGGTCAGAGGCAAGATCATGACCCAAGCTGAAATGGTGCAAGTAGACGAATTGGTTCGCGAAATCGCGCGGGCCCTGGTGGATGAACCGCATGCCGTCGAGGTGGAAGCCGTGAACCGCGATGAGAATACGGTGCTTCGGCTCCGCGTGGCGGCGCAGGACGTGGGCAAGGTCATCGGCAAGCAGGGGCGTACCGCGCGCTCCGTGCGCACCATCCTGGGCGCGGTCAGCATGAAGCTCCACCACCGCTACACGCTCGACATCCTGGAAGAGGACGACGAGATCTAGCGTGGCAGGCGCTAGCGCCTGTCAAGTCTTCCGGAGGCGGGGGTAGTCGTGCCGGTAGCGCCGGAAAACTGGGTTTGGCTGGCGCGGATTCGTCGCCCGCAGGGCCGCAAAGGCGAGGTCCTCGCCGAAATTCTCACCGATTTCCCTGAAAAGTTTGCTGAACGGCGGCAGTTGTGGCTGCTCAAGACCGGCGGCGCCGCGTCTGCGCCTCCGCGCGAGATTGAGCTCACCAACCACTGGCTGCACAAGGGCGGCATCGTGCTGCACTTCGCGGGCGTGGACTCCATTTCCGCGGCCGAAGAGCTGAAGGGCATGGTGTTGGCCATTCCGCAAGGCGATCGCGTGCCGCTCGCCGCGGATGAAACCTACATCGGCGACCTGATCGGGTGCGTTCTGGTGGACGTGGCCGGCGCGGAAGCGGCGACCGTGGGCGAGATTGAGGATGTGGACCGGACGGCGGGGCCTGCACCGCTGCTCGTGGTGCGCGGGGCGCGCGGCGAGGTGCTGATTCCGTTTGCGAAAAGTTACCTGCGCAGGATCGACCTTGAAGGCAAGCGCGTGGAAATGGCGCTGCCGGAGGGGCTGGTGGATTTGAACGCGCCGGGGGCGTGAGGGCGCGTGATGCCCTGCATCGCGTTCTGCCGCAATACGGATTTATCAGGACCCGAAAAGCAGCGCAAGCTTCTCCAGAGAGCCCCGCCAAAGTGCTTCGTGCCAGGCGTGCTCGTCCGCGGAGGCGAGTGCAGTGTGGCGCAGTTCGACGACACTGCTGCCGAAGTTGCCTCTGAGGCGAAAGTCGACAACGCTATCCGCACACAAGGCGTTCGAGGTCTTGCGCCAGAACAATCGAATTTTGCGAAGATGGCAAAAAAGAAAAGACCCCTTGATGGTGAGGGCGGAGCGTTGCGCCGAGTCGTGGGCGGAGTAGTAGTCAAGGCGGTAGCCGTTGTCCTGAGATGAGACGAGAGTATACGAACCGGGCGCTGCGCACGGAATCGAGATCCATGCCTCGAGATACTCAGGCACTGTAAGCGCGCGGGAGATACGGTGCGCATCAGCATTCACACTGATGGCCTTGAAAATGGTCGAATGTGTTTCGCGAACTGGAGCCAGGGACAGGCCTGGTTGCGGCAGCGCAAGCTGCGGGGCATATGTCGGCATTTCGATCATGGAGAAAATCCTCCAGAAAACTACGCTGCACGCAGCAGTCCAATAGATGTGCCGCGGGCGGAAGTGTGACGGAAACGTGACTTGAAGGGACGAGCTGCAGTTTTGGCAGGAGCAGCAACACCGATGATGTGGATCGCGCAGCAGACCAGCCCGGCGCTTTCTACTCGATTTCGAAAACTGGGATTTATTCCTCCAATTCGGTGGATTTTGGGACGGAACCCCAAATTCTGTGATGAACGGTTGCGATTCGGATGCGAGCGTCAATTTGTGAAAGAGAAAAATCCGGGCCGACTCCAAGGAGCCTCCAGAAATCGGGATTTTCAGGCGCGATGCAGCTGCTGGTTCAGAGACGCGCGATAGCTGCGGCCCAATGCAACCTTATGGCCGCTATCCATGATTACGACGGAGTCGCCATTGGTTTCCCGGCGCACCTCCTTCACATACTTCAGGTTCACAATGAACGAGCGATGCACGCGAAGGAATCCCCGCGGATCGAGCCGCTCCTCAAGGTGAGCCATGGTTTCCCGCAGCAGGTGTGTTTCCGTTGCGGTCGAAAGCCGCACATAATTGCCCTCAGCGCCAATGCAGCGAATGTCTGAGACGGGCAGAAACAAAATGCGGCCGCGCGACTTGAAGATGATGCGGTTGGTGTAAAAGTTGACGCCCTTGCTATTCCCGCTCCCGGTGCCGGGTCCCTGCTGCTTCACCTGGGACTGCTCGCGAACCCGCTCGATGGCAGCGCGCAGTCTCTCCTGCGTGAACGGCTTCAATAAATAGTCGACGGCATTGACTTCGAACGCGCGCAGGGCATATTGGTCGTAGGCCGTGGTGAAAATGATGCGCGGAAGAGAAACGTCCGGCTGGTTGGCCAGCGCGCCGACTACATCGAATCCATCCATGCCCGGCATGCGAATGTCGAGGAACAGCAACTCCGGGTTCGTGGCTTTCACGAGCTCGATGGTTTCAAGGGCTGTCGCCGACTCGCCGACGATTTCAATGTCGCGGTCGTCGCGAAGCAATTGGCGCAACTTCTGCCTAGCTAGGACTTCATCGTCTGCCACCACTGCGTGAATCATCAGGCACCGTACCTTGTCAGGCTTTCGGCAGGGATTGCCGAGAATTGCAAAGGAAACGAGATGGAAACCTGAACTCGACTTAAATCCAGCTCGCGCATGGTGAACGACCCGTCGTCGCCGTAGTGCAGGCGGAGGCGATCTTTCACATTGGTCAATCCCATTCCGTATCCGCCCACGCCGTATCCGTTGGCTTTTTGATTCACGCCGGGTCTCAAGCCAACGCCATTGTTCGTGATGATGGCTTTTAACTGTTGCCCATCCCTGCGCACGTCGATGTAAAGCTGACCGCCGCGATCCAACTTCGACAAGCCATGAGCGTAAGCATTCTCAACGATCGGCTGCAGGATCATGGCCGGCACCAGTGCGTCGTGAAGTTCGGGGTCGACGGAAAGCGTCCGCGTGACACGCCCTGCGTATCTTCGGTCCTGCATGGCAAGATAGGTCTCCGTGAAATCGATCTCATCGTGCAGCGGAATGAGCTGAACGTCGCCGCGTTCCAGAGTCATACGCAGCAAGCTGCTCAAGTGTTCCAGCATGGAGTCGGCGGCATCCACATCGCTGCGCATCAGGCTGGAAATGCTGTTCATGGTATTGAAAAGAAAGTGAGGGTTCAGCTGCATGCGCAATGCGGCCATTTTTGCGTTCGCCAGTTGCGCTTCCAGTTGGGCGGCTGCGGTTTCCTTCTCCCGGAACTGCTGGTAATACCCGATGCCGCGGAAGAAAAAGAAAGCGCACCAGAAAATGGCCATGCTTTCCATCAGGTCGCCATGGTAATTGAACTCAACACGCTGCCAATAGCCCATGACCGGATGATTTATTGAGTAATGCGGGAAGAAGGCAACCCAGATCATGGTCTCGATCAAATAGGTTGCCAGGCTCACGGGAAGGACGATCGTAAAAATCTGAAGGATGCTGGCGGATTGGATGAACGGCCGGAAAAGCCGCCACAGAACCCAGCCGATGATTCCCCATAAGAAATATTGCACGCCCCACGGTACAATTGCGGCCCAGAGCCCGATTTGGTAGCCCTCCACGTTCATGTGCCCCCACTGCTGCAGGGCGAAGAGCAGTCCCACCAGAGTGGAACCAGCGATGAAAAATGCGGGGTGCATCAGGATCGACCGTTTGGGCGATCCCGGCGCACCCACGCGCGTAATGGATTCAGTTGCTGGAATTTCCTGGTCGTACACGAGACTCCGTTCTCAACTTACGGCGCCGCCTCGGGCGATGCCGTCAATTATCTGCATTGCAGCTTGGGCCCGGGTTATAGCGATTCCTGAGTTGCTGCATCTCGAAGCCGCGAGATCCAAGTCGACGCGACCGACAGGGAGCCGTCGACCTAGCAGAGACCATCAAACGACACACTGACTCAGGAATCGCTCTAAAATCTCCGGCGAAAAGAAGCCGGAAGGTTCACGTTGAATCCGTGCTATCGGCGCCTCATCGCTGGGCATATGTCCCATCGATCCCCGCTTCGGCAGGAAGCAACATAGCCGTGTGCCCACCGCCTTCGGGAGCCGCCAATGCGTAAGCGGGGAAGCCTGTCTCATTTTCTCCCTGTTTATAGACGAATTCAAGGACAGCATGGTGGCGCTGGTGCCATTCCGCGGCTTGAGCGTCGATCGCTGCCCTGCGGTCAGCATCCAGTTCGGCGGTGAGCACCTGTAGGTCGTTTTTGAGGAGTTTTTGCGCCTCGTCTCCACCTTCGAGCACTGCAACACGGAATTGGTAGTACGCCGTGGATGCATCGCGCGGCACGTCCTTGCCGTCGCGCGCGAGCACACCGAGAAGCATAGACGAAGTCCACGAGCCGGCATTGGCCGCAGTGTTGAGAAAGGCCGTTGCTTCGCCGGGATGCCTGGCAAGCTCCGGATTCTGCTCGAGCAACAGGCCAAGCTGATACATCGCCGGAACATAGCCGGACTCCGCGGATTCCCGAAGTAGCGATGCGGCCGTGTTCAGGTTGCGCTCGTGATTCGTTTCCGCGAAATAGAGCGAACCCACAACGTACTGCGCCTGGGGGTTGTGCAGTTTCGCTCCCTTCAGATACCAACGTTCGGCCTCGGCGTCATTCTGCACCACGCCGATTCCGAAGTGATAGATGTCTCCCAGAAAGCAAGCCGCGAGCCCGCTGCCTTTTTGAGCGGCTTGATGAAAGAGCGCGAAGGCTGCTTGCTCGTTCTTCTCAACACCTTCTCCATAAAGATAGGCAACGCCAAGATTCGCCTTGGCGGTGACCAGCCCACCCGCGGCGGCAAGCTGATACCAGTGAAAGGCACGCACCGGATCTTTGGGAACGCCGATGCCTGCCTCATACAAATAACCGATCTGGAGCTGCGCCTGGGGATCGCCGGCTCCCGCCGCTTTCTCATACCAGAAGGCTGCGCGCTTCGAATCCTGCGGCACACCTTGTCCGGCAAGGTATTCGCCGGCAAGCTGGATCTGCTGCTGAATTGTGTGCGGCTCAAATCCTGCTGGCGTTGCCGGCACGTCGGGTTCTTTGACAGGGTTGGCGAGCACGCTCGACGCTGTGAGAAGAAGCAGCGAGAATGCTGCGAGTGAGAGGACAGTGTGCCTGCGGGGATGGCGGCGTATCAGCGTCATGATCTTTCTCCTTTGGTTGTGTGGTTCGGGGAATTGAACGAATTCTTGGAACCTACTCAGTGGATGCAGTGTAGACTGGAAGGATTCCAGAAGGTTTTTGAATTCAGTGGTTTACAGGCATGCTCCGTCAACCTGAGGCACCCATACAAACTCCCTCAGATGCCGTTGGTCACAAGAAGCATGCGCTTGATCACAATGTGAAAAATCTCGCTCGAGGGTGGTGATGCGGTTCATAGCGACCTCCTTTGGGGATGTTTGGTTGAGCTCTCGATAAGCTGGGGAACAACTTCTTCAAGAGCTTGCTGGAACACCGTCAATTCGTACTCGCCCGATCTCTCGTGCCAATACTGTTAAGCGGTTTGGCGCCGATCCGTTTCAGGTATTTTTTTTGGTGTCCCATTCGTTCGCGTCATGTTGTGCTGATTCCCTGCTCATCGAAACGATTGCGAATTCGGTCGCGATATGCGAAACAGTGCTCATGGGAATGATGGTCGCCGATTGCCGTTCCGCGCGCACTCCGATTCTTGCGCGCAATTTCGTTTTCGCCGGCAGCCCGCGATCGCGGCGGAGCCGCAGTACGCCGCCGATCCGCTCCGAGCATATTTTGGTGTCCCATTCGTTCGCGTCATGTTGTGAGTCTGGCGCAGGTTTGTATATCTGTCCAATTGATTGATGTGATATATTGCATCTGTATTGGAGATTTATATGGAAGTCCGGCAGCTACAGATCTTTCGCACGCTCTCTGAAGAGCTGAGCTTCACGCGCACCGCGGAAAAGGTGCACACGGTGCAGTCCAACGTGACCGCGCAGATCAAGGCGCTTGAGGAAGAACTCGGTATACCGCTTTTTGACCGCCTCGGCCGTCGCGTCACCCTCACAGACGCGGGCCGCAACTTCCTGCCTTTCGCCTTGCAGGCCCTCGCGGCCATGGACCACGGTCAACGCGCCGTCAGAACCGGCACTGAGCCGAGCGGGCCGTTACGCATCGGCGCCGCAGAAAGTATGCTCACCTATCGCTTGCCCGAGGTGTTGCGCGCCTTCCGCCGCCACTTTCCGCATGTCGAACTCATCTTCCGTGAATACTCGAATGCAACCATGGTGCTTGAGCTCGAAGCCGGAAGGTTCGACATGTTGATTCACGGCGACGCCCTGCTGCCCTCCCCGAGCATCAAGTCCATCCGCCTGCGCAGGGAGCAAGTTCTCCTGTTGGCCGACCCCGGCAACCCGCTGGTCAACCAACCCACGGTAAAGCCTGCCGATCTGGCCACGCAGAATCTTCTGCTTACTGAAGCGGGATGCAGTTACCGGGAAAAACTCGACCGGGCGCTGGCGCTGGCGAACATTCGCCCCGCCCACGTAACGGAGTTCTCGAGCGTTGAGGCAATCAAGCAGTGCATTGCCCTCGGCATGGGACTCGGGCTGCTGCCTGCCATCGTGGTTGCCCGCGAACTGCGCCAGAACCATCTCAAAGCCCTGCGCTGGGCCGGCCCATCCCTCGACATTTTCACCCATATCCTCTGGCACAAGGACAAATGGATTTCTCCGGCCATGGCCGCCTTCATGGAGTTGGTCAAGGACAAACTGCAGGAGTCCGAACCTCGCCGAATGCGGCTATCTTAAATCCAGCGGCTTCCACGCTCCGTTGTCTTTGAGGGCCAGTTGCATGGGGCGGGGCGGGCCTTTCGGCGGCACCGTGACTTCGATCCAAAGCTCCTGGCCGGGCTTGAGCGGCAACGGGCTTTGCGCCGTGTCGGAGATGAAGAAGTCAGTAGACGATGCGAGCTGCATCTGATTGCAGGGCGAACTGGCAGTGCCCACCACTTCTTCTCCGGCGTTGGAGTCTTCCTGACCTTCGATGCGCACGGCGACGAGCGTGTTATTGACGACCTTCAGATTGGCGTGGAAGTCGATGGTCTGCGGGCGCAGAACATAGGGCCCGGGTTGGACGGCGCCATTCACGTCGCGCGGGAAGTTGGCGTCTTTGGCCGAGGGCAACGTGCTTTGGCAGCCGTCGACGGTGAGTTCGAGAGCCAGGTAGCGGCCGCGCATGGGCGATTGGGGATCGATAGCGGCGGCGCGGGTCCAGACGCGCGGGCAGCTCCAGCGCTGGTACAAATACTTGGCCGCGATGGTCGACACCAGCGCCAATTGCACGATAAGCAGCGCAAGCGAGGCAGCAGAGAGAGTGCATCGTCCGATCTTCATTGCGCGCCTCCCTTCACGGCTGCAGCGGCAACTTGAGGGGTCGGGGCCATGCGCGCCAGAATGCGGCGTCGCATCTTCTCGAGCGCCCAGCCGCCGGCCAGAAAGAGGACGCCGAGGCCGATGAGTCCCAGGGCGCGCTCGTGGTCGTTATAAATGTCGCTGAAGTAGAACCAGAGCACGGCGACGGCGAATCCCACAATGCCCAGGTTGACAAGCGCGCGCGAGAGCAGGCGCACGCCCCACCAGCAAAGAAAGACGGCAAAGGCAGCCGCCAAAGCGTGCGCGAGCAGGTTGGGACTGGTGCTGGTGTAGGTCATCTGCGCTCCGCCGTTGTTATAGGACCCGGTCGTGGTGGAGTGGCACCATGGCAGCGCGATCACAAACGCGATGGCGACGGCGATGGGAACCAGGCCCTTGTGGCCGTGAAATGCGGCGATGATAAGCGGCACGGCGGCGATGGCGATCCAGGCCCAGACGCGTGTGCCGAAGGGAAGGAAGGTTTGATCGGAGGATACGGAGACCCAGCCGGCGAGCACGAAAATGGTGCCGTAGACAGCGCCGATGGCGCTCGCCGCAAAGAGAATTCCCCGCACAACTTTTCGCCGCGAGCCGGCAAAGAAGGTGAGGTAGAGGATGGCCCAAACCAAGAGGAGCCGTCCCATGTAGACGAAGTCGCCGGTGTGACTGCCGATGCGGAAGGCGAGTTCCGAAAAGATCCACGCGGGCAGAAGCAGAAGCGCCAGCGTTTGTTGCGCCTGGTCGCGCAAGAGCGCCCAGC